>JAJZVF010000087.1 GCA_021845825.1 Pseudomonadota bacterium | reverse complement strand
GTACATCCCGCGCAGCGCCCAGTGCGTGAGCTCCACCGGGCCGACGTTGGTGCCTGCTTGCGGCACGCCGTAGCCGGCGAAGTGCTTGAGGACGGCGAGCACGTGACCGGCCCCAAGGGGCAACCGCCTGCCCTGCAGACCGCGCACCTCCGCGACGCCCATCCGTGAGACGAGATAGGGGTCCTCGCCGAAGGTTTCCTCGATCCGTCCCCAGCGCGGATCGCGGCCGAGGTTGATCACGGGCGTGAGCAGCATGCCGATGCCCTGGGCGCGCGCTTCGCGCGCCACCACGCGGAACACCCGCGTGATGAGCGCCGGATCCCACGTGCTCGCGAGCGCGATCGCCTGCGGGAAGCTGGTCGCGCCGCGCGCCACATAGCCGTGCAGCCCCTCGGAGTGAAACAGCGTGGGAATGCCGAGGGGCGTATGCTCGATCTGGAAGCGCTGCACGGCGTTGACGAAGCGGATGGTCTGCGCAGTGGTGCGCAGCCGGTACTGGTTCTCAGGTGTGTAATCGTCGGGCCGGGCGAGTTGGCCGATGCCGTCGGGGAAATTGCGCGCCGCCTTGGCCGGATCGAAATCTCCGGCGGCGTTTTCGATCGCCGACTTGTCTTCCCAGATCGAGGTGATCTGCGCGATCTTCTCCGCCAGCGTCATGCGCCGCAGCAGATCCTTCACGCGGGCGGCGACCGGTGCATGCGGGTCCTTGTAGAGCGGCTGATCGGCCGCGATGGCCGCCTGAGCCCGCAGCCCCAAGACCGCAGCGAGTGCCAGGGCGAGCATGCACAGCTCGCCGGGGCGTGAAATGCGGGAACGCGACACGATCATCCCCCTTGTCCACGATGAATGTGATACCGATATCATATCGCAAAGCATGTGCCGGTCGAGGCTCTTTTCCGCTCGATCCAAGGTCCGAGCGGGAATTGCCAAGCTGAAATGGGAGCGCTATCATGGCGCGCGTGGCGCAGCAGCCGGCGCCCGACCGCGAGACATAGGGGGAAGCTTGAAAAACAGACGTTGGCTCGGGGCGCTCATGCTGTTGCTGGCGAGCGCCGCGTGCCCGGCCGCCCCCCGGCCATTCAGGCACTTCAAGGTCACGGTCTACATTCCCGTGCGCGTCGTCCAACGCATGGCGGCCGATCCGGGGTGGATGCGCTCGAGCTGGCAGGCGATCAGCTCGGCGCTGCACGTCGATCAGGTGTTCATCGAGAGTTATCGGGCGGGGGTGAGCGCCGACGGCGCGCAGCTCGAGCGAGTCAAGCACTTCTTCCTCTCCCGCGGTGTCGCGGTCGCCGGCGGCATGGCGATGCTCGCTGCGGGCGGGCACGGGCAGATCCGTACCCTCGATTATGCGCTGCCGCAGGACCGCGCGCTCGTGCGGCGAATGTCGGCGCTCACGGCACGGCACTTCAACGAGTTCATCCTCGATGACCTGTACTTTTTCAACACCAAGAGCGGGGCGGACATCGCCGCCAAGGGTGCGCGGTCCTGGTCCGAATACCGCATGCAGACCATGGACTGGGTTTCGCGCCATCTCATCCTGAAGCCGGCCCGGGCAGCCAACCCGCGGGTGCGGGTCATCATCAAGTTCCCGAACTTCTATCCTTCCTTCCAGGGGATGGGCTTTGACCTGAAGAACGAGCCGAAGATCTTTCCGGAAATCTGGACCGGGGACGAGACGCGCTACGCCCCGACCACCGATCAACAGCTGCTGCCCTACGAGAGCTACGAGATCTTCCGCTACTTCGAGAACATCGCCCCGGGCAGGAACGGCGGGGGCTGGGTCGATCCGATCGCGATGCATTACCTCGACCGCTACGCCGAGCAGCTTTGGGACACGATTCTCGCCAAGGCGCCGGCGATCAACCTGTTCGAGTACTCGAGTCTCCTCAGGATCGCCAATCCGAAGAACCGCGCCGCCTGGGAGGATCTGCCGACCACGTTCAACTACTTGCGGATGATGAGCAAGTGCTGCGGTGCTCCCGGCACGCCGGGCTTCAAATACCCGCGGCTCGCCGACGTGGCCGCCTACGCGCTGCGTCAGGTCGATCGGCTCGCCGGCCACCTCGGCGAGCCGCGCGGTCTGGCCACTTACCGGCCGCTTGACTCGAGCGGCGAGGACTTCCTGCCGGAGATGCTCGGCATGATCGGCGTGCCGATCGAGATGTACCCGTATTGGCCGAAGGCCCGCACCGTGTTCCTCACGGAAGCGGCGCAGCAGGATCCGCGCATCATCGCGCAGATCGAATCGCACCTGCTGGCCGGAGACCGGGTGATCATCACCTCGGGACTGCTGCGTGTGCTGCAGAGGAGGGGCTTCGATCAGGTCACGGACATGCGCGTCACCCATTCGATCGCCGCGCCCACCGCCTATGTACAGGGCTACGGCTTCGGCGCGGGCACGATGCTCGGCCACAGCCGGCCCATCCTCTTCCCGCTGATTCACTTCTATACCAACGAGGACTGGGCCGTGATACGCGGACTCGACGATGACGGCGGCGTGCCGCTGCTGCTCATGGACCACTATGGCAAGGGAGTGCTGTACGTGCTCAACGTGCCCGAAGAGCAGAACGACTTCTACTCTCTGCCGCCTCGGGTGCTCGATGCGCTCAGGCGTTACCTCACGCCGGGGCTGCCGCGCCTGGCGGGGCCGGCGCGAGTGAGCCTGTTCGAATACGACAACGGCGCTCTGGTGATCGAATCCTATCGCAACCATCCGGTTGCCGTCCGCGTGACCGACGGATCGGCCCACCTCGAGGACCTGAGCGCCGGTGTGGACTTGACCGGCGAGCCGGCGGCCGCGGGACGCTTGGCTGGCGCGCGCGCGAGGGCGGGCGCAAGGCGGGCATACGGCTACGAGTTGCGGATAGAGCCGCATAGCCTCATTGGCCTGGCGCCGCGGCCGTGAGCGCCCGGCCGGGCGCGCAAGAGGAGTGACCGATCGAATCGCCTGAGCTCGCTGCAGCGTCGATTACCGAGCCTGTCGGGCGCGTCCGCTGGGGTGTCTGCGGCTTGCTGTTCTGGGCGACGACGCTCAACTACGTTGACCGGCAGGTGCTTGGCGTGCTCGCGCCCACGCTCGGGCACGTGCTCGGCTGGACGCAGGTCGATTACGGCTACATCGTCGCCTCCTTCCAGAGCGCGTATGCCATCGGCCTCGTGTTCGCCGGCGCAATCATCGACAGGCTCGGCACGCGCATCGGCTATGCGCTCTCGATCTCGATATGGGCGGTGGCGGCCGCGAGCCATGCGCTGGTGCGCACGGTCCTCGCCTTCGCGGCCGTGCGCTTCCTGCTGGGGCTGGGCGAGTCGGGCAATTTTCCGGCGGCGGTGAAGACGGTCTCCGAGTGGTTTCCGCGCCGCGAGCGGGCCTTTGCTACAGGCCTGTTCAACGCGGGGTCGAACATCGGCGCGATCATAGCGCCGATCGCCGTGCCGATCGTGGTGTCCCTCTGGGGCTTGTGGTCCGGCTTCCTCATGACGAGCGTGCTCAGCCTGCTGTGGCTGCTCACCTGGCTTCTCTTCTACCGTTCGCCCGGAAGCGACCGCCGTGTGTCGGCGCGGGAGCTCGAGTACATCCGCAGCGACGGCGATGAGCCGGCGCCACGCGCGCGTGTACCGTGGATGCATCTGCTGCGTCACCGGCAGACGTGGGCGTTCGCGGCCGGGAAGTTCCTCACCGACCCCGTCTGGTGGTTCCTCCTGTTCTGGCTGCCGAAGTTCTTTCACCACCGCTACGGGCTCGACCTCACCGAGCTCGGCCCGCCGCTTGTGGTGGTCTACCTGATGGCCGATGCCGGCAGCATCGCCGGCGGCTGGCTCGCTGGATGGTTTCTCAGGCTCGGCCTGCGCCTCAACACGGCGCGCAAGGGGGCGATGCTCGTCTGCGCACTCGCCGTGGTGCCGATCGTCTTTGCGCCCTCGATGCATCACCTGTGGGGCGCGGTCGCGCTGATCGGGCTGGCGGCGGGCGCCCACCAGGGGTGGTCCGCCAACCTCTTCACCACCACCTCGGACCTGTATCCGAGCGCGGCAGTCGCGTCGGTCGTCGGCATCGGCGGCTTCGCCGGAGCGGTCTCGGGCGCCCTCGTCTCGACGGCGGTGGGATTTGTCCTGCAGGCGACCGGCAGCTATACGTTGCTGTTCATCACGGCGGGCGGCATGTATCTGCTGGCGCTCGCGGTAATGCACGCGCTGGCGCCGCGATGGACGCCGGTTCACGATATCTAGCCGGGTCATATTCATGAGCGGTGCGATCACTCGGCGGGGCCCCGTTCCCGCACGCGGGCGGAGCTCGTGAATCATGCGGCTCGGGTCGCAACCGCTGCGCGGACGGAACGATCCGCGCTGCGGCCCACGGGCCGCCGGGGTGGCTCGGCGTCTGTTGAATTGACCGAATTCACGAGTCAAGGCGGAGCATTTTCTCCATGAGTATCGCTCAGTCGGTGTTGCAAGGGTCCGTGCGGGATCGGCAGATCGTCGCGGCGCGCGTCATCGTTACCTCTCCGGGACGCAACTTCGTCACGCTGAAAGTCGAGACACGCTCGGGCGTGTTCGGGCTGGGGGACGCCACGCTCAACGGGCGCGAGCTCGCCGTGGCGGCTTATCTCGAGCACCACGTCATCCCGAATCTCATCGGGCGCGACGCCGGCTGCATCGAGGATACCTGGCAGTTCCTTTATCGGGGCGCGTATTGGCGGCGGGGCCCGGTCACCATGACGGCAATCGCGGCGGTCGACGTGGCGCTGTGGGACATTCTCGGCAAGATGGCGGGCCTGCCGCTGTACCGGCTCCTCGGCGGCCGCTCGCGCGAGGGCGTGCTCGTCTACGGCCACGCCAGCGGGCGCGATATCGAGGAAGCGAGCGCGGAAGTGGCGCGGTTCGTCTCGATGGGCTACCGTGCCGTGCGCGCGCAATGCGGCGTGCCGGGACTGAAGAAGCCCTACGGCGTCACCCGCGAGAAAAACGCGTACGAGCCGGCCGAGAGCGAGCTGCCGGCCGAGACGCTCTGGTCGAGTCCTGCATATCTCGAGCTGGTGCCGAAGCTCTTCGATCGGCTGCGCGCCGACCACGGCCGCTCGCTCGAACTGCTGCACGATGTGCATCACCGCCTCGCGCCGATAGAGGCAGCGAGGCTCGCCCGCGACCTCGAGCCCTATCGACTCTTCTGGCTGGAGGATGCCACGCCGGCGGACAATCCCGCCGGCTTCGAGCTCATCCGCCGCCACGCGGTAACGCCGCTCGCGGTGGGCGAGGTGTTCAACTCCATCTTCGACTGCAAGGGCCTCATCGAGCGACAGCTCATCGACTTCATTCGCACGTCGATCGTGCACGCAGGGGGTGTCACGCACGTGCGCCGGATCGCCGACCTCGCCGGACTGTATCAGGTGCGCACCGGGTTTCACGGCGCCACGGATCTCTCGCCGGTCACGATGGGCGCGGCGCTGCATTTCGACACGTGGGTGGCGAACTTCGGCATCCAGGAATACATGCATCACACGGAGCAGACCCTCGAGGTCTTCCCGCATGACTATACGTTCCGCGATGGACGGTTGTACTGCGGGGAAAGCCCCGGTCACGGCGTCGACATCGATGAGCAGCTCGCGCAGCGCTACCCCTACAGCCCCAGGCAGCTGCCGATCGCGCGGCTCGAGGACGGCACGATGTGGGACTGGTGAGGTTTTCGCCGGCCGCGCTCTTTGGGCGCCGCGCCGAACGGCGGATCGAGCGGGCCGGGAAGGGCAGGCGCGCGGCCTCATGCGGGCAACGGCGCCCGAGGCCCGGGACGGCCTGCGCGCCGCGCGCGCAAGCACACGGGGCTGAGCCCGGCGGTCCCGCGGGGGCGGCCGCCTGCCGTGCGCTTAAATTGCGCCGACCGGCGATGATATCGATATCATAGCGCGATCCGGCCGTGCAATCCGGCGCTGCGCGAGTTGGCGAATGCCCTGCTGTGACAGTGCGGGCGTGTGATAATGTTCGCCGGCCGTGCGTTGTCGGATAACAACGCGGAGAGACGTCCGATCATCTGCAGATGAACAAACCGGCACGCAAAGCCCGCAGCGGCGCCCGCGGCAGCATAACCATCAAGGACGTGGCCCGTTATGCCGGCGTGTCGCCGATGACCGTCTCACGGGTCGTCAACGGCAACCAGTATGTGAGCGCCGCCACGCGCCAGACGGTGCTGCAGGCCGTGCGGCGCCTCGGCTACTCCCCGAATATCGCCGCCCGCAATCTCGCCAGCGCCCGCGGCGAGCGCATGGGCCTGCTCTACGGCAACCCGAGCGCCTCGTACCTCAGCGAATTCCTGGTCGGCGCGCTCGATGCCGCCACCCGGCACGGCGTGCAGCTCGTGCTGGAGAAGTGCGAGCTCACCCCCGCAGCCTCCCGCCGCGCGGTCCGCCGGCTGGTCTCGGGCGGCGCGGTCGGCGCGGTGTTGCCGCCGCCGCTGTGCGAGTCTGCCGTCATCCGCGCAGAGCTGCAGGCGGCGCGCATGCGGATCGTGGCGGTGGCCGCCGGGCGCCCGCCGCCGGAGCTCTTGTGCGTGCGCATAGATGATTTCGCGGCGGCGCAGGAGATGACCCGCTACCTGCTCGCCCTCGGGCACGAGCGGCTCGGCTTCATCAAAGGGCACCCCAATCAGACGGCGAGCGAGGAGCGCTGGCGCGGGTTCTCCTCCGTCGTCCAGGAAGCCGGCCACCTGCCGGCCCCGCGCGTCGAGCAGGGCTTCTTCACCTTCCGCTCCGGGCTCGATGCGGCGCGCAAGCTCTTGGCCGCCGAGCCGCTGCCGACCGCGATCTTCGCCAGCAACGATGACATGGCGGCGGCCGTCATGGCCGAAGCGCACCGGCGCGGCCTGGAAGTGCCGCACGACCTGACCGTCGTGGGATTCGATGACAGCCTGATCGCCTCGACCATCTGGCCGGGGCTCACCACCATCCATCAACCGATCGCACAGATGGCCGGCGAGGCGGTGGATCTGTTGGTGAGCGCGGTGCGCGGCGGCAATGGACACGGGGCCGCCGAGTCCCCGCACCGGTTGGTCGCTTACGAGCTGGTGGCGCGCGAGTCGGCGGCCAGGCCGAAGGGGGCGGTCGATTGAGCGCGCCCGGCGCCTGCTTGACAAGCGGCACAGGCCGGAGGATGGTAGCGATACCACAGCGGGGGTGCAATGGACAAAGGCAATACGAGGCTCGTGGTCGGATTGACGGCCGCCGCGACGCTCGGCGGTCTGCTGTTCGGCTACGACACGGCGGTGATCTCGGGGGTCACGAGCGCGATCACACATAATTTCGTTGCTCCGCGCCACCTCACCGAGGCGAGCGCGAACTTCCTCTCTGGCCTGGCCATCTCGATTGCGCTCGTGGGCTGCGCAATCGGCGCGGGACTCGCCGGGCCGATTTCGACCCGTATCGGGCGCAAGTCAGGCTTGCTCATCGCCGGCATATTGTTCTTTTTCTCATCCCTCGGGGCGGGTTACCCGCAGTTCATCTGGAGCCTGTTCGGCGCAAGCGGCTATCACGCGCTGCCGGCCTTTCTTGCCTATCGAACCTTGGCCGGCGTGGCGATCGGCATGGCTTCGATGCTGGCGCCGATGTACATCGCGGAGGTCGCTCCGCCGCAGACGCGCGGCATGCTGGTCACTTTCCAGCAGATCGCGATCGTCGTCGGCATCATGCTCGTGTACTTCGTCAACGCGGCCATCCAGGCTGGCCACACCCGGGCCTATCTCATGACGACGGCCTGGCGTCACATGCTCGCCTCGGCGGCGGTGCCGGCGACGCTGCTGGTCATCGCGATGCTGTTCGTGCCGGAGACGCCGCGTTACCTGGTGCTGAAGGATCGCGACGCGCAGGCGCTGGCGCTCCTTAAGCGGCTGGTCGGCGCCGAGGGCGCGCAAAGAACCCTCGAGGAGATCAAGGGCACGCTTGTCGAGCACACTCGTCCCTTGTTGAGCTTCGGCGTCCTGGTGCTGGCGGTGGGGATTCTGCTGTCGGTGTTCCAGCAGGTCGTCGGCATCAACGCCGTGCTCTACTACGCGCCGCACATGTTCGAGAACATGGGCGCCTCGACCAACCAGGCGTTGTGGGAAACGGCGATTTTCGACGGGGTGGCCATGACCTTGTTCACTCTGGTGGCGACCTTCACGGTGGACAGGCTCGGCCGCAAGCCGCTGCTGGTGAGCGGCGCGCTGGTCATGGCCGCGGCCATGATCCTGCTCGGGTGCCTTTTCGATCTGCATTTCGTCAGCGCGGCTGCAGGACAGACCGCGGCGGCCGCGGCGCGCGGACCCTCGTATCTCGCCGTTGCGGCGGTGGTGCTGTACATCATGGGGTTCTCATTCTCCTGGGGTCCGGTAGTTTGGGTCATGCTTGCGGAGATCTTTCCGAACGCGATCCGCGGCAAGGCGCTGTCGATCGCGGTCGCGGCGCAGTGGATCATGAACTTCATCGTCTCGCTCACCTTCCCGATGATGGACGGCAGCGCCTACTTGAACGCGCGTTTCAACCACGGTTTCGCCTACTGGATCTACGGGGCCTGCTCGGTGCTCGCCGCCCTGTTCGTGATGCGCTTCGTGCCCGAGACCAAGGGCCGCTCGCTCGAGTCCATCCAGGAGCTCTGGCACGCCCACCGCAAGGGTGGCGCCATCGCCCGGGCGCCCGCGGCCGAGTAGCCGTCTCGGGCGGCGCGGCCCGGCATTTCGCGGGCGACGGGACCGGCTGTCATACGCCGGATGCACGGGATGGGGCCCGTGCCCGGCTGCGTCCCGGTGGGAGGGTGGCGACGCGGGGCGCATCGGCTGCCGCTTCGCCTCGGGGTCAGAGCCGTCCGCCGACCTCATCGATGTGCCGCAGCAGATCCGCGGGATCCTCATAGACCCGTATCGCGCCGGAGCGCTCGAGCTCGTCCTGGCCGTAGCCGCCGGAGAGCAGACCCACCCCGAGGCCGTGGGCGCGCCGCGCCGCGAGAATGTCCCAGATGCTGTCCCCGACGATGGCGGCGGACTGGATATCGACACCCAGCCGCCCGGCCGCCGCCAGAAACAGGTCCGGGTCGGGCTTGGCATGGCGAACGTCATCGCGCGTAATCACGACTGCCTGTGCGGGATCGACCCCCAGGGCCTGGAGATTGTATTTCGCGGAGCTCATGCGTCCACTGGTCGCGATCGCCCAGGGGATGCGCGCCCGGGTGAGGTAGGCGAGCAACTCCTTTGCCCCGGGCAGGGGCCTCACCCATTGCACCAGGCTCGCGTATGCTTCGGTATGGTGGCGCTGCAGCGTCTCGAGAAGGTCGGGGGTGATCTCGGCTTTCACCTCCCGCAGCAGCATCTCCGTGAACAAACCGCCGCTCATGCCGATGCGCCGGTGGATGCGCCACACCGACAGCTCGATGCCGGCGGCGTGCAGCGCCTGTTGCCAGGCGAGCACATGCTGATAGACGCTGTCGACCAGCGTGCCGTCCAGATCGAAAAGAAAACTGACACCGTTCGTGCGGCTCATGGCTCCTCGTCATCGCGCGGGCAGGGGGGCGCCGATTGTCCTGCGGCCTGCGTGCGGCCGGCGGATAACATCGAGATCATCGTATCGAGGGTACCCCCCGGCTGCAAGGCCGGACGGGGTCGGGGTGCGGGCCGCGCCGCGGCCCGCCTCTTGCCGCCGGCTGCCGGCATCCGCCGGGCCAACATGCGCGCCGGGGAGACGCCGGCGGTGCTCACTCGGGGCGCGGCAGTTTTTTCTCGAGCTCGAGGACGTTGAGCGTCGTCTTGATGATCACATCGGGATTCAAGCTGATCGAGTCGATGCCGAGCCGCACCAGCTCGGCGGCAATCTCCGGGTAATCGGAGGGCGCCTGGCCGCAGATCCCGGAGTGCCGGCCGTTGCGCCGGCTCCCCTCGACGGCCAGCTGCAGCATGCGCCGCACCCCCGGGTCGCGCTCGTCGAATTCGAAGGCAACCAGTTCCGAGTCGCGATCCACCCCCAGAGTGAGCTGGGTGAGGTCGTTCGAGCCGATCGAGAACCCGTCGAAGGTGCGGCTGAACTCGTCGATCAGCAGCACGTTGTTCGGGATCTCGCACATGACGTATATCTCGAGGCCATCCCGGCCGCGGGTGAGGCCCAACTCGGTCATGCGCTTGACGACGGCCTCGCCTTCCTCGAGGCGCCGGCAGAACGGAATCATCAGCTTCACGTTGGTGAGTCCCAGCACCTCCCGGGCCCGCTTCATCGCCGCGCATTCGAGCGCGAATCCTTCGGCGTATGCCGGATGGGTGTAGCGCGAGGCGCCGCGGAAGCCGAGCATGGGATTGGCTTCCTTCGGCTCGAACCAGCGCCCGCCGAGCAGTCCGGCGTACTCGTTGGTCTTGAAGTCCGACATGCGCACGATGACCGGCTTCGGAAAGAACGCGGCGGCGATCGTGCCGATCCCTTCGGCGAGACGCTCGATGAAGAAATCCTCGGGTTTTGCATAGCCGCGGGTGAGCTCGGCGAGCTGGCGGCGCTCGGCCTCGTCGCTGACACGCTCGGGATGCAGCAGCGCCATGGGATGCGCCTTGATGTATTCGGTGATGACGAATTCCATACGCGCAAGTCCCACCCCGTCGTTCGGCAGGAAGCTCATCCGGAAGGCGAGCTCGGGATTGGCGAGGATCAGCATGATCTTCGTTCTCGGCCGCTCGATCCCGGCCAGGTCGGTGCGGCGTACCTCGAAGGGCATTTTGCCGGCGTACACCTTGCCGGTGTCTCCTTCGGCGCAGGAGACCGTCACCAGCTCGCCGGTGGTCAGCCGCTCGGTGGCGTTCTCCGTGCCGACGATCGCGGGGATGCCGAACTCGCGGGCGACGATGGCCGCATGGCACGTGCGCCCGCCGCGGTTGGTGATGATGGCCGCGGCCTGGCTCATGATGGGCTCCCAGTCGGGCGTGGTGCTGTCGGTGACGAGCACCTCTCCGGGGCGAAATTGCCCGATCTGGGTGCTGTTGGCGATGAGGCGCACCGGGCCGACGGCGATGCGGCTGCCCACCGCCCGGCCGCTCGCCAACGGCTGCGCCGTGGGGGAGATGAGATATTCCTCGAGCACCGTGCCGTTTTTGCGCGAAGCGCTCGTCTCGGGGCGTGCCTGTACGACGTAGAGCTTGCCATCGATGCCGTCTTTCGCCCACTCGATGTCCATCGGCATCGGCCGGTGCGCACGTTCGCTGTAGTGGCGCTCGATCTCGATCGCGTAGCCGGCGAGCACCAGCACGTCTTCGTCGGTGAGACAGAACCGCTCCCGATCCGCCTGCGGCGTCGGTACGTTGCGGGTCGCTTCGCGCGTGCCGCCTTCGGCGTAGACCATTTTCAGCTGCTTGCTGCCGAGCGTGCGGCGCAGCACCGCGCGATGCCCCTGCGCGAATGTCGGTTTGAACACCATCCACTCGTCCGGCTCCACCGCGCCCTGCACGATGTTCTCGCCGAGCCCGACACTGCCTGTGATCAGCACCACGTCCCGAAAGCCGCTCTCGGTGTCGATGGTGAACATGACACCGCTCGAGGCGAGGTCCGAGCGCGCCATCTTCTGGACCGCGATGGACAAGTAGACCTTGAAATGGTCGAAGCCGTTGTCGCAGCGATAATGGATGGCGCGATCCGTGAACAGGCTGGCGAAGCAGCGCTTGCATGCATCGAGGAGCCTTTCCTCCCCGCGCACGTTGAGAAACGAGTCCTGTTGGCCGGCGAAGCTCGCCGTCGGCAGATCCTCGGCGGTCGCGGAGCTGCGCACGGCGAGGCTCACGTCCGCTCCGTACTCCCGCTGCAGCTGCGCGTAGCCGGAGAGGATCTCGCGGCGCAGCGCCTCCGGCAGGCCGGCACCGTAGACGATCTCCCGGGCCGCATGGCCTCGCTGCGCCAGATCCTGTGCATCATCGATGCGCACGCCCTCGAGCGCTGCGCGCAGCGGCTCCCAGGCATTGGCCGCATCGAGCATGCTGCGGTAGGCTTCCGCGGTGATGGCGAAGCCGTTGGGGATCAGAACTCCGCGGGGGCGCAGCGCCCCGTACATCTCCCCGAGGGAGGCGGTCTTGCCCCCGACCAGCGCCACGTCGGCGGCGCTGATCTCCTCGAAGAAGCGGACATAGCGTCTCTCGATCGGCATCGTG
>JAJZVF010000086.1:5316-12150 GCA_021845825.1 Pseudomonadota bacterium | reverse complement strand
GCATTACCCAGTGCATCATGCTCAGCCTCTCCATGGTCGTCATCGCCGCGCTCGTCGGCGCCGGCGGACTCGGCGTGCCGGTGGTGCGGGCGCTCAACACCGTGCAGATCGGCATGGGCTTCGAGGCAGGCCTGGTGATCGTGCTGCTCGCCATCATCCTCGACCGCATCACCACGCGTCCGGCCAAGAAGTCCAAGCAGTGAGCGCGCCCCGTGCCGTCATGAGGACATCGCCTCTTCACACAGCGCCCTGCGCGCACACGGCGTAGCGCCGGTGCGCCCGTACCATCTGCTCGCCAAGCCGGCGGGCGCCGCCTGCAACCTGCGCTGCGGGTATTGTTTCTTCCTGTCGAAGGATACGCTCTACCCGGGCGAGACGTTCCTCATGGACGAGCGGACGCTCGAGAACTACATCCGCCAACTGATGATCTCCTCGGTCGGCGCCGAGGTACACGTGACGTGGCAGGGGGGAGAGCCGCTGCTGCGGGGCATCGAGTTCTTCCGTCGCTCCGTCGAGCTCGCGCGCGCGCATGCCAGGCCCGGGCAGCGCGTCGTGCACTCGATCCAGACCAACGGCACACTGGTCGATGAGGAGTGGGCGGCTTTTTTCAAGGAAAACCGCTACCTGGTCGGTCTCAGCATCGATGGTCCGGGGGCGCTGCATGACGCATATCGCCTCGACAAGCAAGGCCGGGGCAGCTTCGATGCCGTGACGCGCGCCTGGAACACGCTGCGCCGTCATGGGGTCGACGTCAACATCCTGTGCGCGGTGCACGCCGGCAACGCCGACCATCCCCTGGCGGTCTACCGGTTCTTTCGGGACACGCTTGGCGCGCAGTATCTGCAGTTCATTCCCATTGTCGAGCGGTCGGCCGGAAAGAAGCCGCATGGCGCCGCGCCGGGCGCCGCGGTGACCGACCGCAGCGTGCCGGCCGGGAAGTTCGGCGCGTTTCTCATCGCCGTCTTCGACGAGTGGCTCAGGCGGGACGTCGGCCGCGTGTTCGTCATTTCTTTCGAGGCCGCTCTCGGCAGCTGGCTCGGTCTGCATCAGTCCTGCGTGGTGGCACCGGTCTGCGGAGGCAGCCCCGTCTTGATGCAAAATGGGGACGTGTATCCCTGCGATCATTTCGTCGAGCCGGACCGGCGGCTCGGCAACATCCGCGATACGCCCCTCGCAACGCTGCTCGCCTCGGAAAGGCAGCTGCGCTTCGGGCGCAAGAAATCCGCCAGCCTGCCCCGATACTGCAGGGAATGTCCGGTCCTGTTCGCCTGTCACGGCGAATGCCCGCGTAACCGCTTTATCGCCGCGCCGGACGGCGAGCCCGGCCTCAATTACCTCTGCGCCGGTTACCGGGCGTTCTTCACTCATATCGATGGGCCGATGCGGCGCATGGCGGCTGCGATACGGCGTGGCCCGGCGTGCAGCTGAAACAATCTTGCAAGTCGCTGCAGGGTCTTATATTTGACATAATCAATCTCTTTCCGCCATTCGAAGCAGCGAGTGCACTGAGCATGGCAGGAATCATGGGAACTCGGCAAAAAAATAGGTCTATGCGTCGATAATATGCACAACTGCGTCCAATGTGGACCGAATGGCCGTAAACAGCTTTGATATCTCGCTGCGGCTATACCGTCCAGCGACTGCGGATCCAAACGTCCAAATAGCGGGGATTTGCCCAGCCCACCGGTAGTGTCCCGGACCATCGGGCCGAGAGCTCACGTGGGTTGATAAGACTACCCAAATATTTATTTTTATTGGAATTTTTAGAACTGGCGGAGAGGGTGGGATTCGAACCCACGTGCCGGTTTTACCCGACCATCCGATTTCGAGTCGGCGCCGTTGTGACCGCTTCGGTACCTCTCCGGAGAGAGCTGGTATTATACCTGGACGTTTTTGTGTCTGTGGAGTCCACCTTAAGTGCGAAGACGCGTTCGCAGACGGCTGAGGAAGGCTGGCACCAGGGTAGCCGCGCTTGGCACGATCACTGCCTTTGCGCTGCTGTCACAGGGTTGCCACGCGCCGCGCCTGCTCCGGAACATCCGCGCACGCGGTGAGCTGCGTGTGGTGACGCTCAATATCCCGACCTGCTACTACATCGGGGCGCGCGGACCGACGGGCTTGGAGTACGACCTCGCCAGCCGCTTCGCAGCCTCGCTCGGCCTGCGGCTCAAGATCTACGCCGTCCCCAATGAGGCGGACATGCGGGCCGCCCTCGCCTCGGGCCGGGCCGACATTGCCGCCGCCCAGATCACTGCCAATACGGCCTGGAACGAGGCAGGAGCACCTGCGGCGCCCTATGCCGAGATCCCCCAGCTCGTGGTCTACCGCAGCGGACAACCCGCGCCGGACAATCTGCCGCATCTGCGGAATGCGACGCTCATCGTGCAGGCGAACAGCCCTCAGGAGGGCATCCTGCAGAAACTGAGGCGGGTTGCGCCCTTCCTGAAATGGACCACTGTGCCCGCGGACACTTCCCCCCTGCAGGAGCTGGAGGACGGGGTCGCCGGCTACGCCATCGTCGATGCCAGAGCATACGCTTACGCTCGCCACCTCTACCCCGGTACCCGCGTTGCATTCGCCCTGCCGCAGACGCGTCCGATCCAGTGGATGGTACGCCAGGGCGCACCGGCGCTGATGCGGGCGGTCAACCACTTCTTTCACTCGCTGCGGGCCTCCGGCGAGCTGGCGCGGCTCATGCGGCGCGATTCCGCCGGCACGGATTCTCTGCACTATGCGGAATCGCGGCTCTTTGAGCAGTATTTCGCGACTCGCCTGCCGCATTACCGCACCTGGTTCAAGGAGGCGGCGGCCCGGTACGGCTTCGATTGGTGCCTGCTGGCTGCGATGGGCTTCCAGGAATCCCGCTGGAACCCCGCCGCCATCTCCTCGGCGGGCGCCAAGGGTGTCATGATGCTTACCTCGGACACGGCGCAGGAAATGGGTCTCACCGATCGGGCCAACGCCAGGGAGAGCATCTTCGCGGGCGCCCGCTATCTGGCGCAGGTGCGCAAGATGATACCCACGCACATTCCGCAGCCGGACCGCACCTGGTTCCTCGTTGCTTCCTACAACATCGGTTTCGGTCACGTGGAAGACGCGCGCGTTCTGGCTCAGAGGATGGGCCTGAACCCGGACTCCTGGACGCAGGTGAGCCGGGTGCTGCCGCTGCTCGCGCAACGCCGCTGGTACCGCCAGACCCAATACGGCTATGCCCAGGGCTGGCAAGCGGTCGACTATGTGAAGCGCGTGCAGGAGTTCATGCAGCTGCTCGAGTGGCATCCCGGCGACGGCGGCCTCGTCGAGACCGCCTTGAGGGAGGTCGGGCGCAGGACCGGCACCACTGCGGCCGCCGGCCGTGCCGCAACGCTCTGACCCGGATCATCCGGCACGGATCCGATCATCGAGCGGGGCCGGAGGCCGTGAATAATGCGCTCTAAAGGCGGCGACCTGCGAAGAACGCCTTGAGCAGGCCCGCGCATTCCTCCATCAGCACGCCGCCAAACACGTCCACCCGGTGATTGAGCCCCGGCAGGGAAAACAGGTCGATCACGCTGCCGGCGGCGCCGGCACGCCGGTCCCAGGCACCGAATACCAACCGGCGTACCCGCGCATGCACGATCGCCGAAGCGCACATCGGACAAGGCTCGAGCGTCACATACAGCGTGGTGTTGGTCAGCCGGTAGCTGCCAAGCGAGCGTCCGCCGGACCGTATGGCTTCGACCTCGGCATGCGCAGTGGGATCATCGGTCCCTATCGGGCGGTTGGCCCCCGTGGCCACCACCCTTCCCTCCTGTACCAACACCGCCCCCACGGGGACCTCCCCGCCGCGGCGTGCGTGCTCGGCCTGCTGCAGCGCAAGCCGCATGAATTGCACGTCACTTGGCACCTCACCCGGCATGGTCGCCGCTGCGCCGCCTAACCGCGCTGAGTGCCCGTCACGCGGGCGCGAATTTTCCCGACCGCGAGCCGTGCCTCGATCTGCTCATCGGCGACAACCGTCGCCGCATCGGTGATCACCGAACCGTCCGCGCGGGTCACGATCGCGAAGCCGCGCGCCAGCGTCGCCGATGGACTCGCGGTCTGCAAGGTCCTCTGCGCCAGCTCGAGCCGATGCGCCAGATGCGAAAGCCGCCCCTCGAGCGCATGCTCGAGCCGCGCCGCAAGCGCGTCGCAA
Source organism: Pseudomonadota bacterium (assembly GCA_021845825.1). GTDB lineage: Bacteria > Pseudomonadota > Gammaproteobacteria > Steroidobacterales > Steroidobacteraceae > 13-2-20CM-66-19. Next base: position 7,976 of record JAJZVF010000086.1, on the reverse strand, counting down.
CGCCGGCGATGCTCGCGCGCCAGACGTTCGGGGGAGTGCTGCACCAGCTGCGCAAAGGCCTCGCTGAGGCGGGTGCGCCTGAGGTGCAAGGCGGTGCCGACAGCTCCCGCGAGCCTCTGCTCCAGATCATCCAGCCGCTGCGCCTGATGCGCCAGACGCATCCCCGGGTGTGCCGCTCTCAGCCGGCTGCCGACGCTTTCGAAGCGGCTCGAGACGGCGCGCAGCTCCCGCCGCATGCAGACGCTCAGGCGCTCGGCCGTGCGCGCGAGTGCATCGAGGCAGGCACGGCGATCGGGCACGACCAGCTCCGCCGCGCCCGAGGGAGTCGGCGCGCGCGCATCCGCGGCGAAGTCGGCGATCGTGAAATCGATCTCATGGCCGATGCCGCTCACCACGGGAATCGCACAGGCGCGAATGGCGCGCGCCACGCGCTCGTCGTTGAATGCCCACAGGTCCTCGATCGAGCCTCCGCCGCGGGCCAGGATCAGCACGTCACACTCGGCACGCCGCGAAGCCAACTCCAGCGCTTCGGCGATGGCGGGCGCGGCCGCCGCACCCTGCACCGGAGTTGGATAGACCAGTACCGAGGCGGGCGGAAAGCGGCGCGCCAAAATATGCAGCACGTCCCGGATCGCCGCACCTGTGGGGGAAGTGACGACCCCGATGCGGCGAGGGAAGCGCGGCAGGGTGCGCTTGCGCTCGCCGGCAAACAGGCCTTCCGCGGCAAGCTTGGCTTTCAGCCGCTCGAACTCCCGCTGCAGCGCGCCGATGCCGGCTTCCTGCAGGTGCTCGACGATGAGCTGATAATCCCCACGCGGCTCGTACAGGCTGACGCGTCCGCGCGCGAGCACCTGCTGTCCCGCCTTCGGCACGAAGCCGACCGCCGAGTTCCGCACGCGGAACATGGCGCAACGCACCTGCGCCTCGCGGTCCTTGAGCGAGAAATACCAGTGCCCGGAGGCGGGCTGGGAGAAGTTCGACAGCTCCCCCTCCACCCGCACCACCCCGAGGCCCCGCTCAAGGAGCGTGCGCACCGCATGATTGAGCCGGGAGACGGTGAAAACGGTCTGGTCCGGCCCGGTCTCCAGATCCGCAGGGAAGGCGGATGACATATCGGGCACGATACCACCGGCGGTTTACGGGCGCCCGGTCAGTGCGTAGAATTAGCTATGCGAATTCTCGAAGAAGCTCTGACGTTCGACGACGTCCTGCTCGTCCCGGCCTACTCTGAAGTCCTGCCCCGCGAGGCCGATCTCTCCACCCGCCTGACCCGTCGGATCCGGCTCAATCTTCCCCTGCTGTCGGCCGCCATGGATACGGTCACCGAGGCGCGCCTCGCCATCACCATCGCCCAGGAAGGCGGCCTCGGCATCATCCACAAAAGCATGGGCATCGAAGCCCAGGCACGCGAAGTCGGCCGGGTCAAGAAGTTCGAAAGCGGTCTGATCACCGACCCGATCACCGTCCCGCCCACCATGACCATCCGCGAAGTGCTCGACCTCACTCGCTCCCGGGGCATATCCGGCGTGCCGGTCGTGACCGGCAAGAAGGTGGTCGGCATCGTCACCCACCGGGATCTGCGCTTCGAGCAGAAGCTCGATGCGCCGGTCTCCTCGGTCATGACCCCGAAGGAGCGGCTGATCGCCGTGCGCGAGACCACGCCGAAGGAAGAAGTGCTGGCGCTGCTGCACAAGCACCGCATCGAGAAGGTGCTGGTCGTCAATGACCAGCAGGAACTTGCCGGCATGATCACGGTGAAGGACATCCAAAAGGCCAAGGAGTTTCCGCGGGCGTGCAAGGACGAGGGCGGGCGGCTGCGCGTCGGTGCGGCCGTCGGCACCACCGCCGACACCCTGGAACGTGTCGCTGCATTGCGCGAGGCCGGGGTCGATGTGGTCGTCGTCGATACGGCGCACGGCCACTCGCGCGGCGTGCTCGCGACCGTGGAGCGTATCAAGGCCCGCTGGGCCGACCAGCAGGTGATCGCCGGCAACATCGCGACGGCCGAGGCGGCCCGCGCACTGGTTGCCGCCGGCGCCGACGCGGTCAAGGTAGGCATAGGGCCGGGCTCCATCTGCACGACGCGCATCGTCGCAGGTGTCGGCGTGCCGCAGATCTCCGCGGTGGCCAACGTGGCGGAGGCTCTTAGCGACAGCGACATTCCCCTCATCTCCGATGGCGGAGTCCGCTTCTCCGGCGACATCGCCAAGGCAATCGTCGCCGGCGCCCATGCCGTCATGATCGGCAGCCTCTTTGCGGGCACCGAGGAATCCCCCGGCGAGGTCGAGCTCTACCAAGGCGCCTCCTACAAGTCCTATCGCGGCATGGGCTCTCTCGGCGCGATGGCCGAGCGTCACGGCTCGGCGGACCGGTATTTCCAGGACGCCGCCACGGAGCTCGAGAAACTCGTCCCCGAGGGCGTGGAGGGGCGCGTGCCCTACAAGGGCAGCGTCGTCACCATCCTGCAGCAGCTCGCCGGCGGACTGCGTGCGGCGATGGGCTACACGGGCAGCAGCAGCATCACCGAGATGCGCACGCGTCCGGTATTTGTCCGCGTCACGAGCGCCGGCATCCGCGAGAGCCATGTGCATGATGTCACCATCACCAAGGAAGCGCCCAACTACAGGGCGTCGTGACCGACTTGCGCACTCACGAGCCGT
>JAJZVF010000086.1:0-5216 GCA_021845825.1 Pseudomonadota bacterium | reverse complement strand
CCGCCCAGCCGCCCACACGGACATCCACGCCCACCGCATCCTGATCCTCGACTTCGGGGCGCAGTACACCCAGCTCATCGCGCGTCGGATCCGCGAGTTCGGCGTGTACTGCGAGATCCACCCCTGGGACATCACCGACGAAGAGGTGCGCGCCTTTGAGCCTCGCGGGGTGATCCTCTCCGGCGGGCCGGCATCGGTGACCGATGCCCGCCCGCCGCAGGCGCCCGCGACGGTGTTCCGCCTCGGTGTGCCGGTTCTCGGCATCTGCTACGGCATGCAGACCATGGCGCAGCAGCTCGGCGGACGGGTGCTCGGGTCGGCCGAGCGCGAATTCGGCTACGCCGAAGTGACCGTCACCGGCGGGTGCCGCCTGTTCGACGGCATCCAGGATCGGCGCGACGGCCAAGAGCGCGCGCTTCTCGATGTTTGGATGAGCCACGGCGACCGGGTCGCCGCCCTGCCCGAAGGCTTTACCGGCGTTGCTTCGACGGGATCGATCCCCTTTGCCGCCATGTGCGATGAGCGACGGCGGCTCTACGGCGTGCAATTCCACCCCGAGGTCACGCACACGACCCAGGGCGCGCGGCTGCTCGAGCGCTTCGTGCGCGAGATCTGCCGCTGCGATGCGCTGTGGAGCACCGGCAACATCATCGAGGATGCGATCGATCGGGTGCGCGCGCAGGTGGGCGGCGGCAGGATCCTTCTGGGGCTCTCAGGAGGGGTGGATTCCTCGGTGGTCGCGGCGCTGCTGCACCGGGCCGTCGGCGACCAGCTGGTGTGTGTGTTCGTCGACCACGGCCTGCTGCGCCAGGGCGAAGGCGAGCAGGTCATGAGCACCTTTGCCGAGCATCTCGGCGTCCGTGTGATCCGCGTCGACGCCGAGCAGCGCTTCCTCGCCGCGCTTGCCGGCGTCGAGGACCCGGAGGCCAAACGCAAGATCATCGGCCGCACCTTCGTAGAGGTGTTCGACGAGGAAGCTCACAAGCTCACGGGCGTGCGGTTCCTTGCCCAGGGCACGATCTACCCCGACGTCATCGAATCCGCCGGCGCGCGCACGGGCAAAGCGCACGTCATCAAGTCGCACCACAACGTCGGGGGCTTGCCGGAGAAAATGCATCTGCAGCTCGTTGAGCCGCTGCGCGAGCTGTTCAAGGACGAAGTGCGCCGCCTCGGCACCGAGCTCGGCCTGCCGCGCGAGATGGTCTACCGCCACCCGTTCCCCGGGCCCGGGCTGGGCGTGCGCATCCTCGGCGCGGTCCGCAAGGAGTATGCGGACCTGCTGCGCCGCGCCGACGCCATCTTCATCGAGGAGCTACACCGGCACGAGCTCTACGACCGCACCAGTCAGGCGTTCGCGGTATTCCTGCCGGTGCGCTCCGTCGGTGTGATGGGCGATGGCCGCCGCTACGACTACGTGGTGGCGCTGCGCGCGGTGGAAACCATCGACTTCATGACCGCGCAATGGGCCCGACTGCCTTACGAGTTCCTCGATCTCGTTTCCCGCCGGATCGTCAACGAGGTCGCCGGCATCTCCCGTGTCGTCTACGACATCAGCGGCAAGCCGCCGGCGACCATAGAGTGGGAATGAGCTCCCGGCACACACGGCAGTCGAGGCTGCCGTGAATTCAAAACTCATCGTACCGATCCTCATTGCGGCGTTCATCGCCTGGAGGATCTACATACGCATGCGCCGGTCCTTTGGCCGCCAACGCGTGCAGCGGCAGCGCATGCTGGCACGCATCACGGTCTTTGCGCTCCTTGCCGTCCTGCTCCTCCTGCTCACCCGCGGCAACACGTGGACGCTGGTCGCCTTGCTCGCCGGCGGCGCCGGCGGCGCCGCGCTCGGCTGCCTCGGCCTGCGGCACACGCGCTTTGAGTCCACTCCCGAGGGTCGCTTTTATACCCCGCACTCTTACCTCGGCCTCGCCCTGACGGCGGCCTTTCTTGCCCGGATCGTCTTCGACTATTTCACCCTGAGCTCCGGCGCACTGACTGCTCCCGCGGGACAGGGGCCGGTTGTGCTGCCGGCCGAAAGTCCGCTTACCCTCGCGGTATCCGCGGCGTTCAGCGCCTACTACATCACCTATTACGCCGGCATACTGCGCAAGAGCCGCCAGCGGGCGACCCCGGACGCCATAGCCGCTACGCGCCAGGCCCCCGCGAGGGAGGACGATCGGCCCGCGCCGCCCTGAGGCCCGCGAGCTGCCCGCGCAGCAACGTCCACGCCGCAGCGGCAAACACGAGAATGTTGGCCACAATGACCGGCTTGGCGGCGATCAGTACGCCGTAGAGAATCCACAGCGCCGCGCCGAGCATCTGGCTGCCGCGCAGCGCCGCCGCGTGCCGGAAGAAATACGATCCCACGAACACCGCGGTGGCGGTCCAACCGAGCCAGTCGGCCACCGACAGATGCGCGAGGCTCATGCGGCCGCCGGCGCGCGCGGGGTCTCCCGGATCCGTACCCGGTCGGTCCGGGCCCGCTCCCAGTCATCGAGCGTGAGGCCGTTGGCCTCCAGAGCAGCGCGGATTTGCGGCGTGCGCATGCCGAGCACCTGATCGAGCACCGGCAGGAGCACACTGCAGGCGTTGTCGCTGAGAACGGTGCATTTGGCGATGCGCGCCAGCTGCCGGTTCTCCGACACGGCGATCGTGAATCCGTCTCCGTTGTTCACGTGCAGCATCACGTGCACGTCCGAGCTGCCGTCCCCCACGTAGATGATCCTGTCGGCGGGAATGCCGTGCAGGCGGCCGAGCTCATCGATCACCGCCACCTTCCCATAGCCGGCCACCACGCGAGTGATGCTGCTCACCTCCCCGGAGTCGGCATCGTATTCGAACTCGGTGCCATGGATGTGCTCCGGCGGCACGACGCCGCATAGCGCCGAAACCACCACTTCCCTCGGCGCGGCCGACACGACGTAGAACGAGAACCGGCAGCCACCCAGGCCATCGCGCAGGCTGTCGACGAGCGCCGGCAAAGCGGCCTTCAGGCGCACGCGACGGCCGGCCTCCACGAGGTGCTCGCGGCGCACGCCGCGGAAATCCGGATCGTGGCGGATGAGATAGGCGAGCTCGCCGCCCTGCTGCACCAGGTTGCTGCGCGCGAGCCCGTCGACCTTGCGTGCGAAATCGCCCACGCCGAGCAGCTCCGCGAGCACGTGGCCGGAGTCGTTGAAACTCAGCGTCTGATCGAAATCCGACGCGAACAGGTAGTGCCTCGTCATCATGGCTTGGTTGCTCCTTACGAGCCTGCATTATTCATGAACTCCGACCCCGTGCGGCGGCGGGCGGCGCGCTTCGCCCGGCATCGCCCGGGGACCGCGGTCGATACGTCCGTGTGGGCTGCGGAAAGACATCCTGTTTTGTCTGCCCGGAGCAGCGCCCGGCGACTCAAGTTCCGCTCGATGAGCGTGGCGTGCGTGGATAATCCGGGTCAGGCGTGCCGTGCGCGGCCTCGGCACACTGCACCGGCGGCCGGGCACGCCGCGCACGTTAGCAAAACCCGCGGCACAATCAAGCGATCCATCTCGTGCGGGAGGTTGAGTTTTTTTCATCTTCTGTCACGGGGCTGCAACTTCCGCATGAGAGATTCCCATCCCCGATGAGGCTGCCGGATTCAGCGTCCGTTGAGCCGCGCAGCGGCTGCGGCGGGCAGATCGTGTCGCGGTGCCGGCGCCCGCGGGCCGCCTACGGCCTGAGCGATCATGCGTGCCTCTGCGCTCCCGTCATCCTTATTTTGACGAGAACAGCGTGCGCGATGTCATTTTCACCGGCCATCGTGCGCCGCGCATGTTACGGCCACTGCCGCCCGGACGAGGCCGCATCTGACAGGCAGTTCGCGCAGTACACCCTGCGACCGTCAGTCGCTACACGGCCGGATTTTCTGCCATGGAGAGGCTTAACCCACACGGGCGCAGCGGGCGGCCTGCGCCAAGCCTATCGCCCTCACGACCGCTCAATCCACGGTAATGGCGCGCCGGCCGTCACCGGCTCACCGCGCGCCGGCCGGCGGCTCGGCCGGCCAACGGTTCTCGCACATCAATTCCGTCAATGGTCTGGGCTCGCGCCAGCGCTCGAGCGCCAACATGGGCGCGGCGTAGAACTGCTCGACGTGCCCGAGACAAAGCACCGCGATCGGCCGCACGTCCCCGGGAAACCCCAACAGGTCGGCGAGCGCTTGCGGATCGAACAGTGACACCCAACCCAGGCCCAGGCCCTCGGCGCGTGCCGCGAGCCAGAGGTTCTGGATGGCGCAGGCGGTCGAGGCGACGTCCGTTTCCGGGAGCGTGCGCCGGCCGAAGATCTCCTGCGCGCCGCCGTCGCGCACCCCCACCACGAGCAGCTCACCGCACTCCCTGATGCCTTCCACCTTCAGCCGCAGAAACTCCATCGCCCGCTCATCGAGCGCCTCGGCGGTGCGCTGCCGCTCCTGCTGCACCAGGTCGTAGATATGCGCCCGCAGCTCCGGGTTCGTGATGCGCACGATCCTCCAGGGCTGACTCAGACCGACGCTTGGGGCGGCGTGCGCGGCAGCGAGCAGACGCTGCAGGATCGCCGGCTCCACCGGCAGGGGCAGGAAGTGGCGCATGTCCCGCCGTTCGTAGATGACCCGGTACACGGCCTCGATCGAGCGCTCATCGTAGTGGTGCTTGGATTCTGTCATGGGACGAACAGCTGCGCCGCAGCCTGTGGGTTGGACGGGAAATAGGCATGAAAGTAGCTGGCGAGGATCCTGCCGCGAGCATAGATCGCCTCGCCGGCCGAGCCATCCTCGCGCCGCTGCGCCCAAGCTACCGGCTGCAGGGTGCGCTCGATGCTCGAGTGATGAAAGGTGTGCCCGCGCAGGACACCGCCGGGCATCGCTGCGGACTGGTAGCCGAGTCCTTTGAGGCGGGCGTGCAGGAGCGCATCGCCCGGCAGGATGCCGGCCATGAGTGCGCGCCGGCCCTGCAGGTCGGTCACCGATTCCAACAGGTAGAGCATGCCGCCGCATTCCGCATACAGGGGCTTGCCCGACTGCACATGCCGCAGCAGCGCGCCGGCGAGGGCGCGATGGGCGCCGAGCGCCTCGAGGTGCAGTTCCGGATAGCCGCCGGGCAGGTACACGCTGTCCACGGTCGGCAGGCCCTCATCGGCGAGGGGCGAGAAAAACACGAGCTCCGCGCCCATCGAGCGCAGCAGGTCGAGGTTGGCCGGGTAAAGAAACGAGAACGCCA
>JAJZVF010000085.1:8799-12215 GCA_021845825.1 Pseudomonadota bacterium | reverse complement strand
GCGGCGCGCTGCTCCTCCTCGGTCAAGCCGCCCTCGGGACCGATCAGCACAATGAGGTCCCCGGCCGGAGGCGACAGATTTTCGAGCGCGGCGGACCCTTCCGGGGACAGCAGCAGCCGGGTCCCTCCCGGTGGCAGGCCGTGCAGGAATTGGGTCAGCGTAGCCGGCGCGGTCACTGGAGGAATGCGATCGCGGCCGCTCTGCTCGCACGCGGCGACGGCAACCGCCTGCCAGTGTCGCTGCTTGCTCTGCACCTGCCTCGGGTCCAGCCGTACGACGCTGCGCTCGCTCAGCACGGGCACAAGCCGGGAGACGCCGAGCTCGGTCGCCTTCTGCACCACCCAGTCCATGCGCTCGCCGCGCGAAATGCCCTGCGCCAGAGTGAGCGACAGCGGCGACTCGCGCTCCGCGGCGTGCCGCTCGAGCACGGCCACCGCTACTGCGCCCTTGCGAATCGCCTCGATGCGGGCCGCATATTCCCCGCCCTCCCCGTCGAACAAAATCAGTGCATCGCCCATCGAGAGGCGCAACACGCGCGCGATGTGAGTGGCGGCGTCGCCTTCCACAGCGCAAGTCCGGCCCACCGCCAGGGGCCCGGGCACGTGAACCCGGGTCAATCGCACGTGGCGAGCTCTATACCCTCGCGCGCGACCTCGACCATCAAGTCCATCTGCTCTGGCGTGATCACGTAGGGCGGCATGAAGTACACGACGTTGCCGATCGGCCGCAGCAGAACACCCCGGTCAAGTGCGTGGCGATAAATCTTGAGGTCGCGCCGCTCCTGCCACGGATAGGGCTGCCGCGACGTCCTGTCACGCACCATCTCCACTGCGGCGATCATGCCGTGCTGGCGAACCTCGCCAACGTGAGGGTGGGATTCGAGCTCGCGGACCCGCCGGCCCAGGTGTTCACTCAAGGCGCGGTTGCGTGTCAGCACGTCGTCGGCGCGAAAGATATCGAGGGTGGCAAGTGCCGCCGTGCAGGCGAGGGGGTTGCCCGTGAAACTGTGCGAGTGCAGGAAGGCTTTGAGCTTGACGTACTCGTCATAGAACGCGTCATACACAGGCTCGGTGGTGAGGACGGCAGACAGCGGGAGGTAGCCGCCCGTCAGCCCCTTCGACAGGCACATGAAGTCGGGGCGGATGCTAGCTTGCTCACAGGCGAACATCGTGCCGGTGCGGCCAAAGCCCACTGCGATCTCATCGGCAATCAGATGCACGCCATGGCGATCGCACGCTTCGCGCAGCAGCTGGAGGTACACCGGATCGTACATGCGCATGGAGCCGGCGCACTGCACCAGTGGCTCGACGATCACAGCGGCGGTCTCGCGCGCGTGCTCTTGCAGGGCCGCTTCCATGTGCGCGAACTTGCGGCGGCAGTGCCCGGTCCAGCTCTCGCCGGGCTCGCGCTCGAAACAATCGGGCGAGGGCACGGTGATCACATCCATGAGCAGGGGTTGGTAGATAGCCTTGTAGAGCTGCACATTGCCCACGGCGAGCGCACCCAAAGTCTCGCCGTGGTAACTGTTCGAGAGCGTGATGAAGCGCGTCTTGGCGGTGCGCCCGACGTTGCGCCAGTAGTGGAAGCTCATCTTCACCGCCACTTCCACCGCGGAGGCGCCGTTGTCGGCGTAGAAGCAGCGGGTGAGACCCTTCGGCGCAATGGCGGCAAGCGCTTCGGAGAGCCGGATCACCGGCTCATGCGTGCAGCCGGCCAGGATCACCTGCTCCAGGCGCTCGAGCTGCTCATGCACCGCCGCATTGATGCGCGCATTGGCATGGCCGAAAAGGTTCACCCACCAGGAGCTGATGGCATCCAGATAGCGGCCGCCCTCGAAATCCTCGAGCCACACTCCCTGTCCGCGGCGGATGGGAATCATCGGCAGCTGCTCGTGATCCTTCATCTGGGTGCAGGGGTGCCAGACGTGGGCAAGATCGCGGGCAATCCAGGCGGCATTATCGGTGCTCATGGCGCCCATTGTGGCATGATTGCGCCTTCCTTCGCGCCGCCCGCCGATATGCCGATCTACCAGCTGCAGTATTTCCCCGTCAGCCTGCCGTTCCTCCTGATTCTCTGGGGATTGCTGGTGATCGTGATCGCGCTGGTAGCGCTGCGGCTGCTGCGCTACGCGTCCGAGACGATGGGGATCAGAGAGTCGTCGCTGATCGTCATCCTGGCGCTGTCCCTTCTCGGCAGCTACATCAACATCCCCATCGCGTATCTGCCTGCACACCGGATCCTTACGACCGGCGAGATCAATTTCTTCGGCATGACCTACGTCATACCCATGGTGCGCGAGACCGGCGCGACGGTGCTCGCCGTCAATGTGGGAGGCGCGGTGATTCCGATCTTGCTGTCGACGTACCTCATCTTCAAGCACAATCTGTACGTTCTCGGCGCGATCGGCACGGCGTTCGTCGCGGCGGTCTGCCATTTCCTCGCGCGGCCGGTGCCCGGGTTCGGCATCGCTTTGCCGATATTCGTGCCTGCTTCGGCCACGGCAATCATCGCCATGGCGCTCAGCCGCCGCCGCGCCGCACCACTCGCCTACATCAGCGGCAGCTTCGGGACACTGATCGGAGCGGACCTGCTGAATCTCGGTGCAGTCCGGTCCCTGGGCGCTCCGGTCGCCTCGATCGGCGGCGCCGGCACCTTCGACGGGATCTTCGTCACCGGCCTGCTGGCCCTGCTGTACGCGGGCCTCGTCCGGTTCGTGAAAGACTGAAGCCGCTTACCGGGAAGATTGCGCACTCATGAGCGCCGTCCCCGCTATGGCATGATCGGGATGGCGGGCCAGGCGGTCCCGCTGCTTGTCGGCGGAGGTCCTCGTGAGCTCTGTTTCCAGCACCCTTTCGATTCACATCGATGCCGCCACCGGACTGCTCGCCGGCGTGCGGCAGGTGCTCTCGCCGCACTGCGACCGGCGCCCTGCGGATGCGGCTCCCGAACTCATCGTCATCCATGGAATCAGCCTGCCGCCTGGGGATTTCGGCGGTCCGTGGATAGAGCAGCTGTTCACCGGGAACCTGCCCGCCGAGGCACACCCGGCCTTCGGCGGCATCGCGGGCCTGCGTGTCTCGGCCCACGCACTCATCCGCAGGGGCGGCACCATCACGCAATTTGTGCCCTTCGGCAAACGCGCCTGGCATGCCGGCCAGTCGCGCTATCAGGGACGCAGTGCCTGCAACGACTTCTCCGTCGGAATCGAGCTGGAGGGCACCGATACCGCGCCGTATACCGAGCCGCAATACGAGAGCCTCGCCGCACTGGTCGCGGCGCTACTCGCGACCTACCCGACGCTGTCAGTCGAGCACATCGCGGGACACAGCGACATCGCACCTGGCCGCAAGACCGATCCAGGGCCGGCATTCGACTGGGCACGGTGGCAGGCAATCTTATCGAACCGTCTGCGTGAC
>JAJZVF010000085.1:0-8699 GCA_021845825.1 Pseudomonadota bacterium | reverse complement strand
GCATCACCCCACCTGTGGAGTCCCCGTAATGAAGATCGAGCTGACTGCGCTCGAGGCGCGTGTGATCGGATGTCTCATCGAGAAGCAGGTCACCACGTCCGACCAGTACCCCCTGTCCCTCAATGCGCTGGTGAACGCGTGCAACCAGAAGAGCAATCGGGATCCGGTGCTGGAGCTCGATGAGCCCGCCGTGCAGCAGACGCTCGACGCGCTGGCGAAGAAGCACCTCATCCTGGAGCGCGGCGGCTTTGGCAGCCGCGTCTCCAAGTACCAGCAGCTCTTCTGCAACACCGAGTTCGGCACGCTGAAATTCACTGCTCAGGAGCTTGCGGTCGTCTGCGAGCTGCTGCTGCGCGGCCCGCAGACCCCGGGCGAGCTGCGCAGCCACGCGAGCCGCCTGGCCCCTTTTGCGGATGTATCCGAGGTGGAGGCAACCCTCAAAGGGTTGAGCGAGCGCGAGAGCGGGCCGCTGGTGGTCTGCCTGCCGCGCGAGCCCGGCAGGCGCGAGGCGCGCCATGCGCACCTGTTCGGCGGCAAGCCGTTATCCGCCCCGGCCACGGTCCCGGCAACAGCCGCAAGCGGCGCGGATTTCGCGGACTCGGCGGCAGCGGACCGGGGCGCGCCATCGACTGCCTTGTCGGGTTCGGCACTCGAGACCCGTCTGCTGAAGTTGGAATCCGAAGTTCAGACGCTCGGCCGCGAGCTCAGGGAGCTGAAGGCGCAGCTGGGGTGCTGAGCAGGGGGAGCGTATCCCAATGACTCGACCATCTGATACGGCAACAGTTGGCGCAAGCTAAGGGACAGCGTAGCGTGACGGCACGCTGATCCGGCGGCCGGGCGGTGATCTCGAGATTGCTCAGCTGCCCGAACCCCTCCGTTCCTGCAGCGCCCGCTCATCGGAACAGGCACGTGGTGGTCGCGCGATTCGGCGCCGGGGCGCGGCCGGCACTTTGATGACCTCGCCTGCGCCGAAGATGGGCGAAGTGATGTGCGGCGGATCGGAGTGCAGGCGTAAGGTGCGGTGCGCCAAGGGCCGCGCCACGAGCGAGGCGCCCAAGCCGGCCTGCCTTACTCGTGGTCGCCGCCGTGATTGCGGCCCCGCTCACGCTGCCAGAGCACCTCGGCGCCTCGCTCGTGGCGCGCCAGCACCCGGGCCAGGACGAACAGCAGGTCCGACAAGCGATTGAGGTAGCGCGCGGACTCGGGATTGACGGTTTCCACGCCTGCCAGCGTCCAGAGACGGCGCTCGGCGCGCCGGGCAATGGTGCGAGCCAGGTGGCAGGCAGCAGCCGCCGGCCCTCCGCCCGGCAGGATGAATTCCTTCAGGGGAGGCAACGAGTCGTTGAACCCGTCGAGCTCGGTCTCGAGCCGCATCACCTGCACGTTGGTCATGACCGTGTAGCCCGGAATGCACAGCTCCCCGCCCAGATCAAAGAGCTCGTGTTGCACCTCAGTCAGGCAGGCAGTAACCGCCGCCGGCGAGCCCGGTACGGCGAGCAGTACGCCGATCGCGCTATTGAGTTCGTCGACGGTACCGAAGGCTTCCACGCGCGCGCTGTCCTTGGGCACACGGGTTCCATCGCCGAGACCCGTAGTGCCGGTGTCGCCGGTGCGCGTGTAGATCTTGCTCAGCCGATTGCCCATGAGTGCCTCCGGGGCGCATTCTGCCAGAGCGCGATTGACAGCGGTCCGCCCCGCCGGCAATTTGTGCTCCCCATGCCTTCAAAAGAACTCCAGGTCGCCGTCGAGGCGGCACAGGCCGCCGCCGACGTGATCCGCCGCTTCTACCGGCGAACCCTCGAGGTCCACACCAAGGCCGACCGGACCCCCGTCACCGAGGCCGACGTACGGGCCGAGGAAGCCATCCGCGAAGTCCTGAGCAAGCGCTTCCCCGGATACGGCTTTTATGGCGAGGAAACCGGTCGGCACACATTGGGCGCAGAGAGCGTCTGGCTGGTCGATCCCATCGACGGCACCAAGTCCTTCGTGCGCAAGTGCCCGTTCTTTTCCACCCAGATCGCGCTGATGCGCGCCGGGCGCTTCGTGCTCGGCGTGTCCAGCGCGCCGGCCTACGGCGAGCTCGCCTGGGCCGAAGAGGGCGCCGGGGCTTGTCTCAACGACAAGCCGATCCGCGTCAGCGCCACCGCCGACCTTGCGGCCGGCATCGTGTCCACCGGCAACCTGAGGAGCCTCGCCCGCTCGCCCCAGTGGAGGAATCTCGGTGAGCTCATCGGCCGCATCAGCCGTATCCGCGGCTATGGCGATTTCGTGCACTACCACCTGCTCTCACGCGGCGCGCTCGATGCAGTCATCGAGTCCGATGTCAGCATCCTGGATATCGCGGCACTGAGCGTCATCGTGCGCGAGGCCGGCGGCACGTTCACAGATCTCGCCGGCGGGGAGTTGACGCTTGCCACGACTTCGGTGCTGGCGAGCAACGGCCGGCTGCATGCCTCGCTCCTGGCGGCGCTCGCATGGGCCCCGCCTGGGGAGTGAGCCGCCCGGCCGGGTCAGCTGCTCGTGCTCAACTGTGCAGCGGCGGCTGGCTCCGGTTCCTGCCGGAGCGCCTTGTGCGCATACATCGCCCGGTCGGCAGACGCGTAAAGGCGATCGGCGTCCTCGCCCTCGTCGGGATAAATAGAAAAACCGACGCTGGCGCGAACTGTCAGCTGCCGCCCCTGAGTCGCCATGCCGGTGTACAACGCGCGCCGCAGAGTCTGCGCGGCGCGGTCGGCGGCGGCACGGTCGGGGATTTCAGTGAGGACGACGGCGAACTCGTCGCCGCCGAGGCGGGCGAGCACATCCTGTCCACCCAGATGCGCGCGGAATTGCCTCGCCACACACTGCAGTACCTCGTCTCCGGCGGCATGGCCGAGCGTGTCGTTGATTTCCTTGAAACCGTCGAGGTCGATCACGACCAGAGCCAGGCGGGTGCCCGAGGCCCTCGCCCGATCCATCGTCTCGCGCAGCCGGCGCCCGAACATGCGCCGATTGGGCAGGCCGGTGAGATCATCGTGCAACGAGGCATATTCCGCCTTCGATAACTGCTCTTCGAGCAGCGTGAAGGTGAGGCCGGTCGCGACCAGGAACTTCGGCAGATTCCACACCTCGGCGTCCACATGTACGTGCGGCCACAGCACGGCCATCAGATCACCGACGGGGAAGACGAATGCCCAGGCAATGAAGCTGATCATGGTGAAGCGCACGCTGGCGGACGGACGCGGCGCAGTCGCTCGATAGAACTCCGCGACGGCCAAATAGTGCCAAACCAGCATCCACGTGACGCCCTCGCCGGGATGGTGCAACGCCACCAGCACACCCTGCACCGCATAGGCTGCCAATACGAGCGAAGTGCGCCAGCGCAGGCTCGGCTGGCCGGTCGCGCCGTGCCAGGCGCGCAGCATCCACAGCATCGAGCCTGCCCCCAGAACGGTGAGCGCCCCGTAGGGCCAGGTGGCGTGCACGCGGTACTGGGCGCAGGTCAAAAAAGCAACATCGGGCACCGCGCCGAGCACCACCATGGCGAGGTTGCGCCAACGGATGTCGAGCTGATCGTTGCTGGCCCACAGGAATGCGTTGGCGGTCATCACCAACATCGCAACAGCGACCGACCAGGCGCCATCGGCGCTGCCGGAGGTGTTGTCGGCCACGAACTCCGCGACGATGTGAATCAGCAGCATCACCCACCCGACCAGCCAGAAGTTCAGTCGGCTTTCTCGCGTGCGGCGCAAAAGCGTCCAGAAGACGGCGATGAGGCCGCCGATGGCGACGAAGTCTGGTACGACGGAGAGATTCACACCGGCGCCTGAGAACCGCCTCGCTATGGGATGCCCCCAACCCCGCAGGTATCCCTGCCGATGGTCCAGGAAAGGCTCCGCCGGGGCGCGGAGCGAGATCACAATGCTTTCTCGTTTTTTAAGATCGGCCAACGGCCACAAATCTTAAATACTATGAAGCTCAGCTACAGCTCGCGCTAGATTCGTCTTTCTAACGGGCGACGTGCGTCTCATCGGCAATCAGGTTCTCGAGCCGCTCAAGGTCCGGCACGAGCGGAAACTCGTTGGCCATGCGCAGCTGGCAGATCACCGCAGAGCGCTCGGGGAATGTGGCCGAGCCAGGACTGATCACATCGGAACTCACCCGCACCAGCTGCGGAAAACCCTGCGAGACGATCGCGAAGTGAGCCAGCCGGATGCCGAGGCCGACGAACACCACCATGCGAGCACGGCCCGAGGAAGGCGGCATCGCCCGACCGCAAACCCCTTCGAAGGACACCAGCGGCACCGGCTTGCCGTTCCACGGAACGGTGCCGAGATACCACGGAGGGGCACCGGTCATTTCGGAGGGCACCGGCAGGCCCGCCACTTCGGCAACGCATGCGCGCGGCACGATGAGCCTGCCGTCCGACAGCGGGATGAGCAGGCTGTAGATTTCCTGGACGCGCTCGGCCATGTCTATTCCATGCGCTACACACAGGACAAGCCGTGACACAATCGCCGCGGGCGATTTTGCACGGCCATGGGCCGGGGCGGCTCCGGGGGATGGGGCAACCCTATCGCATTCATCAAGTGCATTCTCCTTGAGCTGCCGCGGCCTCGACGCGCGCTTCGCGCGCGGCGCGCGTCCGCTCGACCAGCGGTGCGATGGCCTCGAGAAGCTCGGTTTCCTGGTAGGGCTTGCCGAGATAGTCATCTACGCCGAATTCGATGGCGCGCGCGCGATGTTTCTCGCCCACGCGCGAGGTGATCATGATGATCGGCACATCCTTCAGACGCGCATCGTTGCGCACGTGCGCGGCCACCTCGTAACCGTCCATGCGCGGCATCTCGATGTCGAGCAGGATTATGTCGGGTACGTGATCCTGCAACAATGCGACCGCGTCCATCCCATCGCGCGCCGTGAGCACGCGCATGCCGTTACGTTCCAGCAGGCGCTGTGTCACGCGTCGTACCGTGATCGAATCGTCCACCACTAGTGCAAACGTGCGCCGGTCGTCCTTCTCGCGCGAGACCGGGAGCACGCCGCGGCCACGCCACTCGGCACGAACGAGCGCGCCGATATCGAGGATGATGACGATGCGTCCATCGCCGAGAATGGTCGCCCCGGAGACCCCGCGGATGCTCGAGATCTGCGGCCCGACCGACTTCACTACGATCTCGCGGTTACCGACCAACTCGTCGGCCACGAGGGCCGTGGAGTGCTCGCCCGCACGCACGAGCACCACGGGGACGGTAGCATCCGCGCCCGGCAGGGGCGAAGGTGTCAGTCCCACGAACAGCGCAAGATGCTGAAAGCGGTATTTCTGGCCGCCGTACTCGTAGGTGGCCGCGTCCGGCCCCAGGTACCCCTCGACCTGTGTCGCCGGCAGCCGCAGGACGCCTTCAACGGTCGGCAGCGGCAGCGCATACAGCTCGTCGGCCGTGCGCACGATGAGCGCGTGGCTGATCGCCAGGGTAAACGGCAGGCGGATGGTGAATTCCGTGCCCTCGCCCTGCCGCGTTTGCATGTGCAGCGCGCCGCCGAGCCGCTTGATCTCGGTGGCGACCACGTCCATGCCGACGCCGCGGCCGGCCTGCTGCGTGACGCTGCCCGCGGTGGAAAACCCCGGCTCCAGGATGAGCTGCATGGCCTCTTCGTCGCTGATCGGCCCGGGTGGAATCAGCCCCAGCGCACGCCCCTTGGCGCAGATGGCATCCAGGTTCATGCCCGCACCGTCATCCTTCAGGCAAACCACGACCTGTGCCCCCTCGCGCCGGAGAGTCAGCTCGATCCTTCCCACGGGCGGCTTGCCCAGGCGCTGGCGCTCCTCGGGGATCTCGATGCCGTGGACTACCGCGTTGCGCAACATGTGTTCGAACGGCGGCAGCATGCGTTCGAGCACCTGGCGATCGAGTTCGCCTGCGGCGCCCTCGACGACGAGCTCCGCCCGCTTGCCGGTATCGGCGGCTGCCTGACGGACGATGCGCGCCAAGCGCTGGATATGCTGCTGGAACGGCACCATGCGCGTGCGCATCAGACCGTTCTGCAGCTCCGTCATGGTGCGCGCCTGCTGCTGCAGGAGCGTCTGGGCGTCCTTGCTCAGGTTCTCGAGCAATTGCTGAAGGCTCGCCACGTCATTGGCGGACTCCGCCAGCGCGCGTGAGAACTGCTGAATGGAGGAGTAGCGATCGAGTTCGAGCGGATCGAAATCGCTGCGGTGGCCGCTCTCCTGATCGTGACGGTTCAGGATCTGCGCCTCGGTCTCAATCTCCAGGCTGCGCAGCTGCTCCTTCAGGCGCGTCACGGTGCGCGAGAGCTCGCCCAGGTTGAATTCAATCGAGCTGACCTGCTGCTCGAGCCGGGAGCGCGCGATGCTCGCCTCGCCCGCCACGTTGAGCAGCTTGTCGAGCAGCTCGGCATCGACGCGGGCCATCTCCACCCGCTCCGCCGGTGCAACCGGCTCACGTCCGGGCGGCACTGGCTGTGGGAAGGCCAAGGGGGATATCGGGGCCGATGGCGGCGTCGAGGAGTCCATCGGCGGCCGCTCCGCGGACGAAGCAGCCGGCGGCTCGAACGCCATGGGCGCCATGTCCTCCGGCAGCGCCGGCTGCAGAACGGGAAAGTCCTCGGGCACAATCGGGCGTTCAGGCTCGGCGGCGGGGGCGGCCGGCGGGCTCCCCTGCGCAGCCTGAAGGATCTCTGCCGCCGGCTCGGCGGGCACGAGCACGGGCACCTCGCCCGCCTCTGGCTCAAGTGCCGGCAACTCGCTCGCACGCGGTTCCGGTTGCGGCCCAGGTGTGGAGGCGGCGGCCGTAACGATCGGGCCGGTTGCCGCCCCGGCAGCCGGCAGCGCCTCTTCATACGCCTGGGAACCCGCTTGGTCAGCCGGCTCGGCCTGCCCGACAGCCGGTGCGGCCTGCTCGACAGCCGGTGCGGCCTGCCCGACAGCCGGCTCGGCCTGCCCGACAGCCGGCTCGGCCTGCCCGACAGCCGGTGCGGCCTGCCCGACAGCCGGTGCGGCCTGCCCGACAGCCGGTGCGGCCTCGAGAGCGGCTTGCTGTCCGGGGTGCGTCAGCTGGCGGATGCGCGCGATCATCGACCGCGCCGGCGGCACACCCTGCCCGTTTGCCACCGTCTCGCGCATGCGTGCCAGCTCGTCGAGGCTGGCCTGGACGACATCGAACACCGCCTCCCCGGCTGCCAGCGCACCGCTTTCTGCCTGGGCAACCAGCGTCTCGAGCTCGTGTGCGAGATCGCCCATGTTCATGATGCCGGCCATGCGCGCCCCGCCCTTCAGGGTGTGCAGAGCCCGCTTGAGCGCGAATGGCCGCTCGCCGCTTGCAGGTGCAGCGCGCCACTCGGCGAGTGCCCGCTCGGAAGCGTCGATGAGCTCCAGGGCCTCTTCGGTAAAGACAGCGGCTACTTCAGGATCGAAATCCGCAGTGGCTTCGGGCGGCTCCAGCGGCGAAGCGGCGGCCGCCGGCACCGGGAGCGGCGCAACCTCCACCGGACTCACCGTTTCACGCGCCGCAAGGGCAATGCGCTCATCGAGCGCCTTCTCGGCCTCGATCAGCCGCTCGATCAGCAACCGGTGACTGGCAAAATAGCCGGTCGGCTCCTCGAGGTGCTCGGCCACTGATTCCATGGCCGCCATGCAATCGGCGAGCAGCGTGAGGTCCGCGGTGCGCAAGCCCACGCCGCTCGCGAAAGTTCGCCGGATCCAGTGATCGAGAGGCTCGGCCAGACGCACGCCGTTTCGCGCCTGCGCAGTCTTCGAGCTGCCGGCGAGCGTATGGCAGGCTCGGTAGACTTCTTCCGGCAACGGATGCGGCTCGGCCGCCTGTGCCTCGCGTTTGAGAAACTCCCGCACCGTGGCCACGTGCGCCTCGGTTTCCCGGGCGTAAATCTCGCGCAGCGCCTCGTCGATTCCAGTGTGCGGCGGCGGCGGAGCCGGCGGCGCGGGCGGTTCCTCGGGAGTCATGTCCGGGCCGTGCCCGACAGGCGTCTCCAAGGTCCCGGCGGCTTGCGTCTGCTGCGTCTGCTCCGCCGGTGCGGCCTGCGGCGCACCCGCCTCGCGTCCCGCGGCCAACGCATGCGCGGCGGCGACAATCGCGGTGGAATCGGAGCCGGAGAGTTGTCCGCTGCGCAGGCGCTCGATCAGCCGCGGCAGCGTCGCGATCGCCTGGCGCAAAGTCTCGACGATCGCCTGAGTACGTGTCAGCGTGTTGTCGAGCAGGCGGTTGAGCAGGCTCTCGGTCGCCCAGGCGAGTTCCCCGAGTTCGCGCGCCCCCACCATCCGCCCGCTGCCCTTCAGCGTGTGGAAGGAGCGGCGCACGACCTCGAGCGCGTCGCGATCGAGCGGATTCTGATCCCAGAGCGGAAATTGGCGCTGGATCTTCTCGAGTTCCTCCTGCGCCTCTTCGACGAACAGCCTCACCAGCTCCGGACTGGCGTTCTCGGCGAGCGCGCTCATCTTGGCGGTGGCCGACAACCCCACGGCGGAGGGTTTGGTGAGCCCGGTCTTGGCCAGATCCGGAATCGTAGCGGTCGCGTGCATCTCCGCCGGATTCATCAGCACCGTTCTGGCGAACGCCGCCGGCTCGATCGGGGCGAGCGGCGCGGCCTCGGCCGGCGCGCGCTCGAGTGCCTGCAGGCAGGACTGGGCGTTGTCCAGCATGTACCAGGGATCGCTCCGCCCGGCCTGCAACGTTTCCATGTAG
>JAJZVF010000084.1 GCA_021845825.1 Pseudomonadota bacterium | reverse complement strand
TGAGCTCGGCAAGAGCGGCCAACCGCGCCGCCTTCTCCCGTGCGGCCAGCCGCTCGGCGGCGAGCTTCTCCTGCGCGAGCTTCCTCTGCTCGGCCAGCTTTTTCTCCTGCGCGAGCTTGCGCTCTTCAGCAAGCCTCCTGGCCTCGGCCAGCTTTCGTGCCTTCGCCTTGGCTGCAGCCTGGGCGATCAAGGCGTTCTGCCTGGCCTGCTGCCTGAGCAACTCCTGCTCGGCCGCGGCTTGCCGCTGTGCCTCGGCTTTCGCCAGCTGCGCGCGTTGGGCCAGCTCCTGCGGCGTCGGCGCCGGCGGCCCCTCGATGGACGGCGGCGCAGGTGACACGGGCTTTGGCTGAGGCATCGGCTTGGGCTTTGGCTTGGGCTGAGACACGGGCTTGGGCTGCGGGAGCGGCCGCGTGGCAAGCCCGATTCCCTTCAACGTGCGGGCATCGACCACGGTTGCGTCGATGGAAGGGGTCGGCGGCTCGGCGTGCTGCCGGAACCGCCACCAGCCATACGCGAGCAGGCCAATGATGGTCCCATGCAGCAGCACGGACATTACGATCGACAGCCAGCGGTCGCGCCGCGACTCGACCATGAAGATGCGATTCCTTCAGGTTCCCCGCCGGCGCTCAGCCGGCGGCAGCGTGATGAACCCAACCTTCCTCGCGCCCGCGCTCTGTAGCAGGACCATGGCCTTCATCACCACCCCGTAGGCGGTTGCGGCGTCCGCCTTGAACAGCACCGGTCGGTCGGGATTGGCGGCGAGCGCCGCTGCGACCCGCGCGCGGATGGCCGCTGGGGCAGCCGGACCCACCGTGCGGCCGTTGACGCTCAAGTACAGATCGCCTTGCGCATCGAGCGAGAGCACGATCGGCTTGTTCTGCTGCATGTTCGCCGGCAAGGTCGTGGCGGCAGCCCTCGGCAGATTGACCTTGACACCCTGGTTGAGCAGCGGGGCGGTGATCATGAAGATGATGAGCAGCACCAGCATCACATCGATGTAGGGCACGACGTTGATCTCGCCCATCAACCTGCGGCCGCGGTGCACTTGCGCCATGGACGGCTCCTACCGTGCCCTCGGCGCACGCGGCGTCGCCCCTGCGGCCATCGGACCGGCGGGCGCCGGCGTTGGAGCGGCCCCGGCGGCACCCGCCACCGGTACGGTGGGCGCCGAGGCCAAGCCCCGTCCGGTGTGCCGCTGCAGGATGGTCGAGAACTCCTCCGTGAAGGCATCGAAGCGCACCTCCAGGCGGCCGACCTGGTCGGCGAAGCGGTTGTAGGCGACTACGGCCGGAATGGCGGCGAACAGACCGATGGCAGTCGTCACAAGCGCCTGGGAAATCCCCGGCGCGACCGCGGCAAGCGTGGCCTGGCGTACATCCCCCAGGCCGGAAAAAGCCGTCATGATCCCCCAGACGGTGCCGAAGAGCCCCACGTATGGGCTGACCGAGCCCACGGTGGCGAGCGTTGCCAGGCTGTGCTCCAGGCGATCGATCTCCTTCAGGTGGGCGACGCGCATGGCCCGGCGCGCTCCCTCCAGCATGAGGTCGGGCGAGCCGGCGCCGGACTGGCGCTGGCGCGCGAACTCGCGGAAGCCCATCTCGAAGATGTTCGCCATGCCGGCGGCCCCGCCGTGCGATTCGATCGCCCGGTACAGGTGCGAGAGGTCCCCTCCCGACCAGAAATTGTTCTCGAACTGGTCGGCCTCACGCATGGCGCGCCCGAGCAGAAGCCGCTTGCGAAAGATGATCGCCCAGGAGGTGAGCGAGCTGAGCAGCAGCAAAGCGATGACGATCTGCACCGGCACGCTCGCCTGTATCACCAGCTGAATCAGGGAAAGATGGCCGTTCATGATGTACGGGCAGCTCCGGGGTTACTTCAACTCGTTCAGCAACTGTTCAGGCAGCTTTCTCGGCCGCATCGTGCGCGCATCGACGCACGCGACTCTCACCTGCGCGCCGGCAAGCGGCTCATTGTCCTTCGCACGCAGAATCTGCTGCGTGAAGCGGATCGCCACCATCCCGTCGGCGCGCGGTGCGCAGGTGATAATGAGTTCGTCGTCGAGCCGCGCCGGCCTGCGGTAATCCACCGCAATGCTAACGACCACGAACAGCACCCCCGGTTCCCTGGCGAGTGCCTCCTGCGAGTACCCGAGCGAGCGCAGCCACTCGGTCCGCGAGCGCTCGAGGAAGCGCAGGTAGTTTGCATAATAAACGACTCCGCCCCCATCGGTATCTTCCCAATACACCCGCGCCGGCCAGGAGAACTCCCTCATCGACCCTCCTCGAACAACGGCAGCGCGTCCCCGGAGCGCTCCGCCGCCTTCAGGCCGAAGTGCTCGTAGGAGGCACGCGTCGCCACCCGCCCCCGCGCGGTTCTCACCAGGAATCCCTGTTGGATGAGAAACGGCTCGATCACGTCCTCGAGCGTGCCGCGCTCCTCGCCGACGGCTGCGGCGATGCTGTCGATGCCCACCGGCCCGCCGTCGAACTTCTCGATGATGGTGCTGAGGAGCTTGCGGTCGAGCGTGTCGAAACCCTGCCGATCGACCTCGAGCAGATCGAGCGCTGCGTCGGCCACCGGCTCGCTGATGCACCCGTCGAATTTCACCTGGGCATAGTCGCGTACCCTGCGCAGCAGCCGGTTGGCGATGCGCGGCGTTCCGCGCGAGCGCTGCGCGATGCGCCGCGCCCCTTCCCGCTCGATCGGTACGCCGAGGATCGAGGCGGAGCGGCAAACGATGTGCTCAAGATCCTCCGCGCCGTAGAACTCCAGGCGCTGCACGATGCCGAAGCGGTCCCTGAGCGGAGAAGTGAGCAGCCCGGCGCGGGTGGTCGCCCCGATGAGCGTAAAGGGAGGCAGGTTCAGCTTGATCGAGCGCGCCGCGGGACCCTCCCCGATCATGATGTCGAGCTGGTAGTCCTCCATGGCCGGATAGAGCACTTCCTCGACCACCGGCGAGAGACGGTGAATCTCATCCACGAACAGCACATCACGCGGCTGCAGGTTGGTCAGGATCGCCGCAAGATCCCCGGGGCGCTCGAGCACGGGACCGGAGGTCTGGCGCAGGCTCACGCCGAGCTCGGCCGCTACGATGTGCGCGAGGGTGGTCTTGCCGAGACCGGGCGGACCGAACACCAGCACATGATCGAGCGCTTCGGCTCTCTGGCGAGCGGCCCCGATGAAGATCTCGAGCTGTGCCTTGACCTTTGGCTGCCCGATATACTCCGTGAGCCGCCGCGGGCGGATGGCCCGCTCGGCCTGCTCATCGTCCCGGGTCGCCTCGGCACCGATGGGTCTGTCTGCTTGCACGCCCGCTACTCCCGCACCGCGCCCTGCAACGCGCGCCGGATCAGCTCTTCGGTGGAGTGCTCGCCGGGACCCGCGCTCTTCAGCAGCATCGAGGCCTCCGCGGGCCTGTAGCCGAGCGCGAGCAGCGCCCCGAGCGCGTCAGCCTGGGCACTGCCGCCGGCCTGCGCCCCGGAACCGCGCGCATCGGGTGTGCCCAGCCGGTCGCGCATCTCCACGATCAGCCGCTCGGCGGTCTTGCGGCCGATGCCCGGGACCCTGGTGAGAGCGGTCACGTCCTCATTGTATACGCACGCGGCGAACGCCTCGACGCTGACACCCGACAACAGCGCAAGGGCGATTTTCGGTCCCACGCCCGAGACCTTGATGAGATTGCGGAACAGCCGCCGCTCCTCCTCGGTGCCGAAACCGTAGAGGACGTGGGCGTCCTCGCGTACCACGAGGTGGGTGAGCAGGCGCACCTCCTGCCCCACCGCCGGCAGATGAAAGTACGTCGACATCGGCGCCTCGAGCTCGTAGCCGAGACCGCCCGCCTCCACTGTCAGCTGTGGAGGGGTTTTGGCGAGGATCTGTCCGCGGATCGAGCCGATCATCTGGCGAGGCCGCTGCCGGGCGGCATGAGCGGCACGGCATGCGCCGCGAGCTGCCTGAGGCCGCGGGAGTGAGCGTGGCAGAGCGCGACGGCGAGCGCATCCGCCGCATCGGCCGGCAGTCCTCCTTCGAGACCGAACAGGGCGCGGACCATGTGCGCAACCTGGGGCTTTTCGGCCGACCCGGATCCGACCAGCGCCAGTTTGACGGCGCGCGGAGCGTACTCGAACACCGGCAAACCCTTGGGCACGGCGCACAGCGCCGCCCCGCGCGCCTGTCCGAGTTTCAGCGCGCTGTCGACATTGCGATTGACGAACACCCGCTCGATGGCCACCTCCCCGGGCGCATGCGCTGCGATGAGCGCACTCAGGGATGCGAATATCGCCTGCAGCCGCTCGGCGAGGCCGCCGCCCTTCGGCACGGCCACACAGCCGTGTGCCACGTGGCCCCATTGCGCTGCGCGCCACTCGATCACGCCGAAGCCGGTCGTGCGCGAGCCCGGATCAAGCCCGAGAATGCGCAAACGCTCCTGCGGTGCGAAACGCTCCGGCGCAGCCGAGCCCGAGCCGGGATCAAATGCGCGCCACGACCTCGTCCGATATCTCGACATTCGAATACACGTTCCACACGTCGTCCAGATCCGCCAATGCCTCGAGCAGATGCACCATGCGCTGTGCCGCCTCGGCGCGGATCGGCGCGGTGAGAGCGGCACGCTCAGTCACCTCCGCACTCACCGGTGCCCACCCGAGGCCTATCAACCGCGAGCGCACTGCCTGGAACTCCTCTGGATCGGTCAGCACCTCGATCGACCTGGCCCTGACGATCACAGCCTCCGCCGCGGCCGAGAGCGCCGCCTGGGTCAGCCGTTGCAGATCCTCGCGTGTGCCGTAGCGCAACAGGCCGACGCGATCGAACAGGTACTCCACCGAGCCTTCGGCCCCGAGATACCCCCCGTGCTCGGCAAGCGTCCGCCGCACCAGAGTGCGCGTGCGCTCGCGGTCAGGGGTCAGGCAATCGATCAGCATCACCGCCGCGTGCGGGCCATAGCCCTCGTAGCGGATCAGCTGCCGCTCTCCCTGAGCGGCTTCGAGCACATGCAAGCCCTTGACATGCTGCAAATTGGCCCACTTTGGATCACTGACCATCAGCTTGAGCGCAGGGCGCGCCATCGCTGCGTCGCCGAAAACTGCCGGGTGGGTATGATAGCCGTAAAGCGGCCCCTGAGACACTCAGGCCTTACGACCCCATGGAGACGACGCAGCGCTGCCCCCCCGAGCTCCTCAAAACGATTGCCGCCGTCCGGCAGGCGATCGAGGCTGCCGCAGCGCTCGCGCCGCAGGCTCTGGCCCCTGCCGCCGAGGCGGCCGAAATCCTAGGTGCGCTCACGGCGGACACCGATCTCGCCCTCGCAGTGCTGGCGAGGTCCGCCAGCGACTCGAGCCTGTCACCGGAGCGGCTCACCGGCCTCGTCGGCCCGGCCGCTCGCGAGACGGCGCTGGCGCTCTCGAGGCTCGGCGAGGTCGGGCTGCCGCAACACTGGTCGCCCTCCCAGGGACTTTCGCCTCGTCAGGCCGAGACGGTGCGCAAGATGCTGCTCGCGGTCGTAAGCGACCCCAGGCTGATCCTCGCGCGGCTCGCCGAACAGCTGGTGAGCCTGCGCCATGCCCGCGCGGCGTCGGCCGAGGCGCGCGAGCGGCTGGCGCTCGAGGCGCGCGCGGTGTTCGCACCGCTCGCCAACCGCCTCGGAGTCTGGCAGCTCAAGTGGGAAATCGAGGACTTCTCGTTCCGCTACCTCGAGCCTGAGGAGTACCGGCGGATCGCCGCCGCGCTCAACGAGCGGCGCACCGACCGCGAGCGCTACATCGAGGCGCTCTGCCGTACGCTGCGCGGGGAGCTTGCCCAGGCGGGCCTAAGCGCGCAGGTGTACGGCCGCCCGAAGCACATGTACAGCATCTACAGAAAGATGCAGCACAAACACCTCGAGTTCGATCAGCTCTTTGACGTACGCGCCGTACGCATCATCGTCGAGTCCATCCCCGACTGCTACGCCGCGCTCGGAGTGGTCCACAGCCTCTGGCGCTACATCCCGGGCGAGTTCGACGATTACATCGCGACACCGAAAGAGAATTTCTACCGCTCCATCCATACGGCGGTGATCGGCCCCGAGGGCAAAAGCGTCGAAGTGCAGATCCGCACCCGCGAGATGCACGAACACGCCGAGCTCGGCGTGGCTGCGCACTGGACGTACAAGGAAGGCACCGCCGCAGACACGCAGTATCAGCGCAAGATCGAATGGGTGCGCAGGCTCCTCGAGCCAAGCCGCCCCGAAGGGGCACAGGCGGACCGCGAGTTCCTCGAGCAAGTCAGCGCGGAGCTCTTCCAGGACCGGGTCTATGTGTTGACACCCAAGGGCGAGGTGGTGGACCTGCCGCACGGAGCGACTCCGCTTGACTTCGCCTACAGCGTGCACACTTCGCTCGGACACCGCTGCCGGGGCGCCAAGGTCAACGGCCGCATCGTTCCCCTCACCCACGTGCTCGCGAACGGAGAAGTGGTTGAGATCATCGCCGCTAAGCAAGAGGCGCCGAGCCGCGACTGGTTCGCCCCGGAGCTCGGCTATCTGGCATCGGGCCGCAATCGCAGCAAGGTGCGCGCCTGGTTCAGAAAGCTCGACGCGGCCGACAACCGAGGCGCGGGCCGTGCGATCGCCGAGCGCGAGCTCGCCAGGCTCGCCGTGGACGCCCACCGGCTGCCGCAGCTCATCGAGGCGTTCGCCGCGCACGATGTGGACCACTTCCATCAGCTGCTCGGCGAGGGTGAGATCACCGTGGCGCAGCTGACGCACGCCGCGGAGCGCCTGTTCGGCTCGAGCCGGGAGCCGCCGAAGCCCGTCGCGAAACGCTTGGGCGGCGCACGCCCCGGCTCGCCGGTCGACATCGAAGGCGTCGGGGATCTGCCGATCACCCTGGCGCGGTGCTGCTCGCCGCTTCGCCCGCAGCCCATCGTCGGCTATGTCACCGTGGGGCGCGGCGTGACCATCCACCGCGCCAACTGCCCGGGTTTGCAGCGCATGCGCCAGGTGCGGCCCGAGCGGGTGCTGCAGGTCGAGTGGAGCTCGCGCGATGAGGCGCAGTTGCCCGTCGACATCGCCGTGCAGGCCTACGACCGCAGGGGCCTGGTGCGCGACATCACGGATGTGCTCGCCGTCGAGCGCTTGAGCATCCGGGCGATGAACACCACCACGGACCGCGAGGCGGGTATCGCCCATGTGCTGCTCACCGTCGGGGTGGCGGATCTCGATCAGCTCGCTCGCGTGTTGCAGAGACTTGCGGCGGTGCCGAACGTGACCTCGGCCCGCCGCGCGCGCTGACCGGCGAGCTTCCCTCAGCGATTGAGGGAATCGATCGCGCGCTTGTCGGCGGCGAGGGCGGCCTCGTGCAGCGACTCCGACAGCGTCGGATGGGCGTGAATGGTGCGCTGCAGATCCTCGGTGCTCGCCGAGTATTCCATCGCGAGTACAGCCTCGGCGATCAGCTCGCCGGCCATCGGCCCTACGATGTGCACCCCGAGGATCTCATCATCGTCGCGCGCGGCGAGGATCTTGGCAAAGCCCTGCGCCTGCTCCATCGCGCGGGCACGGCCGTTGGCGAGAAACGGAAACACGCCGACTTTGTAGGGCCTGCCGCTCGCCTTGACCTGCTCCTCGGTCTGTCCAACCCAGGCGATCTCGGGGGCGGTGTAGATGACCGCGGGAACAGTCTTGTAGTTGACCTCGCCGAAGTGGCCGGCGATCAAGTCGGCCGCCATCACGCCCTCCTCCTTGCCCTTGTGCGCGAGCATGGGGCCGCGCACGCAGTCCCCGACAGCCCAGATCCCCTCGACCGCCGTGCGGCACTGCTGATCGACCTTGATGAAGCCGCGCTCATCGAGCTCGATGCCGGTGCCCTCTGCGAGCAGGTCTTTGGTGTAGGGCCGGCGGCCGACGGCCACGATCAGGCGGTCCACTGTCAGGCCGTGAGCGCCGGCGGCATCCTCGTAGGCGACCTCGACCGCATCGCCCGCCACGCGGGCGCCCGTCACCCTGGCGCCGAGGCGGATGTCGAGTCCTTGCTTCTTGAAGTGGCGCGCGGCCTCCTTGGCGAGCTGCTGGTCGGCGATCGCGAGGAAATCCGGCAACGCCTCGAGCACGGTCACCTCGCTCCCGAGGCGCCGCCAGACACTGCCCAACTCGAGGCCGATCACCCCGGCGCCGATCACCCCGAGACGCTTCGGCGCCGAGTCGAGCTCGAGTGCGCCCTGCGAATCGATGATGTGGGGCGCCTGGAACGGTGCGCATTTGAGCTCCAGCGGCACCGAGCCGGAGGCGAGGATCACGTGTGCGGCCGTGAGCTCGCGCTTCGTCCCATCGGCGGCGGTGTATTCGACACGTCGGCCGGGCAGAAGCTTGCCGTGCCCCTGCAGGGGCGTCACACCGGCCCCCTTGAAGAGCGCGAGAATCCCCTGGGTGCTCGTTTTGACGATGCCGGCCTTGCGTTTCTGCATCTGCGCCACATCGACGCTGACGCCGCTCGTCTTGATGCCATGCAGCGCGAACTCCTCGCGCGCGCGGTGGTAGAGCTCCGTCGACTCGAGCAACGCCTTGGACGGAATGCAGCCGGCATTGAGGCAGGTGCCGCCGAAGGCGTAGGTGCCGTCGCGGTTGCGCCACTCGTCGATGCAGGCGACGGTGAGCTTGTTCTGGCCGGCGCGGATCGCGGCCGGATAGCCGGCGGGCCCGCCGCCGATGACGATCACATCGAAAGAATCAGCCACGGGTGTCTTTCCTTTCGCTTCCGATCAAATTCCGAGCAGCATGCGCCCCGGATCCTCCAGGCACTCCTTGACGGTGACCAGGAACTGCACGGCCTCCCGGCCGTCGATGATGCGGTGATCGTAGGTAATCGCTACATACATCATCGGACGCACGGCGATCTGTCCGCTCACGACCATCGGGCGCTCCTGGATCTTGTGCATGCCCAGGATGGCGCTCTGCGGCGCATTGACGATCGGCGTCGACATCAGCGACCCGAATACTCCGCCGTTGGTGATCGTGAAGGTGCCGCCGGTCAGGTCCTCGATGGCGAGCGAGCCGGCACGTGCTTTCTGCGCGTACTCGGCGATTTCCTTCTCGATGGCCGCGAAGCCCTTCACGTCGGCATCGCGCACGATGGGCACCACCAGACCGCGCTCGGTCGAGACCGCGACCCCGATGTCGTAGAACTCGTGATAGACGATGTCGTTGCCGTCCACGGCGGCATTCACCACCGGGAATCTCTTGAGCGCCTCGATGCACGCTTTGACGAAGAACGACATGAGGCCGAGTTTCACGCCGTGCGCCTTCTCGAAGCGATCCTTGTACCGGCCACGCAGTTCGTTCACCGCGGCGAGATCGATCTCGTTGAATGAGGTAAGCAGCGCCTGCGTCGACTGCGCCTCGACCATGCGTTGGGCGATGCGCTGGCGCAACCGCGTCATCGACACACGATGCTCGGCACGGGCACCGGCGGGCCGCACGGCTCTCGCGGCCGGCGCCGGCTGGGCGGGGGCAGCGCTCGGCGCCGTCTGCGCACCGGCGGCGGCCGGCGGCCGGTCGAGGAATTCCACCACGTCTGACTTGGTCAGTCGTCCGTCGCGGCCGCTGGCCGGAATCGCGCTGGCATCGAGGCGGTTCTCCTCCACCAGGCGCCGTACCGAGGGGCTCAACTTGTCTCTGGCGGCATCGCCGTCGGCTTTGCCCTCGCTCTTCACCCCGGCGGCGGCCGGCGCGGCTTTCGGCGCGGCGGCAGCGGCAACCTGCGCGCCTTCATCGATCACCGCGAGCAGCTGGCCGCTCCTTACCACGGTGCCGCTCGCCACCTTCAGCTCCCGCAGCACGCCGTTGGTGGGTGCCGGCACTTCGAGCATCACCTTGTCGGTCTCGAGGTCGGCGAGGTTCTCGTCACGGCGCACGGCCTCGCCGGGCTGTTTGTGCCAGGCGACGAGGGTGGCGTCCGACACGGACTCGGGAAGCTGGGGAACCTTGATTTCGGTCGTCATGATCGCTTTCTCAGGGGGGTCGCGGCGGCCTTGCGGGCACGCGAGGCGGCGGCGTCCGGCTTCAGCCGGCTCGTCCTGCGCGCGGACCGTTCCGCTACCGTGGCGTGCAGCGCCGCATCAACCAGCGCGTGCTGCTCGCTGTCGTGAATCATGCCGATGCCCGTGGCGGGCGCCGCTGCCGGCGCGCGACCCGCGTACAGCAGCGGGCAGCGGCCTTGCACCGGCTCCTGCAGGCGGTGGCGGATCTGATACCAGGCGCCCTGATTCTGCGGCTCCTCCTGGCACCAGACGACCTCGCGCAGGTTCGGATAGCGCGCGAGCGTCGCTCCGTACTCCTCCGCGGGGAAAGGATAAAGCTGCTCGATGCGCACCAGCGCGACATCGCCGATGCCGTCCTTGCGCCGCGCCTTGAGAAGATCGAAGTACACCTTGCCGCTGCAGAACACCACGCGGCGAACCTCGCCCGCATCGATAGGATCGAGCTCGTCGATCACACGTGCAAAGCCATCGCGACTCAGATCCTCCAGCTTCGACACCGACAGCTCGTGGCGCAGCAGGCTCTTAGGCGTCATGACGATGAGCGGCTTGCGGAAGGGCTGCAGCATCTGGCGGCGCAACATATGGAACATCTGCGCCGGGGTCGAAGGCACGCACACCTGCATGTTGTTCTCGGCGCACAGCTGCAGAAAACGCTCGAGGCGGGCCGAGGAGTGCTCGGGGCCCTGCCCCTCGAAGCCATGCGGCAGGAAAAGCGTCAGACCACAGTAGCGCTCCCACTTCGCCTCGCCGGAGCTGATGAACTGGTCGATGATCACCTGAGCACCATTGGCGAAATCCCCGAACTGGCCCTCCCAGATCGTCAGGCACCCGGGCTCGGTGGTCGAGTAGCCGTACTCGAAGCCCATCACGGCTTCCTCGGACAGCACCGAATCGATGATCTGCACGCGCGGCTGACCTTCGGCGAGGTGCTGCAGCGGAACGTAGACGCGCGTGGAGCCTTGATCGTGCAGCGCCGCGTGCCGATGAAAGAAGGTGCCGCGGGCGCTGTCCTGCCCGGAAAGACGCACCGAAAAGCCGTCTTCGACCAGCGTGCCATAGGCCAGCGTTTCGGCAGCGCCCCAGTCAAGCGGCAGCTCCCCGGCGAACATCCTGCTGCGGCTGGCGATCACCTGCGCCACCCTGGGATGGAGCGTGAAGTCCGCCGGCAGGCGGCTCAAGCGCTCGCCAAGGGAGCGCAGGCGCGCAAGTTCGACGCCGGTGCTCACGCTCTCGGTCCAATCGGCCTTGGCGTAACGGGTCCAGTCGACGGTGTACTGATTGCCGATCATGCCGAGGGCGGCGCGCGCGAGCGGTTTGCCCTGATCGAGTCCATCGCGGTAGCGCTCGACCAGCGCCGCGGGCTCGGACTCGGCGATGACTCCCTCGGCCACGAGCCGCTCGGCGTAGAGCGCCCGCGTGGTCGGGTGCTGGCGGATGACCTGGTACATTTGCGGCTGGGTGGCCGCCGGCTCATCGGCTTCGTTGTGTCCGAGGCGCCGGTAGCACACGAGGTCGATCACCACATCCTTGTGGTATCGCTCGCGGTATGCGAGCGCGAGGCGCATCACGAACACCGCCGCTTCCGGGTCATCGCCGTTGACGTGGAAGATCGGCGCTTCGATCATCTTGGCGATGTCGCTGCAGTAGAGCGTCGAGCGGGCGTCGCTCGGCTCCGAGGTGGTGAAGCCGATCTGGTTGTTGACCACGATGTGCAGCGTGCCGCCGGTGAAGTAGCCGCGGGCCTGTGAGAGCTGCAGCGTCTCCATCACTACGCCCTGCCCGGCGAAGGCCGCATCGCCGTGCACCAGAACGGGCAGCACGTGCTCGCCGTGCACGTCGTTGCGGCGCTCCTGACGGGCACGCACCGAGCCCTCCACCACCGGGTCGACGACCTCGAGGTGCGAAGGGTTGAAGGCGAGTACGGCGTGCACGTTGCCCGCCGGGGTGCGCAGGTCGGCGGAGAAGCCTTTGTGATACTTCACATCGCCCGAGCCCTTCAGATGACTCAGGTCGTAGTTGCCCTCGAACTCGGAAAAAAGGAGCGAGGGCGGCTTGCCGAGCAGGTTCACCAGCACATTCAGGCGCCCGCGGTGGGTCATGCCGATCACGACCTCCTCCACCGCGGAGGGTCCGCAGCACTGGATCAGGTCATCGAGCATGGGGATCAACGTCTCGCCGCCTTCCAGCGAGAACCGTTTCTGTCCGACGTACTTGGTGTGCAGGTAGCGCTCATGTCCCTCGGCGGCCGTAAGCTGCCAAAGGATGTTGCGTTTCTCATCCGGCGTGAAGCGGTGCTCGAGCCGTCCGTCCTGGAAGCGGTCCTGCAGCCACAGCCGCTCGTC
>JAJZVF010000083.1 GCA_021845825.1 Pseudomonadota bacterium | reverse complement strand
GCGATCGGCGGCGCGGTGGAGCTGCTCGCCTAGGAGACCGGGGCTCTCAGGGTCTCGATCAGCTCAGCGAACGAGTCGATCGGCTCGGCGCACACACTGCCTCGGCAGACATAAGCCGTCGCCGGCCCCCGTGGCGCCTTCTGCGCGAGCGCCGGCGGCAGATCGGGCGCATCGGCCGGGATCGCCAGCACCAGCCGGCGCGGCCCATACAGCCGCGCGAGCTCGCGCCGCCACACCTCGATGGCGGACGCCTCACCGCGCAAAATGACGATCTGCGGCGGGTGCAGCAGTTCATCGAGCGCCGTCAACAACGTCATGTGGGCCTGCGGGTATTGCTCGAGCGGCGCCCAACCCGCGCGCACCGTGCGTTCGGCCGCCTCGAGATACCGACTCTCGCCGAACAGGTGACCCAGGCGCAGCAGCACGCGGGCCGCGACACCGTTGCCGGCGGGGATGGCTTCGTCGCTGAAGGTCTTCAGTCGATGAAGCAGCGCCTCGTGATCGTCGGAGGTAAAAAAGAACCCCCCCGCCGGATCGGCGAAATGTCTGAGCGCCGCCTCGGTCAGCTCACGCGCGAAGGCGAGCTCGTCGGATCGGAACCTCACCTGTTGCAGCTCGAGCACCCCGTCGGCGAGAAACACATAATCGTCCAGGTAGGCATTGAGATGTGCGCGTCCGCAGTACGTGGCCGAAAGGCGTCCGTCACGCCACAGTGCTCGACGTACAAAGCGAAGCGCCCGCTCCGCCGAATCAACCAGTCCTTCACAGCCGAGCGCACGCGCCGCGATCGCCATGCCTCGGATCGCGAGCCCGTTCCAGGCGGTAAGAATCTTCTCGTCACGTCCCGGGTGCTGCCGCCGTTCGCGCGCCTCGAGTAGCTTGCCGCGCGCGTGCGCGAGCAGCGGCTCGATACGGTCCGGGGGCTGCCGCAACTGCTGCGCGACGTCCTCCACGGAGCGTGCCGCGTGCAGATGCCAAGTGCCCTCGAAGTTCGCCGGAGCATCCAGCCCATAGCGCAGTGAAAACGCGGCGTTTTCCTCTGCCGTAAGGAGCGAACCCACCTCTTCACGATCCCACACGTAGTATGCGCCCTCCTGCCCCGCAGCGTCCGCGTCGAGACTCGAGTAATAACCGCCCTCGGCGGACTGCATCTGTGCCTGCAACCACCCGGCGGTATGATCCGCGACGTTCGCATAAAAGACGTCTCCGGTAGCCACGTACGCCTCCGCATAGACTGCGAGCAGCCAGGCGTTGTCGTAGAGCATCTTCTCGAAATGAGGAATCAACCATCGGTCGTCGGTGCAGTAGCGGTAAAAGCCGCCGGCCAGCTGGTCGTTGAGACCGCCGCCGGCCATCCGCTGCAGGGTGAGGCCCGCCATGTACAGTGCCTTGAGGTCCGGCTGCTCGTCCTCGGCGCTGTCGCGCCAATGGCGCAGCAGCCGCTCGAGCGAGCCCGGATGGGGGAATTTCGGCGCGCCGCCGAATCCGCCGTACCGCCCATCGAAAGCGCGCTCGAGCGCCGCGCGTGCCAGCCGCAACGGCGCATCGGTCAGCTCGAGGTCTGTCGCGGGCGGCGGCACATCGATGGCGGCGAACGCCGCCGCGAGCGCCTCGGTCTGCGCATGCATTTCCTCATGGTGTTCGCGGTAGTACTGCGCTACTCGCAGCAGCAGGTCCCTGAAGGCGGGCAATCCGTGGCGAGGCTCCGGGGGGAAGTAGGTGCCGCCGAAAAACGGCCGTCCCTCGGCCGTGAGAAACATCGTGAGCGGCCAGCCGCCGGGGCCATGTGTCAACATCTGCTGGGCGATCTGGTAGATGCGATCGACGTCTGGACGCTCCTCCCGGTCCACCTTGATGTTGATGAACTGCTCGTTCAACACCCGGGCCGTGGCCTCGTCCTCGAAGCTCTCGGCGGCGAGCACATGGCACCAGTGGCAGGCGGCATAACCGACGCTCAGGTGCACGGGACGGCCGCGCGCGCGGGCAAGCTCGAAGGCCTCATCGCCCCAGGGATGCCACTCGACCGGATTGTGGGCATGCTGGCGCAGGTAAGGGCTCGTCTCCCCGATCAGGCGGTTGGTGTAGCGAGGCGTGCCGTCGGCATTGAGGTGTCGGATTTCCATCACATTCCAGTATACTGCCGTACTCTCGCACCCGCCCGCCGGCTGAACATCCATCTTGAGCGCCTCCTCCCCTACCGTTCCCGAGCACGTCCTGCGGGTGCTGCGCCTCGAGCGCGGCGAAGAACGCCGTATCGCTGCCGGGCACCCATGGGTCTTCAGCAACGAGATCTCGGCCGACACGCCGCTCAAGGCGTTCATACCCGGGGAGCAGGCGCAGGTCCAGTCGCATCGAGGGCAATTTCTCGGCTACGCATATGTCAATCCGCACGCTTTGATCTGCGCGCGAATTCTCAGCAGAGACGCCGCGCAACCTGTGGACCTCTCGCTCATCGAGCACCGGGTGCGGACGGCGCTCACGCTCCGCGAGCGACTCTGCCGCGAGCCGTATTACCGGCTGGTATTCGGGGAATCCGACGGTCTGCCGGGCCTGGTCCTCGATCGCTATGCGGATATCGTGGTCGGACAGATCGCCACGGCCGGCATGGAGGGACTGAGAGAGACGATCGAGCAGGCCGTGCGGGCGCTGCTTTGCCCGGCCGGCCTCTATTGGAAGAACGATTCGGGGGCCCGTCAGCTCGAGCAGCTCCCGCAGGTCGCGCAGGCCGCCTTCGGCGAGATTCCCGAGGACATCACCGTGCACGAGGCCGGGCTGCGTTTCACCGCGCCGCTCGCGCACGGGCAGAAGACCGGGTGGTTCTACGACCAGTGCGGTAATCGGGCGCGGCTGGCGCGCTTCCTGTGGCCGGGCGCACGCGTGCTGGATGTCTGCAGCTACGTTGGCGCCTGGGGGATCACTGCACTGCACGCGGGCGCGGCTTCCGCCTGCTGCATCGACTCCTCCGAAACCGCGTTGCACTACGCGGAGCGCAACGCCCGGGCCAACGGCCTGAAGCTGCAGACCCTGCATGCCGATGCGTTCGAGGCACTGAAGGGCCTTCACGAGCGCGGCGAGCGCTTCGATGTGGTCGTACTCGATCCGCCGGCATTCATCAAGCGCAAGAAGGACATTCCCCGAGGGCAAGCCGCCTACCGCAAGCTCAATCAGCTGGCACTTTCGCTCATCGAGGGCGAGGGACTGCTGGTGTCCTGCTCCTGCTCATATCACCTTGCGCCCGAGGCGCTCACCGAGATCCTTCAGACCGCAGCCCGCCACAGCGGCCGGGGAGTGCAGATTCTGGAGGCGGGCGGCCAGTCGCCCGATCACCCCATCCATCCCGCCATCCCCGAGACGCGCTACCTCAAGGCACTTTTTTGCCGCGTGACGCTCGAGCTCGGGTGAGGAATCCCCGTTGCACCCCATGCACTCGCGTTGCACCGGGAACCGCCTCGCTGCACGGCGCACGGCGCGCGGCGCAGTCCGCATGCCGCTAGCGACGCGGCGCACAACGTAGCAGCAGGGTGATTCCCCACGGCAGGGCACTACCGTGCTTTGTTCTCGGACTCTGACTCCGTGCGGCAGCGGAGCCTCGCTGAATGATCGTGCCGCCCAGGATTCATCCGAAGTACGCGACCGCTTGCGGCCCTCGGCGGCAGGGGAGTGATTTCACCCGGGAGGTCATTGCTCCTCCCGCATGCACATCGAGTACACTACGTGCGTGGCGCCTGGTCCCAAGCGAAATCAGCCTCCGTCGCGAGTGTGCGGGGGTTCAACAGAGGCTCCGTTTGCCCTCCCATGATGATCCGATACCCCAATATCAATCCCATCGCCTTCCGCATCGGCCCGCTCAAAGTGCACTGGTACGGCATCATGTACCTGATCGGGTTTGCCTGCGGCTGGGGACTCGGGCGCTATCGCGGCTCGCGGCCTGGCTCGACCTGGAAGCCGGTGGACGTCGATGACCTGATCTTTTTTGGCATGGTGGGCGGATTGCTCGGCGGCCGCATCGGTTACGTACTGATCTACGGCATGACGTTCTGGACCCGGCAAAACCCCTGGTACCCGATCGAGGTCTGGGATGGAGGCATGTCCATTCACGGCGGCTTCATCGGCGGCATCATCGCGCTCGCGATATTCGCCCGGCGCCGCGGCCGAAACCTGGGGGACGTGCTCGACTTCATCTCACCGCTCATTGCCCCGGGACTGTTCTTCGGCCGCATGGGGAACTTCATCAACGGCGAACTTTGGGGCAAGCCTACCACCCTTCCCTGGGGCTTCCTGTACCACGGGGTGGTGCGCCAGCCTTCGCAGCTCTACGAAGGCTTTCTCGAGGGCATAGTGACCTTCGCAGTGGTGTGGTGGTTCACTTCGCGGCCCCGCTCGCGGCTTGCTCCGACGGGGTTGTTCGTGTTGCTCTATGGCACGTTCCGATTTCTGATGGAATTCATCCGGCTGCCGGACCCGCAACTCGGCTATCTCGCCTGGGGCTGGCTCACCATGGGTCAGGTGCTGTCCTTCCCCATGATCCTGATCGGCATCGGCTTGCTCGTGTACGCGTACAAGACTCGCCAGCGCTCCGGCAATTTCGCGCTCGCGCAATAAAGGCGCCGGATCGGATCCGACGAACCGCTGCCTGAAGGGGATGCGCCGCACTCCATTATGGACCGCCAATACCTGGGGCTGTTGAGAGACATCCTCGCCAACGGCGTGAAGCGCGGCGACCGTACCGGAACGGGCACCTTATCCGTGTTCGGCCGCATGTACCGCCACGATCTGCGCGAAGGGCTTCCGCTCCTCACGACGAAGAAGCTGCACGTCAGATCTATCGTGCATGAGCTTTTGTGGTTTCTCCAAGGCGGGACCAACACGAAGTACCTCAAGGCCCATGGTGTCTCGATCTGGGACGAGTGGGCGACCGACACCGGCGACCTCGGCCCCATCTATGGCGCCCAATGGCGCGCCTGGCCTGGCCGCGACGGGCGCCCCATCGATCAGGTCACGGCCCTCGTCGAGGGCATTCGCCGCAATCCGCACAGCCGGCGACACATCATCAGCGCCTGGAACGTTGCCTACCTGCCCGATGAGCGTCAAAGGCCGCAGGAGAACGTGCAAGCCGGTCGCATGGCCCTGGCTCCGTGCCACGTGCTGTATCAGTTCTACGTCGCCGACGGCCGGCTGAGCTGCATGCTCACGCAGAGATCGGCGGACGTCCTGCTAGGCGTTCCGTACAACGGGGCGTCCGTGGCGTTTCTCACGCATATGATTGCTCAGCAATGCGACCTGGAGCCGGGGGAAATCGTCCACTCTTTCGGCGACCTGCATCTGTATCTGAATCATGTTGAACAGGCGAAGCTGCAGCTTTCACGCGAGCCCCGGCCACTCCCGCGGCTGAAGCTGAAGCGCAGACCGGCTTCGATACTGGACTACCGCTACGAGGACTTCGATATCATCGGTTACGACCCGCATCCGCACATACCCGCCCCGATCGCCGTGTGAGTCGTGCCGAGCGCCAAGCGGCCGAAGGCGGCTGCGCGCCCCGGCAACGACACCCGTCCCCTCATCAGTGCCTGACGCGGGATGGTTCGCCCTTGCGTGCTCAGCGCGGCCCTCGCCAGCGCCGCCACAGCAGGCTCAGGCCCAGCCAGGCGGAGAATGCCGCCAGCGGCCACGCGAGCAGCTGGGGCAGCCAGATCCCGAGCGCGGCGAGCAGCACGAGCGCCGCTCCGGCTATCGACAGCACGCCGCGCTCGGAGTCGCCCAGCACGCGGCGGTTGGCAATGGCCGCTCCCACGGTGTTGGCCAGACGCAGAGCTCCGGCGGCCGCGCGAGAAGAGCTACCGCCCCGGACATTGGAGGCCACGTGTGCGAGCGGCCGGGGCCGACGCCCTTTCAACAGCAGCTCAGTGGCTTGGTCGAGGTCTTGCAGGTACTGGGCCTCCATCTGCCTGGCAAACTCGATGTCCTCCACGGCCGCGTCGAGCTCGCAGTTGGCAAGCCAGCTGGACAGGTTGAGGTTGGACGAGCC
Source organism: Pseudomonadota bacterium (assembly GCA_021845825.1). GTDB lineage: Bacteria > Pseudomonadota > Gammaproteobacteria > Steroidobacterales > Steroidobacteraceae > 13-2-20CM-66-19. The sequence goes on along the minus strand of JAJZVF010000083.1, from coordinate 6,340 downwards.
CACACGCGCCCAACGTCCGTCGGCCACCGCCGTCTTGGCGTGCATCATGCTTCCATTCCACTCGAACACGCGGATGCCGGCCTCGAGCAGCGGCCGGTAGCCGGCGCGGGACAGTGCGGCGACCGCCGGCAGGTTGGTGTTTCCGGGCACGAGCAGGCGCACGTCCACACCGTCAGCGGCAGCGGCCGCCAAGCCGCGCACGTAGGTGGGGGTGCCTACGAAATAGGCGTCGCTGATCCACAGGCTGCGGATAGCCATGCCTGCGATCAAGCTGTCCAGCCGGTACATCGCGCCGTGGGCAGGCAAGGTGGCAATGACGCGCAGCGCCACCTCGCCGCAGGCCGGCGCAGCCGGCGCGGGCGCGAAGGGCAGTGGTGCTCCCATCCCCGCCCAGCTTTCCCGGAATGCGCTCTCGATGTCGGCGACCGCCGGCCCCTCTATCAGCACGCCGCTGTCCCGCCACGGCGCGATCCCGCGGGCCGCATCGCCCAGCCATTTCGCCGCGATGCACACCCCCGAGATGGAACCGATGCGGCCGTCCACCACCAGCAGCTTACGGTGGTCGCGGCCGATCCAGCCGAGCGGACTCTCCAGCCGCGGCGGGTTGAACGCCCGCACCGCTGCGCCTGCCGCCCGCAGCGGCGCAAAGAATGTGTGATCTGCGTTGCCTAAAGTGCCGAACCAATCGTAAATCAACCCGACGTGCACGCCTGCGCGCGCGCGCGCGAGCAGCAGATCGCGAAATCGCCGCCCTACCACGTCGTCGGCGATGAGGTAATTCTCGAGCAGGACGTATTGGCGGGCCGACTCGATCAGCTCCGCCCAGGCCTCGAAATGCGCCTGCCCGTCGATCAGCAGCCGCACTCGGTTGCCGGCCACGAGCGGTGCGCCGGCCGCCCGGCTAAGGGCCTGGCCGGCCAGCAGACGCAGGGAGGAGCGGCGAGGCGGGTCTGCGGTGGGATCGAGCATGCGGACAGTGTAGTCAAGCTTTTGACGGCCCCGCCACGTGATTCGCTCGTATCGCGCGGGTCCGTTCGTCACTTGACTGCCGCGCGGCCAATGCCCGGTGCATTCCCGTGCGGATCGAGCCGCCTGCTGCTGCGTTTACGGCCCCGAAACATGTGATCGCCCGCATTTTTCCTAGCCGAGCCCCGCGTATGCCGGCGGCAGAGAACCGCCGGCGCAGGGGGGCCCGGGAGGCGGGCGGGGGAATCGCCCTGTCTCGGCCGGCGGCGCGCGAGCAAAGCCGGCGATACCGGCCATGTCCGGTCCGGCCAGGACCGTGCGATACGAGTCGCGTCGTTACGCAAGTGTTAAATACGTCGAGTTTTTTTCGCAATTCGGCCGCCGCCGTCGAGGTAGCATCTTGCGGGCAATGCCCGATCCGGCGTCATCGAGGGCTGGCTCTTGCGCGAAGAAAAAGCCGTTATGCGCGATCTGGCAAGACCGCTCCGGTGGACCAATGCCATGGCCGCGGGCATCGCCACGGTCGATGAGCAGCATCGCCGGCTGCTGGAGATTTTCAACCGGATCGCGCTCGTCCAGGCACGGGACGCCTCGAGTGAGACCGTGCTCGTCCTGCTCGATGAGTTGGCGGGTTACACCCGTTATCATTTTCGGGAAGAGGAAAGACTCATGCGACAGTGGCGGGTCGATGCCCGCCACTGCGCCATGCATTTCAAGGCGCACGAGAGCTTCCGCGGATTCCTGCGCCGGGCTTTGACCCTTGCCAATGAGCAAGTGACGGACATCACCGTCGAGCTGATGGCCTTTCTTGCGCAGTGGCTGTTGCACCACATCATGGAAGTGGATCAGCGGATGGCACGTGCCATCCGCGCCTTGCAAGCCGGGGAGGCTCCTGATGGCGTAGATCTTGAAGGGACTGGTGACGAAAAAAATGACGTCGCCGATACGGTAAGCCAACTCTCGGAGCATCTGGGCCGGAGAACTTTTGATCTGCTGGCACAACGCAAACAGCTGTTGAATTTACAGGCCCTGTATCGGGCGTTGCTGCATTGCAGCGATGTGCTGATTCAAAGTCGCCGGGAACCGGAGATGCTCGAGAGCCTGTGCGGCAAACTGGTGCAAGATACACCGTTTCATACCGCGTGGCTCGGCAAGCCCGGGGAATCGGACGTGTTCGATGTACTGGCGTTCGCCACCACGGCTGCCGACCGGGCGCTTACGGCGCCTGCGAAATCGACAGAGCGGCAGACCGCCTCGATCCTGGTGAGGGCCTGGCAGGAACAAAAGCCGGTCGCCTGTAACGACACTTCGGCGGATTCGGCGACGGGCTCCTGCCCGGAAGGCTTTGCCGCCGACCGCCGGCGCAGCGTGCTCGCCCTGCCGGTCATGCGCGCGCAGCGCATTTGGGCGATTCTGCTGCTGGCGTCATCCCGGCGCGGATGCTTCGATGCGCCGACGATCGAGGTGTGTTCCCGGATCGCAGGTTTGCTGGGTCACGGCATCGATGAGCTTGATGCCAAGACCCGCCTGCGGGCTCGCCAGGCGCAGGATGCGCGCATTGCGCGCACCGACATGCTGACTGGACTGCCCAACCGGCTTGCGCTGGAAGAATACGTGCCGCAGGCCATCGCGCGGGCACGCCGCGGCGGGACGGCGCTGGCGGTGGGCGTGATCGATCTCGATGACTTCAAGCCCGTCAATGATCGGTTAGGACACGAAGGCGGCGACGAGCTGCTGCGGCAGATTTCCCGCGGACTGCTTGTGTGTATGCGGGAGGCGGATTTCATCGCTCGTCTGGGGGGCGATGAGTTTGTAGTGATCCTGGAGGGTCTCGATGTGACGCGGGCGCAGAGCGAGCTCGGTGCCGCACTCGAGCGCCTGCACCGGGCGGTCGAGGAACCCTTCAGGCTGGGCGCAGCCGAGGCGGTGTCGATCGACATGACCATGGGCGTGGCCCTGTATCCTGCGGATGGCGAGGAACCGGAGTTTCTGCTGCGGCAGGCTGACGCGGCGATGTTTCAGGCCAAACAGTCGAAGCGAGCACGACAGCAGTGGTGGAAGCTCGGCGTGACCGCCTCGCCAGAGCAGGACGCCGAGACTTCGTTCGACGCGTTCGGCGAGGAGACGCGGGAACTCCTGAAGGCTCTGGCGCCGACCATAGGGGTCATGGCGGAGCGGTTTTCGGCGTCGTTCTATCGCGAGCTGCGCGCACATCCGCAGAACGCGCCGGTCCTCGGCAGTCTGTCCACCGCAGAGTGCGAGCGACTGGCACGCACGCAAGCCGACCATTTGCGCTTTCTGCTCGACGCCCGAGCCACGCGCCAATCGGTGGCGCAAGCTGCCCAGAGCCTCGGCGTCGTTCACGCCCTCATCGGCGTCTCGGGCGCGTGGATGACGAGGGCCTTGGGTCTGTATCGGGACTTATTGCGTACCCACCTGGATGAGGCGCTGCTCACCGCGCGCACGCGCTACCGTACCTTGCGTGCGGCGGACGCACGGCTGCAATTGGACATCGAGAGCCAGATGCAGGCCATGCAGGCGACTCTCGACCAGTACCAGATGCTGTTTGCCCGTCCGATGGACAGCCGGGCGCTGACGCCGGACTGGATTCAGGCGGAACTCGACGCGGTGGCGGCGCTGCCGGGCATACGTGCAACGGTGGTGTGGCGGCCGGACGTTCAGAACCGCCTGGTCGTCGAGCGAGCCGCCGGCGAAGGCGCCCAGGCGTTCGTCGAGGCGCTTCGTGAGCGCGATCTTTATCCGACGCTCGACCCACGGGATGCTCGGGGCAAGGGGCTGGTTGCCACGACTTGGATGACGGACTCCCAGCAGGAGACGTCTGCTTTCGCACTGGAGATGCGCGCGCAGCCGTGGCAGACGCTGATGCAGCAGCTCGGCATTCGCAGCGCTGTAACGCTGCCCGTACACCGGCATGGGGCAATCCACGCCGTGCTGATGCTCTTTGGAGCGTACTCCCAGCAGTTCGCCTCCGGCTGGATGCACACCTGGCGCCTGTCGCTGCAGAATCGCTGGGATCTGTTGACGACGGTGTCCCACAACCGCTGGCATCCCATCGATACGGGCCAGGCTGCGCAGATCCGTGCGCTCCTTTACAGCGGCGGGGTGCAGATGTTCGTGCAGCCGATCGTGAATCTCCGCGACGGTGCGCTGGTAAAGGTCGAGGCGCTGGCGCGGCTGCGCACCCCGGCCGGCACCGTCCTCGACCCCGGACAGTTTCTGCCGACCCTCGGGGAAGCCGACCTCAACTCGCTCTTGCGGCAAGGCCTGGCGCAGGGCCTCGGTCACTTGCGCCGCTGGCGCGAGGAAAAGCTCGACATCGGGCTGTCGATCAACCTTGCGCCCAGTTCTTTGCTGCACCCCGACTGTGCGCGATGGATCGAGGAGGCGCTGCGCGAGACGCAGATCGAGCCTCGGCATCTCACCCTGGAGCTGCTCGAGGGCCAGGCGCTGGAGGCGTGCATGGTGGACGAGGCCATCACCCGACTCGCCTCGACGGGCGTGCGGATCGCAATGGACGATCTGGGAGCGGGGTTCAGCAACTTCAAGCGCCTCGCCGATCTACCGTTCCATGTGATCAAGATCGACCAGAACATCATCAAGGATCTGCGCCACGATCCGCTCAAGGCGCTGAGCCTCATCCGAACCGTCGTGCAAATCGGCCAGGATCTGGAGCGTGACGTGATCGCCGAGGGTCTGGAGGACGCAGGGACCATCGAAGCGGCGACACGGCTGGGGTGCCGCTTCGGGCAGGGCTACGGGCTGGCGCGGCCGATGCCGGCGGAGGCTTTGCCCGATTGGAGCAAAGCCCGGCCGGTTCAAGGCGGCGATGCGGGCGAGCTGCACAGCTGGCTCGGCGCCCTCGCCTGCCAGTGGATGCTGATGCATGACCCGTTGCATCTGCGCCAGCCGGGCGAACTGGACGCCTGTCCGCTCACCCGCTTTCTGGCCGCCCGGCAGATCTGCGATCCGGTCGTGCTCGGGCTGCATCGGCAGATTCACGAATCTGCGCTCGAGCCGGCGCGGACGCAAGCCACTCGGCAGATGATGCAGTGGCTTACCCGGCAAGTTCACGCAGGCTGAGCGACCGGTCCGGCAACGGCCGCCGGTACACCACGGGGACTGCAGATCAGACCGGGTAACAGCCGTTGATCACCTTGAACTCGAGGAATTCCGCGAGCCCGTAGGCGCCCCCCTCACGACCGTTGCCGGATTGCTTGAAGCCGCCGAACGGTGCATCGTAATCCTGCGGGGCGCCGTTGAGGTAGACGCTGCCCGCGCGCAGTTGGCGCGCGACGCGGCGCGCCTGGTCAAGATCCCCGGTCTGCACGTAGGCGGCAAGCCCGTAGGGAGTATCGTTGGCTATCTGTACCGCTTCCTCGAGCGTGCGGAATCGCAGCATCGACAGCACGGGACCGAAGATCTCCTCACGGGCGATGCTCATCGTATTGACCACGTCGGCAAAGATCGTCGGCCGGACGAAAAAGCCGGTCTCGAATCCCGGCGGCCGGCCCGGCCCGCCGAGCACCAGCCGCGCCCCCTCGGCGATGCCCTGCTCGATGCAGCGCTGGATCTTGTCGAACTGCATGCGCGATGACACCGGGCCGAGGTGCCTCCCCGGCTTGGTCGGCTCATCGATGCGCACCGCGGCGGCTGCGTCGGCGGCTATCTCGATGGCACGGTCGTAGACCGAATCCTCGACGATCATCCGAGTCGGCGCATTGCACGACTGGCCGCTGTTATTGAAGCACTGCGCGACGCCGCGACCGACCGCGGTCTTGAGGTCGGCGTCGGCGAACACGATGTTCGGCGACTTGCCGCCGAGTTCCTGCGCGACGCGCTTGACCGTATCCGCAGCCGCCTTGGCGACGCTGATCCCGGCGCGCGTCGAGCCGGTGAACGAAATCATGTCGATATCCGGATGCACTGCAAGCGCGTGTCCGACGGTCGCGCCGGCGCCCTGCACCATGTTGAAGACGCCGGCTGGAAAGCCGGCTTCGTGGACGTACTCGGCAAACAGCTGCGCCGACAGCGGCGCCTGCTCGCTGGGTTTCAGCACGACCGTGCAGCCGGCAGCGAGCGCCGGGGCGACCTTCGCGCAGATCTGGTTCATTGGCCAGTTCCACGGGGTGATCAGACCGCAAACGCCCACCGGTTCGCGCAGCACGGCGGCACCACCGCGCAGCCTGACTTCCTGGTCGAGCGAGCGCGCGACCGCGATCGTCTCCTTGATGTGGCCGGTCCCGGCGGCCGCCTGCGCGCGTGACGCCAGATCGCGCGGCGCGCCCATTTCGGTCGTGATCGCCTCGGCCATTTCCCCATGGCGGCGCTCGTAGATCGCGAGCAATCGCTGCAT
>JAJZVF010000001.1 GCA_021845825.1 Pseudomonadota bacterium | reverse complement strand
GAGGCGCTCGCCGCGCTCGGGCTCGAGCGGGACAGGCTGAGCCGATGAGCACGTTCGTCCCGGTGGCCCGCACGCTGCTCGACACCGACCTTTACAAGTTCACCATGTGGCAGACCTTTCTGCATTCCTTTCCGGGCAACCACGCCGTCTATCGCTTCGTCTGCCGCAACCGTCCCGGATATCCGCTCGCTTCGCTCGAACGTGCAGTGAGGGAGCAACTCGATCACTTCTGCAGCCTTACCTTCAGCGAAGAGGAACTCCAGTATCTTTCGACCCTGCGCTATCTGAAGCCAGACTTCATCGATTTTCTGCGCATCTTCCGGTATCAGCCCCGCTACCTGCGTGTGGGCGCCGACGGGGATCAGCTGACGATCGAGGCGCGGGGTCCGCAGATCCACGTGATGGGTTTCGAGATTCACATGCTCTCGATCGTGAATGAGCTTTACTTTCGGGCCTTCGAGGAGCGCTCAACTCTGGAGGAGGGACGCATCCGCCTTGCGGGCAAGATCGAGCAGCTGAAGGCATTCGCGCGCACCGGTCCGGCGCGGCGTCATCCCTTCCTGTTCTTCGATTTCGGCACGCGCCGGCGCTTCTCGCGCCTCTGGCACGAGGAAGTCGTCGCCACCCTGGCGCGCGAGCTGCCGCAGTACTTCCGGGGGACTTCCAATGTCCATCTCGCCAGGCGGCACGGTTTGACGGCCGTCGGCACCATGGCCCACGAGTATCTGCAGACCTTTCAGGCGGTGGGCGTGCAGCTTAGGAACTTCCAGCAGGCGGCACTTGAGAACTGGGTGCATGAGTACCGGGGCGATCTCGGCATTGCGCTCACCGACGTCGTGGGAATGGATGCGTTCCTCGCCGACTTCGATCTGTACTTTGCCAAGCTCTTCGACGGGTTGCGCCATGATTCCGGCGATCCGGTCGTGTGGGGCGAGAAGGCCCTGGCGCACTATGAGCGCTTACGAATCGACGCGCACACCAAACGTTTGGTGTTTTCCGACGGCCTGACCCTGCACAAGGCGTTCTCGCTGTATGAGCACTTCGCCGACCGGGCACCCTGCGCCTTCGGGATCGGCACCAACTTGACCAACGATTTGGGGATCCCGGCAATCGACATCGTGATGAAGCTCGCGGAATGCAACGGTCAGCCGGTGGCGAAGCTCTCCGACTCGCCGGGCAAGACGCTCTGCGACGATGAGACCTTCCTCGCCTACCTTCGCCAGGTGTTCGCGTATCGCGGCGCCTGAGCGGCACGCCCCCATCCTTTCCCGGGCCACGGCGCGCCGGAGCGGTCGCGGCTGATGTGGAACTTGCCTCGCAGTGCACCGACGGCGGATGATTCCGCACATGAGCGTAACCTCCGAGCAGGCCATCACCCGGTCAGTGTGCGTCTACTGTGCCTCGAGCCGTTCCGCCCACGCGGACTATCGCCAGGCGGCGTTCAGGCTCGGCGAGGTTCTGGCCACCCTCGGCATCGCCGTCATCTACGGCGGCGGGGCCGTGGGTTCCATGGGGGCGTTGGCCGATGGGGCGTTGAGCCGGGGCGGGCGCGTGGTCGGCATACTGCCGCGCTTCATGGCCGATCTGGAATGGGGCCACCCGCGGCTCACGGAGCTGAAGCTGGTCGAGGACATGCGCAGCCGCAAGCACCTCATGCTCACGGGCGCGCAGGCGGCGATCGCGCTGCCCGGCGGCAGCGGGACCATGGAAGAGCTCCTGGAGGCCGTCACCCTGAAGCGGCTGGGGCTGTACCTCGGGCCCATCGTACTGGTGAACACCCGCGGCTATTTCGAGCCTCTGCTGGCGCTGCTTGAGCACGCGGTGGCGGAACGTTTCATGGACGAGCGGCACCGTGCGATGTGGCAGGTGGTCGCACAGCCCGAGGAAGTCCCCGCCGCGCTCGAGAGCGCGCCCGCCTGGAGCGAGGCATTCCGCAGCTTCGCGGCGACATAGCGCCCGCGCCGCCCGTCAGGTCTTCTGCTCGCGCCGCGCTGCCGCGAGATCGAACGGCAGCCTGCGCAGCCGTATGCCGGTCGCCGCGCGCACCGCATTGGCGACAGCTGGGGCAATCGGCGGCGTGCCCGGCTCGCCCACACCAGTCGGCGCCTCCATGGAGGGCACGATGTAGACTTCAATCTTCGGCATCTCGTTTATCCGCACGACCCGATAGTTGTCGAAGTTTGATTGATCGACGCGGCCATCGGTGAGCGTGATGGCGCCCCAGAGCGCCGCCGAAAGCCCGTAGCCTATGCCGCTTTGCATCTGCGCCTCGATCACCCCGGGCGTCACCGCGATCCCGCAGTCGACCGCGCACACCACCCGCTCGACGGTGATGTCGTTTCCGGATACGGTCACCTCGGCCACTTGCGCAACCACGGAATTGAAGGATTTGTGCACGGCCACGCCGCGCCCGCGCCCGTTCCCGCGCGGAAACGGACGCCCCCAGCCGGCCTTTTCCGCCGCCAGCCTGAGCACCGCCGCCTGTCGCGGATGCGTGCCGAGCAGCGCCAGCCTGAATTCCACCGGATCCCGACCTGCCGCCTCGGCGAGCTCATCGATGATGACTTCCTTGGAGAACGCCATATGCGAGTGGCCGACGGAACGCCACCAGAGCACGGGAATACCCACCTTGGGGTCGCTCCAGCTGATGCTGACGTTCTCCAGATCGTATTCGTCGGCGGCATTGCCCTCCACCGCCGTAGGATCGACGCCGCGCGGGGCGCCCCAGGGGGCGCCGGCCATGATGGACTGGCCGACCACGCGCTGGCGGAGCGCGACCTTGCCATCGGTGCTGACGCCCGCGCTGATGCGGTGCACATTGAGCGGGCGATATCTACCGTGCTCGATATCGTCCTCCCGCGTCCAGATGAGGCGTACGGGATAACGGCCGCCGGTGGCCTTGGCGATCGAGGCGACCTCGACGATATAGTCGGACGGGAAATTGGCACGGCGGCCGAAGGTGCCGCCGGCCGCCAGGGTGTTGATCGCAACCTGCCGGGGCTTCAGGCCCGTCGCCTTGGCGGCATTCGCCTGGTCGATGGTCTGGAACTGGCAGCCGGCCCAAATTTCGCAATGATCCGGGCTCAAGCGGCACACCGCCGTGAGCGTCTCCATGGGCGCATGCGCCAGATACGGAAACTCGAAATCCGCATCGATCCGCTGGCGTGCACCCGCGAGCGCCGCGTCCACATCGCCGCGGGCGACGGCCGTCAGCGCATCCTTACTGCCCGCCAACCGCCGGAAGTACTCAAGGAGTTGCGCGGTGCCGCGCTTCTCGGCGTCTGACTCGTCCCAGTCGACTTTCAGCAGGTCCCGCCCCTTCCATGCGGACCACGTGTCACGGGCGACGACCGCCACGCCGCTTGGAATTTCGACGACATCCACGACGCCGGGATGCGCTTTGGCCCTGGACGCATCGAACGCGGCCACCTTCGCGCCGAAGCGCCGCGGCCGCAGCACCACTGCGGTCATCATGCCCGGCAGCATGACGTCGATCGCGTAGCGCTCCTTGCCGTAGGATTTGGCGCGGGCATCGAGGCGCGGCAGGTGTTTACGGCCGATGAGAGTGAATTGACTCGGATCCTTCAGGCTGACCCGCGAAGGCACCGGCAGCTGCGCGGCGCTGCCGGCCAGCGCGCCGAAGGAGGCCGTGCGGCCCGAGGGCTGATGGAGCACCACGCCCTTGCTGACCGTGATCTCGTTCCGGGGCACCCCCCAGCGGCGGGTGGCCGCCGCCACCAGCATCGCGCGAGCGGTCGCCCCGGCGTGGCGCAGCTGCATCCAGGAGTTGGCGACCGAGGTCGAGCCGCCGGTGCCCTGGATGAGACCTTTGGGGTTGAAGGCGAGGTTGCCGTACATCGGAACCTTGGCGGGCGCATCGAGCACGCGCATCTGGCTCCAGGCCGCATCGAGCTCCTCGGCCACTATCGCCGGCAGGCCGGTCCACACGCCCTGGCCGGCCTCCAGCTGTTTGCAGATGACAGTGACCGTATCGTCAGGGTCGATGTGCACGAAAGGCATGACGAGTCCATCGCTCGCCGTGGCGCCTGATTGCGCGCTGCAGCCGGGCAGCACCGCGCCGAGCGTCAGTCCGGTTCCGGCGAGCGTCGTCAGCTTCACGAACTGACGCCGGGTGATCTCGGGCGCCGGCAGTGCGCGGCGCAGCACGGTCAATGGCTCTATGTCACGGAAGTCCATGATGCCCTCCGGCTCGTGGCAAGGACGTGTCAGCGGGCGCCGGACGCGGTCAAGCTGGCCGCCGCCCGGTGGATGGCTTTGCGGATGCGTACGTAAGTGGCGCAGCGGCAGATATTGCCGGCCATCGCGCCATCGATGTCGGCATCGGTCGGACGGGGGTTGGTCGCGAGCAGCGCCGCGGCGGACATGATCTGGCCGGACTGGCAGTAGCCGCATTGAGGCACGTTCAGCTCGACCCAGGCCTGTTGTACAGCCCTGCCGGCCGGCGTCGACAGCCCTTCGATCGTCGTGATGTGTGTCCCGATGACTGCGGCAACCGGCGTGATACAGGACCTGATGGGCTGGCCATCGACATGCACGGTGCAGGCGCCGCACAGCGACATCCCGCAGCCGAACTTCGTGCCGGTCAGCGCCAGGTGATCGCGCAGCGCCCACAGCAGGGGCGTGTCCGGCGCGACTTCAAGGCTGCGGGACTGCCCGTTTACGGTGAGCTCGATGCTCATCACAGACCCTCCCCGGTGCGTATCATGCGATGACTGATAACGCATCGGCTGATGTTTGTCATCCCTCGTTTGAGGGAGGGCGCGGCCGCGGCGGCTCGGGAGTCTGTCAGGCCGTCTCGGCGAGAACCCGGCCGAAGCGTCGCTGGCGCCGCGAGAAATCGGCGAGCGCCTCGCGCAGCTCGGTTTCGCCGAAGTCCGGCCACAGGTGGTCGGTGAAATACAGCTCCGCGTACGCGCAATCCCACAGCAGAAAGTCCGACAGGCGCTGTTCCCCGCCGGTGCGGATCAGCAGATCGACGGGGCCGCACTCTGGCAGCGAGTGATCGACCTGGGCGAGCAGATCCTGGAAGCCCTGCGCGGAGAGGTCGGCGCGCGGTGCGCGGCGGGCCGCCTCCAGGATGCTGTGTTTGGAGGAATAATCCACCGCGATCCGCAGGCGCATGCGCGCGCAGCCTGCCGTGAGCCGCTCACTGTCGTCTATGGCGCTCACCAGCGCGGCCGGCAGGCGGTCGCGGCGGCCGATGATGTTGATCCGGATGGAGTGCCGGCGGCAGCGGCGGGTCTCGGTGCTGAGATAGCACCGCAGCAGCTTCAGGAGCGACTCCACTTCCGGTCCGGGACGGTGCCAGTTGTCCGATGAGAACGCGTACAGCGTGAGCGTGCGGATGCCGGCGTGTGCGCACGCCTCGACGATGCGTCGTACCGCCTTGACGCCCTGGATGTGCCCGGCGCTGCGCGGCATGCCGCGCCGCTGCGCCCAGCGGCCGTTGCCGTCCATGATGATGGCAATATGCAGGCCCCCGCCCGCGCTCATGATCGCCTCGTTGCCTTGATGACCGCCTCGATGTGATCCAGGTAGCGGAAAAGCGCCTGGCGGCCGGCCGCGGTGAGCCGGTACTCGGACTTCGGTCGCCGGTCGGCGAAGGATTTCTCGCAGGCGATGTAGCCGGCCTCCTCCAGCTTGCGGGCATGCGCGCTCAGATTGCCGTCGCTCACCTCGAACAGCGCCTTGAGCTCATTGAACGTAAGCGGCTCGTTGACCGCCAGCGCGCTCATGATCCCGAGGCGCACCCGCTCGTACACCAGGCGGTCGAACTTCGAATCCTCGGTGCCGGCGCGCGCCGGGATCCGGCGGACCGTCCTCACGGTATCGGGTGAGCGCATCGGCGCCTCATGCCTCCTGGTGTTGGTTTTCACACGCGGATCCGCGCCCGCGCATCGATGCGCCCGATGAGCAGGCCAAACGCCAGATGCAGCACTCCGAAGCCGGCTCCGAGCACGAAGTTGTGCCAGCGCAGGGGCAGCTCGCAAGCCGTTGCGCCCCAGACCACGAACAGCGCGCCCATGACGCCGATCAGGCGCATCATCGCCGGAGCGGTGAGCAGGGTGGCCGACAGCACGGCGCTGCCGTAGAGCAGCAGCCACATGCCGGGCAGGAGTCGGGTCTCGCCGGCCTGCCAGAGCACGGCGGTGAGCACCCCGCCGGCGAGCAGGGCCGGGCACAGGCACAGCACGAAGCGCCGCGCCGGCCCCCGGTAAAGCGTCAGTCCGTGGCCCGCGCGGTGGCGCGCAATGAGCACGATGCCCAGCCCCGCGGCGAGCACGCTGGCGGTCAGCCAGATCCCGATCCAGTGGCCGGACAGGGCCGGCACAGAGGCCAGTCCGGCGGCGGCGAGCCCGACCGCGCCCATCGCGATACCGGCGGTGCCGGGTACCGCGAAGGCCCCTGCCGCTTCGATCGAGGAGCGTATGTAGTTGAGCGTGCCGAGCGCGTGGCTGTCGATCGCAACCGGCGCGCTTGACCGTATCGATGGAGCCGGACCATGCATAGAGAGGACGGACTCTAGGATTGCTCAATGGTTCCGTCAAGTACTCTGCGTCACAGAGCTGAACCACGTCACAAAGCCGAAATGCGGCGAGCGGCAAAAAAAAGACGGCCGACGCCCGGCGCCGATCCCTCGTCCGAGGCAAGATCCCGCCACAGCTTGTACGTTATGCTTGCAGACTATGGAATCGGATACACTCGACGCCCGCAGTTTGCGGTCCGACCCACCGGTATCCGGCGGCCAACCCGGCAAGCCGGGCGATCCCGAAACGGCTGCTGGCGCCGCCACGGGCGGCACGAGCCCGGTCGCAGCGCGGCGGCCGTCCAAGCGCCTGTTGCTCATCGCGCTGGCGGTGGTGGCGCTGGCGGCGGTCGGCGTGGTCTACTTCTGGTGGTACGAGAGTCATTTCGTCAGCACCGACGACGCGTTCATCGACACGCGCGTCGCCGCAGTCTCACCCCGTGTCCCTGGGCGAGTGATCGCCGTGCCTGTGACCGACAATCAGAAAGTGGCCGCAGGCCAGATCCTGGTCAAGATCGATCCGGCCACCTACCGCGTGGCCCTACAGCAGGCCCTGGCGGCCGAGCGCCTTGCGCACACCGGCCTCGGAGAGGCACGCGCGAACGTCGCGGTGGCCCGCGCTGCGCTTCAGCAGGCGCGCGCATCGCTCGTGAGTACACAAGCGCAGACGGCGAACGCATTGACGAACCTGCACCGTTACCTTTTCCTGCGCCACCGCAACATCAAGGCCCTCGCCCGCACGCAGCTCGATCAAGTGGAGGCGCTCGCGCGCAGCGCGAGGGCACAACTGCGCGCCGCGCGCGCCAGGGTGGTCGGCGCGCAGGCGCAGATCGGGGCATCCGAGGCAGCCGTGGCCGGCGCCGCTGCACGTGTGGCGAGCGCCCGTGCGCAAGTCGCGGCAGCCAGACTCAACCTCGGCTACACGGCCATCATGGCAGCCGAGGCCGGTCATGTGACCCAGAAATCCGTGGCGATCGGCAACTACGTCACCCCCGGCCAGGAAATGATGGCGCTCGTGCCGCTCAGACTCTGGGTCACGGCGAACTTCAAGGAAACCGAACTCGACCTCATTCACCCGGGGGAGCGCGTGCGCATCCACATCGACGCCTGTCCGCAGGCCGATGCCCAGGGTCACGTCGCTTCGATCCAGCGCGGCTCCGGGGAGGCGTTCGACCTGCTGCCGCCGCAGAACGCCACCGGCAACTACGTCAAGATCGTGCAGCGGGTGCCGGTGCGGATCGACTTCGACTCGATCCCGAAGGGGTGCGTGCTCGGACCGGGCATGTCGGTCGAGCCGACAATCAGGATCAACTGACGTGCCCGCAGCAAGCGCTGACGGCCCGGCGGCCCATGTCTGGACGCCGGCGCGCTCCGCCGCCGGACGGCACAGCCCGTGGTTGATCGCCGTCATCATATCCATCTCGGCGTTCATGGAGGTGCTGGACACCGCGATTGCCAACGTGTCGTTGCGCCACATCGCCGGCTCTCTGGCGGTGAGCTACGACGAGGCAACCTGGGTGCTTACCACCTACCTGGTGGCCAATGCCGTGGTCATACCCATGAGCAGCTGGTTGAGCGATGTGATTGGACGCAAACGCTACTACATGTTGAGCGTCGCCCTGTTTACAGTATCCTCTCTGTGTTGTGGTCTGGCCCCGTCGCTGCCGTTCCTGATCGTGTCGCGCGTAGCGCAGGGATTGGGCGGCGGCGGGCTACAGCCCAATACGCAGGCGATGCTGGTGGACTCGTTCCATCCGGCCTCCAGGGGCAAGGCGATGGCCGTCTACAGCTTCACGGTGATCCTGGCGCCCATGTTGGGACCGCTGCTCGGCGGCGTGATTACCGACCGCTTCTCCTGGCACTGGATCTTCCTCATCAACGTGCCGATCGGAATCCTGTCCCTGGCGCTGGTGCAGGCGTTCGTCGCCGAGCCGCCGCTGTTGATCGAGGAGCGTCGCGCGCGGTGGCAGCGCGGCATTCATTTCGACTTCCCGGGCGCCGCGCTTATTGCCCTCGGCCTGGCGTTTCTCGAAGTGATGACGGATCGCGGCGTGCAGGACGACTGGTTCGCCAGTCCATTGATTCGTATCGCGGCGCTGATCGCCGGCGTATGCATCGCCTGCTTCGTGATCTGGGAGCTGTGGACCGACCGGCCGCTGCTTGACATGCATCTGTTCAGACACCGGAATTTCGCCGCCGGTACGCTCATCGTCATGGTCATTGGGGTCATCCTCTTCGGCACGACTCAGTTTGTGCCGCAGATGGTGCAGCAGGTTTTTGGCTATACCGCGACCGAGGCCGGTCTGGTGCTCACCTTCGGCGGCATGATCACGATGGTGACCATGCCGCTCTCCGGCGTGCTCACCGGGCGGGTGCAGCCGCGCATTCTCATGCTGATCGCCTTTGCGGTGATCGCCATGTCGTTGTGGACGATGTCCCGCTTCACCGTTGATGAGACATTTACCGATATCGCTATCGCCCGGGCATGGCAGTCGGGCGGTATTCCGTTTCTGTTCGTCCCGTTGATGACTGCAGCCTACATCGGTGTGCCGCCGCAGCGTACCGGCAATGCGACGGCGATCATCAACGTAGCCCGCAACCTCGGCGGCAGCATCGGTATCGGCATGGTGCAGGCGCTGCTCGCGCGCCGGGAACAGTTTCACCAGGTGCGCATGGTGAGCGGACTGCAGCGGCTCAATCCCGTTTATGAGCACACGGTCGGGGTGCTGGCGCATGTGCTCGTCACCCGTGGGGTGGCGCCCGCCGCGGCGCGGCACGTGGCCGTGGGTGAGATCTACGCGCTCATGCAGCGGCAGGTGCTGATGATGTCCTTCGCCGATGTCTTTCGCGCTCTGTTGCTGTTCACGCTGGTCATTTCGCCCATCGTTCTGCTGCTGAAGCGCGGTGCGAGCGAACACCGCAGCGGCGCAGCGGCTGCGGGGGAAGTGATCGGCTGATGGCGCTGACCCGAGAAGAGGCGCTGCAGCGCGACGCCGTCGATCCTCTGCAGCGGCTGCGCGGGCGTTTCGCGCTGCCGCTCGCGGCCGACGGCCGGCCGGCCATCTACCTGTGCGGGCATTCTCTGGGGCTGATGCCACTTGCGGCGCGCGCCGAGCTTGCCGCGGCAGTCGATGATTGGGCGCGCCTCGCGGTGCTCGGACACGAAGGCGCGCGGCGGCCGTGGATCACCTATCACGATGCGCTCGCAGCGCCGACCGCCGAGCTGCTGGGCTGCCGGACCGACGAGATCGCGATCATGAACTCCCTCAGTGTCAATCTGCAGTTGATGCTGGCCAGCTTTTACCGTCCATCGGGGCGGCGTCGCTGTATCGTGATCGAGGCGGGAGCCTTCCCATCCGACCGGTACGCGGCCGCGACGCACCTGCAGTGGCATGGCGTGGCGCCTGCCGAGGCGCTGATCGAGATCGCGCCCCGAGCCGGGGAGGAGTGCCTGCGCGAGGAAGACGTTGAGGCGCTGCTCGAGAGGCGCGGCGAGGAAATCGCGCTCGTGCTCTGGCCCGGGGTGCAGTACCTTACCGGCCAGGCGTTCGACCTGGCGCGCGTTGCGCGCGCCGCGCACGCCGCCGGTGCCCTCGTCGGGTTCGATCTTGCGCACTCCGTGGGCAACATGCCGTTCCCGCTGCGTGACAGCGCGGCGGACTTCGCCGTCTGGTGCAGCTACAAATATCTCAACGCCGGACCCGGTGCGATTGGCGGCTGCTTCGTGCACCGGCGGCACTGCGATCCGGCGCGGCCGCGGCTCGCCGGCTGGTGGGCCCACGAACTCGCCACCCGCTTCGAAATGCCGCATGACTTTCGCGCCGCTGCCGGCGCGGCCGGCTTTCAGTTGAGCAATCAGTCGGTGCTGGGCGCGGCGCCGCTGGTTGCCTCTCTGGAGCTGTTTCGGGAGGCCGGCATGCAGCGTCTGCGTGAGAAGTCGGTCGCGCTTACTGCGTTTCTCGAGCAGCTCATTGGCGAGCGCACCCCGCAGGTGCGCGTGATCACGCCCCGCGCCGGCGCCGCGCGCGGCGCACAGCTCTCGTTGCGCCTCGACGGAGGGCCCGAGCGCAGCCGGCGGGTGTTTGAATGGCTCGCCGCGCACGGCGCGATATGCGACTGGAGGAAACCGGACATCATCCGGGCCGCTCCCGTACCGCTTTACAATGGGTTCGAGGACGTATTCAGCTTCGTCGTGCGTCTCGAAGAAGCACTGCGGTCAAACGGCCGATGACACCGCCGCAGGCGACGATCGTCGGGGCGGGCCTCACCGGGCCGCTGCTGGCGCTGATGCTGGCGCGGCGAGGATTTTCGGTGACGCTTTACGAGCGCCGGCCGGACCCGCGCATCGGCCGCATGGAAGCGGGCCGGTCGATCAATCTGGCGTTGTCCGCCCGCGGTATCCGGCCGCTCGAGCGCGCCGGAGTGTACGGTGAAGTCGCGCCCCTGCTGATTCCGATGCGCGGTCGCCTGGTGCACGAGTGCATGGCTGAGCCTACGTTCCAGCCGTACGGACAATGGTCCGGGGAGGTCAACTACTCGGTCGGGCGCGCGGCGCTCAATCGTGTCCTCATCGAGGCGGCCGGGAGGGCCGGGGTGGAATTGCGCTTTGGCCAGCGGTGCGTCGGCCTCGATCCTGCCGGCGGACGGTTGCTGTTGCAGGATGAGCAATCCGGGCGCAGATACGAGGAGGTGCCCGGTGCGATCATCGCAGCCGACGGCGCCGGCTCGGCGCTGCGCGGTGCGCTCGCCGCCGCCGGCGTCGCTGCCGTGCGGATCGAACCGCTCGATCACGACTACAAAGAGATGACTCTGCCGGCTGTGGCCGGCCGGCACGTGCTCGATCCGGGCGCGCTGCACATCTGGCCCCGGGGCGGATTCATGCTGATCGCGCTCCCGAACCCGGACGGCAGTTTCACAGTGACGCTGTTTCTGGCACGCGCTGGCGTGCCGAGCTTCGCCGCATTGACGGAGCCTTGCGCCGCCGAGCGGTTTTTCGCAGCGCAATTCCCGGATTTGCAGCCGTACCTGCCGCACCTGCTCGGCGACTTTCGCCGCAACCCGCAAGGGACGCTTGCCACGGTGCGCACCACCGGCTGGCACCTCGGCGGCCAGGCGTTGCTGCTCGGAGATGCCGCGCATGCCATTGTTCCGTTCCACGGCCAGGGGATGAACGCGGGCTTCGAGGACTGCACGGTGTTCGACGACCTGCTCGTGCGCTGCGGTGGCTGGCAAGAGCTGTTCGGCGAGTTCGAGCGGCTGCGCCGGCCGGACACCGAGGCCATCGCGCAAATGGCACTCGAGAACTACCTCGAGATGCGCGATGGGGTGCGCGATCCTGCCTTTCTGCGGCACAAGCAGCTCGCATTCGCGTTGGAGAGGCGCTTCCCGGACCGGTTCATTCCGCGCTATTCGATGGTGATGTTCCACCCGGAGATCTCCTACCTGGAGGCACTGCGGCGCGGACAGCGACAGCTCGCGATCGTTGCAGAGCTCGACCGCCGGCGCGCCCCTTCGGGCGCGATCGACTTCGAGCTCGCGCAAACGCTGGTGTACGAGCAGCTCCCGGCGCTGAAGTCGCCGCCCGGTGCATGACATCGGCAGCAGCACGCGGACTTGCCGCACTATCGACGGCTCAAGCTAGAATCGGTCCTATGAATCGACTCGCCACCGACGGGGTCATCGAATATGGTCCCCACGCCGTGCAGACGCTGCTTGCCGAGGGGCGCATTCTGCTGGTCGATGTGCGCGAGCCTGGCGAGTACTCCATGGAGCGCATCCCCGGCGCGTTGCTCTATCCGCTATCCACGTTCGATGTCGAGCACCTGCCGGCCGACGGCCGGCGCATGGTGGTGTTCCATTGCGCCGTTGGCGGCCGTTCGCTCACTGCCGCGCGATTGCGCAAGGCCGCAGGTCAGCCGGCTGCGCACATGGCCGGCGGCATCACGGCCTGGAAGGCCCTCGGCCTGCCCACCGTCAGTTAGGTATCAGGGTTGAATCACGCAGACCATTCCCGTGGCGTCCGCTCGTTCGTGACCCGCGCCGGACGTATCACGCCCGCGCAGGAGCGGGCGCTGCAGACACTGTGGCCGAAATACGGCCTCGACCTGGATGGCCCGATCGACCTCGGTGTGCTGTTCGGCCGAGAGGCGACCCGCGTGGCCGAGATCGGCTTCGGCAACGGCGACCACCTGCTTGCTCTGGCGCAGGCCCATCCGGAGCAGGATTTTCTCGGCATCGAGGTGCATCGGCCCGGGGTGGGGCGGCTGCTGCTGCGGCTCGAGGAGCGGGGATCGAGCAATGTCCGGGTGATCCGCCATGACGCAGTGGAGGTGCTCGAGCGGTACCTGCCAGGACCGTGCCTGGACGAGATCCTGGTCCTTTTCCCGGACCCCTGGCCGAAGAAACGCCATCACAAGCGGCGCCTGATTCAGCCGGCCTTTGTCGGCATCCTGGCCGAGCGGCTGAAAAGCGGCGGCACGGTGCGCCTGGCGACGGACTGGGCGCCCTACGCCGAGGAGATGCTCGCCCATCTGTCGGCCGAGCCGCGCCTGCGCAACCTGGCGCCGGATGGGGGGTACGTCCCTCGTCCCGGTGAGCGCCAGGCGACCCGTTTCGAGCGGCGGGGCGAGCGCCTGGGGTACGCGGTGTGGGACTTGGCCTTTAGCAGAGTCTAAGCGTCAGCTTCCATGTAGGAATGCGGACCGCAAGCCGTCGACCACGAACTGAACGGCGAGCGCGCCGAGCACCACACCAAAGAGTCGGCCGGCCACGTTGACCCCGGTCACCCCGATGATCCGCATCAGCGGCTCGGCAAGCCACATGATGATCAGCGCGATCGCCAGCACGATCAGCGCCGCGAGGAACAGGAGCAGGAATTGCAACGGCTCCTGCAGCAGATGCAGCGGCCCGAACCACAACAACACGGTGGCGAGCGCTCCGGGTCCGGTAATGAACGGGAAGGCCAGCGGAACCACCGAGATGTCCGCGCGCCGGTGGCTCTCGGCCTGCTCGTCCCTCGAGGTTCGGCTGCCGGATTCGCGGGCGAACACCATTTCGAGCGCCAGCAGGAACAGCAGCACCCCTCCGAAGATCCGGAACGCCCCGATACTGATGCCCATGAGGGCGAGGAACGGCGCCCCGCCGAGGGCGAACAGCGCGAGGATCACTGCCGCGACGACCGTGGCCTTAAGGGCCATGCGGTGACGGTATTCGCTGGTAGCTCCCTGGGTGAGGCTGCTGAACACCGGCAGCAGCGAGATGGGCTCGACCACAGCGATAAAGACCACGAAGAACTTCAGGGGCTGCTCGAGCGTGGATGGCATTCGGAACTTCCCGTTCTTGAAAGCGGCGCAGGCGAGGCGCAACATGCACGTACGTCTCTCGCCCGGCGGGCGCAGGATATCAGCTCCGCGACTCTTCGGGCGCTGCCATGCGCCACCGCCGGGACGCGTGATCCGAGGCGTCGGGGACGGCTTCGCGGAGAGAACTCACCATGGTGGCTCCACAACCAAGAATCGGTGACTGGTATCGCTCGAATGGCGGCGAGCTGTTCGAAGTGGTCGCGGTCGACGACGACGATGGCACCATCGACATCCAGTACTTCGACGGTACGGTCGAGGAGATGGACCGCGAGGACTGGGAGGCGCAGTCGGAAGAGGGCCTGATCGAGGCCGCCGAGCCTCCGGAGGACTGGAGCGGCTCCGTGGATGTGGAGTCCGGCGACGAGGAGTCCCGGGGCGGGGAGCCATTCACCGAGGACACCGCCCCGCAGGCAGGTACGCTCGATGGCCTCGATCTGTTTGAATGAATCGCTGTGAGCGACGGCCCGACCGTTCGGTCCTTAGGCCGCCTCGGATGTGGGATGACGGATTGCCCGCCACCGTGCGACTCATTGGCCCGCGTGCCGCGAGTGCAACTGCCGGATGCCTCGGTGGCTCACAAGCCGCTCCACAGCACGTGAGATACGTACAGCACGAGCGAGATCCCTAGCACCAGGATGAGCGCCGACAAGGTGAGGTCCGCACGCGCATTGTCGGCGCATTGTTCCGGGCTGTCGATCGCGCGTCCGGTGCGGATGAATCGGATCGCCGCCATCGCCACCATGGCGGTACCGGCCACGATCAGCGCCAATCCGGC
Source organism: Pseudomonadota bacterium (assembly GCA_021845825.1). Taxonomy (GTDB): domain Bacteria; phylum Pseudomonadota; class Gammaproteobacteria; order Steroidobacterales; family Steroidobacteraceae; genus 13-2-20CM-66-19. Next base: position 40,808 of record JAJZVF010000001.1, on the reverse strand, counting down.
TACATCGCCGAACCGGCCGCCGCGTACGGCGATGACATGCCCATGGGCGCCGGCGAGGGTCTGTGCGGCGATCTTGAGGAACAGATTGAACTTGGCCACCAGGAAACCGAACGCCATCACGGCTATCGCGGTCCGTACCCAGGCAAGGAAGGTGCGCTCATTCGCTGCGTGATCGGAGAAATTGCGGATCATCGGCTCCGTCCTTGCGGTGACGAAACTCCATTCATTATAGCCGCATCCAGGGATGCATTCCGTGCGGGAATGCCGACCGTCGACGTACGCCAAGTCCCTCGTCATCGCGTGCGCCTTGCGGCGGCCGTTGTCGCGGCCGGCGGGACGGGATCAGCCAACAGCACCAAGTCAGCCACCACGAGCAGAGGGATTGCGACGAGCGCCTGCCCGCTGCAGGGGCCCGCCAGGCACCGGCCGCTTTCTTTCTCGAACAGCGCTCCGTGCGAGGTGCACAGGATCAGGGCGTGGTCCGGCGTCAAGAAGCGGTGCGGAAGCAGGTTCAGCGGATGGCCTGCATGCGGGCAGCGGTTGAGGTAGCCGCGCACTCCGTTCCCGGCACGCACGACGAATCCGCGCATCGGCCAGTCGCCGCCGCCGAGCGTGAACGCGCGTGCACCGTGCTCTGCGAGATCGGCGAGCCGGCAGATCACCCGCTCGAGGTCGATTTCAACCGGCGCCGGCATCGATCCGCTCCGACTCCAACATGCACGCCTCGTCCGGTGAGCCCGCGTCAGCCGGAATCCTGAGCCACAGCCATGTCAGCAGCAGCACGCCCGGGATGCTCAAGCTCGCGGTGTACAGAAAGAAATGGGGATAGCCGATGCGCTCGACCACGAAGCCGGAGGTGCCCTCGAGAAGCTTCCCGGGTAACGCGTAGAACGAGGCAAACAGCGCGTATTGAGTGGCAGTGTATTTGGGACTGGTGAGACTCGACATGAAGGCGATCAGCGCCACGCCCTGGACCGAGAGCGCGAGATTGTCGAGCGCGTTGACCAGTCCCAGGCCGAGCAGGGTGGGCGTGTGCGTGGTGGCGAGCAGCGAGTAGCTCAGGTTCGAGCAGATCGCCAGGGCAATGCCGACTGCAAGCGCGCGCGCCAGCCCGATCCGCGCCACCAGCATGCCGGCGAGGAACACGCCGGCGATCGACAGGGAGAAGCCGTAGACCTTCACCACCATGGCAATCTGGTCCAGGGTATAGCGATGGTCGATATAGAAGGGATTGGCCATCGAGCCCATGGTGAACTCGGTAATCTGATACAAACCGATGAACGCCAGGCAGGCCAGCGCGAAACGCACGCCGTATCGGCCGAAGAAATCCGTCAGCGGGCAGACCACTGCGCCGATGAACCATTCGCCGACCTTCCTCAGCGCCGCGGGCCAGTGGGCGCGGCGCTCCAGCCAGTCGATCACCCGCGTTTCGCGCGCCTGTTCCTCCCGTGTGGCGGTTGCGGTCGGCTCTTTGACCAACAGGGTAGTGAGCAGGCCGACTCCCATCAGGGCGGCCATCGCGCCGTAGCTCATGCGCCAGCCGAAGCCCGAGGCAACCGTGAGGGCGCCGGCGCTGGCGGCGATCATCGCGATGCGGTAGCCGACCGAGTAGGCTGCCGCCATGGCACCCTGCATCTGCGCCGGGGCGGATTCGATGCGCCAGGCATTCATGGCGACATCCTGCGCCGCCGAGCAGCACGCCACGAACAGCGCCGCGAGCGCGATCGGGCCCATGCCCGTGGCGGGATCGATCGTCGCGAGCCGAGCCAAGCCGACCGCGATGCCGATTTGCGCCAGCAGCATCCACGAGCGGCGCCGGCCGAGGAGCCGGTGCAGCAGCGGCAGCTGCAATCGGTCGATGAGCGGCGAGAACACGAACTCGAACGAATAGGCAAAGCCGACCCAGGCAAGCATGCCGATGGTCGAGCGCTCGATGCCGGCCTGACGCAGCCAGACCGACAGCGTCGAGAACACCAGCAGGAAGGGCAGTCCGCTCGAGAAGCCGAGGAACAGCATCGCGATCATGTTCCTCTGGCGGTACACGGCGAGCGCGGCCCGCCACTTGGCGAGCATACCGGCAGCCTCGGGGCGCGAGCCCGGGGTCACGGCCTGCGCGCCCTGCGCTGTGCCGGGTGACCGAGACAGAGATTGACGCGCCGGGTATGCATCGGGCAATGATAGTGCCATGCAGGATTATCAGCTTGGTTTCATCGAATTGGCGCTGTCGCGCGCGGCGCTGCGCTTTGGGCGGTTCACGCTCAAGTCCGGCCGCGAAAGTCCGTATTTCTTCAATGCCGGCCTGTTCAGCGATGGCGAGGCGATTGCGGTCCTCGGCCGCTCCTACGCCGCCGCGATCATGCACTCCGCCATCGGTTTCGACATGCTGTTCGGGCCTGCGTACAAGGGCATACCGCTGGCGGCGGCGACGGCAGCAGCGCTGTTCGAGCACTACGGCCGTAGTGTGCCCTACGCCTTCAATCGCAAGGAGGCCAAGGCCCATGGCGAGGGCGGCAGGCTGATCGGTGCGCCGCTCGCCGGGCGCGTGCTGGTGATCGATGATGTGGTCACGGCGGGCACGGCGGTGCGCGAGTCGTTGTCTTTGATCCGGGACGCGGGCGCTGAGCCGGTGGGCTGCGTGTTCGCGCTCGACCGCCAGGAAAGAGGCCAGGGCACGCTCAGTGCCACGCAGGAGCTCGAGCGCGAGCACGGTGTGAAGACCGTGAGCGTGCTCACCCTCGCGGACCTCATCGAGGCGCTTTCCCGGCCCGGAGGGCCTGTCATCTCGGAGGCGCAGCTTGCCGCGCTGCGCGTCTACCGCGAGCGCTACGGCGTGGCGTGACTCGAAATATGTCATCATGGCCGCCATCGAATATCTGGCCGCGGCGTCCGCGGCCACTGCCACCAACCCGGGGTGCTTGCCCGCTGTTTAGAGTCGCTTCGCGCCGGACTGACTGGCGGTCATGGAGTAAGCTCGAATGACGAACTTGCTGATGCATGATTCGCGGCGTCTGGTCCTGCCGCTCGACACGACGGTCGATGCGCTCATCGAGTTCGACCGCGCACACAGGCGCTGGCCCGAGCGCGTTACGTTGCACGGCGCCCGGCTCGGCCCGAGCGGTGTCGTGATCTCGGTGAGGCAATCCGGACAAGAGGCGCCCATCGAGCGAACCTATTCGCTGGCGATCGTCGCCGCAGCCATCATCCATTACTGCGCCAAGATGCGGGTGCCTGTCCCGAAGAACGCCAGCAAGAGCGTCAGCGTCGCCCAGGACGGCATCACCATGGTCCTCGAAGGCACGCTGTTCCTGCAGAGGCAGCACGATGCGCTGCCGGAAGAGATGGCCGCGGGCCGCCAGCCGACAGAGGAGAGTCGGCGCGCCGATGCGCGGGCGTCGGAACAGTCCGAGGCGGCCGCGAGTGGCGCCCTCGCCGACCCCTCGCCCGCGGCCGGCGCGGCTACAGGCGCGGTCGATGCGGCCGTGGCAAGCGAGGAAGGCGGACACAGCACCACGTAAAGCCGGGGCCCGGGCGTGCCTATGGGTAAAGCGGCGCCAGACCGCGATCGCGGGGTGGTTTGGGGTTGCGAGGAGGAAGCTCGGTAAGCGCCGCGGCGAGCGGCTGCCCGTGCCACTTGCCCCCGCCATAACACGCCCGATCGAGCTCGCGCACCAGACCCGCCGCACTGCTCTCCCCGAGCACGGCGGCGAGCGCGTTGAGCCCCGCAGGCGGCGTGCCCCACACCGCTTGTGCCCAGGCGAGCAGATGACGCCGCGCGCCCACGGCGTCATCAGTGGCGCAAGCGGCCCGGAACGCCGCCTGTGCTGTTGACGGGTCCAGCGGAGCGCGCTGCTGCCTCGGTGGCGCCGGGAGCGGGCGAGCGGTGCGCACACGCGTGCGCCGCCGCGACCAGAGCCAGCCGCCGAGCGTGGCTACCCACAGGGCTGCAAGTCCCCCACTGAGCCACTCCCACCGGGAGCGCGCGCCTGCCTTCCCCCCGGTCGCGGAGCGGACTGCCGCCGGAGGCGGCGCAGCGCCCGGCGAGCTCTTTGCCGGCACCGGCGGTGCCTGGGGTGTCGGCCCGGCGGGCGAGGCGACCGAGGCGCTCATGCCGCCGATGGGGGGCAGGACGGTGAGTGTCTGCGGCGGCAGAGTGGCCACGCGCGGCTGGTCGGTTTGAGTATCCCACCAATTCACCCCGAGTGCCGCCAGGGTGTAACGTCCGGGCCGATCGGCGATGAGCGCGATAGTCTGCTCGCGGCTGCCGACGATGAGACTTCCCTGAGTCGTATTGTGGAGCTTCGCCCGATCCGGGTAGGCCGTAAGGCCCGCGGGCAGGCGCAGCAGCGCCGAGAGGTTCGGCAACTGAGCGGCCGTGAGCCCGACTGCCCGCAGATCAAGCTCGAGGGCGAGCGGATCGCCGGCGCCTGCCTGCCTGCCTGGAGTCCATTGCGCGCTGAGCGTCACGTTCTGCGCCGGCAGCCAGTAGCGACCCCGGGCGCCGGCCGGCCGCGGCCGCACCGACAGGGCGAGCGGATTGCCGTACACGCGGATGGGCCGGGTGGTCTGCACCAGTCCGCCGAAGAAATTGCCGAAAGGATTCCAGGAGGACTGGCGCTGAGCGGCGACCTCGGCATCGAGCTCGGGGCCGGGCAGTGAAAGCCTGCCGCTCTGCATGGGAAACAATATGTAGCGGCGTGTGATGACCTGGTAAGGCTCGCCGTTGCGGACTACGCTGCTATAGGTATCGGAGCCGAGTTTCCGCACGAGAGCTGCACCGTTGCCGGAGAAGCTGAGACTGCCGTGATAGAGCTGCTCAGACGTGTAGATCCTGACGGCCACCTGCACGGCTTGCTGCACGTAAGGGTCTCTTGGCTTGACGCTCGTCTGGATGAACACCCTGCGGGCGGATGTGACCGTTCCAGACCCGCGGGCCGGCGGCGGCGCCCCTGCTCCGGCGACCGTGAGCGAGAGCGGCGCGCTGTGTTCTCCATCCCACTCGATGGAGGGGATCGTCAACTGTCCCGTGCGTTTCGGCGAGAGTGTCAACACCATCACCGTGCTCTCCGACGAGCCGCCGGTGCCGATCTGAATGCTGGTGCTGCTGCTGGTGCCGAGGATGGCGAAATTCCGCTCCAGCGGCCTGAGGTCGGGCTCGCTGGTGGTAATGCCGTTGTATTCCAGCGTCAGTTGAACGGAGTTCCCCGCCCCGACTTGCCTGTGATCGAGCCATGCCCGGACGGCAGCGTGAGCCGGGACCGTCGCGGCGCCCAGCCAAAGCGCAAGCAGTACGCTCGGGAAGCGCGCGCTCAAGGGTTCTCTCCCCGGTGTCGCATCATGTACTCGATGAGGAATTTGCGGCGCAGCAGACCCGCGGGGTTGTCCGGAATCTGCCGCAGCCACTGCTCGAGCGCCAGTGTCTTCTCGCTCACGGGCTTGTGCCGGTGGATATTGGTGCGGCCACCGAGAAGAGTGGGGCTCGCGGGAGCGCCGGAAGACGGCTTGCCGCCGGCCGGCGGCGCCGTTTGCGCCGCCGCGGCCGTCGAATGTCCCCTGCGGTCATGCTGGGCCTTGCCACGCGCGATTGCGGCGGCCATTGCCGCATCCGCCCGCGCCCGACCCGCACTTCGCCCAGGCGAGCCGGTACCGGATCCCGGCTGAGTTTTCGTTTTCGCGCCTGTACCCTTGCGCTCGGATCTTGCCCCGCCCGGCTCGCTTCCCGATGTGTCCGCCCCGGGCCTGGCGGAGCCCCCGTGGCCGCGCTTGCGCCCGGTCTTCCCGCCCGGGCCGCCTCCCGCATGACCGCTGCGGGCCTGGGACTCCTTGCCGGGCCGGCGGGCTGCCGCACCCTTGCCGGATGACCCTTCTCGACTCTTGCGCGCGCCTGTGCCTCCACCCGGTTGGCCATGCATGCCCCGCGGCGGGCTCCTCGGCGGCTGTCGCGCCAGCATCCGGGCGACCAGGTCCCGATTGTGCCGGATGTCCCTGTCGTGTGGCGCCTGTTTGAGCGCCGCGTCGTAAGCGGCAAGCGCCGCGTGCAGATGCCCGGTATGAGCCAGTGCGTTGCCGCGGTTATATTCGGAGATAGGGTCCTTGAACGGCGCCAGCAGCTTTGCCGCCTGGCGATAGTGGCCGGCCCGCAGATCCGCATACGCCTTCAGGCGCGGGTTGGTGAACCGGGCTGCCGCCCGGGCCGGATGGCCGGCCGCGAGCAGTGCCTCGCCCTGTTGATCGGGTGTGTGCCAAAGGCTCGACCAGGTGCCGGCGAACGCCGGGGCGCTCGCCAGGCAGCCGAGGACAAGCCAAGCCACCGCGCGCATCTAGATCCACCCTCGGCGGGAGAGCAGCGCCGCGCACAGCAGCAGCGGCGGCAGCAGCCAGATGCCGCCGTCCAGCCAGCTCGCCAGGCGTACCCCCGGCGTGGCTGCGGCCGAGCCGAGCGAGCGCAACCCTTGCGCATGCAGATCCGCGATCAACTGTGGCAGTTGATCCAACGTGACGAAGGTTCCACCGCCGGCGGCGGCGATGCGCCGCAGGATGCCGCTCTGCAGGCGCGTCATCACGATCCGACCCTGCGCGTTGCGCCGGAAGCCGCCCCTGCCGTTGGGTGCCGGCGCGCCGGCCGCCGTACCCACGCCCACGATGTTGACCGACATGCCCTTGCTGCGCAGCCGCTCGGCCGCGAGCAGCGCCCGCGCCGGGTCGGTAAGCCCGTCCGCCAGCACGATGACCTGCCGGTCCCTGCCGCGCCAGGAGCTTAGCAGCCGCGCCGCGGTCCGCAGCGCGGGCGCGAGTCGCTTGCCGTGCTCCGGCATCAGGTCGGGCGAGAGCGCCCGGCTGAGATTGTGGATGGTGGCAACGTCGCTGGTCAGGGGAGCGACCGTGTAGGCCTCGCCGGCGAAGGCGATCAGCCCTACACGTGCATCGTGCGCCGCCGACAGCAGGTCATCGATTGCAAAGCGTGCCCGTGCGACACGGCTGGGCGGAACGTCGGTCGCATTCATCGACGGCGAGAGCTCGAGGGCGATCACCCAGGCGGCCGGCAGCCGGTAGGCCGCAGTCAGCTGTCGCTGCCAGCTGGGACCGGCGAGCGCCAGCACCGCCAGCGTCCAGGCGCAAGCCAACAGCGGCCACGGCGAGCGGCCGCGTCCCGCTTCGCTCAAGCGCAGCACCGTCAACAATTCCCCGTCCACCACGCGGGGCCAGGCGCCGTCGCGCGCACGACGGCGCGCGAGCCATGCCGCGAATGCAAGCAGCGGCGGCAGCGCCAGCAGCCGCAAGGGATGAAGAAAGTGCAGGTGGCTCAGCATCGTCGCATTCACCCGCGCTGCGCCATCAGCCAGGCCGCCGGCAGGCTCAACAGCAGCGCGAGCGACAGCGGCAGGGCGAACCATTCCGCGGCGGGCCGCAGCCACTGCTTGTCGCCCGCCACCGGCTCGAGACGGTTGATCTTCCGGTAGACCGCCGAGAGGGCGTCGGGATCGGTGGCGCGGAAATATTCTCCGCCGGTAATCCGGGCGATACGCTTCAGCAGCTTTACGTTCAGGCTCGTGTTGCCGCTCACCCCGAAGAAGGTCCGGTGCACGGCTGCGCCTACGCCGATCGTGAAGATGCGCAGCCCGGTTTGCGCCGCGAGTCGGGCCGCCTCGATCGGCGGCAGGACTCCGGTGTTGTTACCGCCGTCGGTGAGCAGAATCATCACCGGCTGGCGGCGGTGGCCCACTCCGATGTGCCGATCGTTCTCCCGTAACGTCTTGATCGCAAGTCCGATGGCATCTCCGATGGCGGTCTCGGGACCGGCGATGCCCACCACGGCTTGGTCCAGGAATCTATGCACCGTCGCCAGGTCCGTCGTCAGCGGCGCCTGCAGGTAGGGCCGGGTACCGAACAGAATGAGACCGATCTGATCGCCTTTGCGCGCGTCAATGAACTGACCGGCCACGCGCTGCACCACCTGCAGCCGGCTCTCGCCGCCGGCCATGTCGCGGGTGGCCATGGAGCCCGAGCAGTCGATCGCCAGGATGATCTGCCGGCCGCTGGTCGCAAGCGGCAGCGGCGCGCCCAGCCATTGAGGCCGCATGGCGGCGAGCACCAACAGCACCCAGATGCACCCGAGCAGCGCCATGTTGGCCCGCGAGGCCGTGGGAGCGCCGGCGCCCGTGCCGGCCACGTCGGCGGTGAACGGCAGATACAGCGCCGCGCCGCGCGGCTCGGCCGGACGGCGCACTCTGTAGAGCACCCAAGGGAGCGGCAGCAGCAGCGCCATCCACGGCCACGCGAAATGAAACATCAGCGCCTCCGCTTCCTTGGCGCATGCCGCACGAACGCATCCGCGCCCGCCAGCCAGCTTTCCCGCTCATCGCGCGCCCCGCCGCCGAAGGCCGCTGCCAGCATCGAGCGGCCGGCTTCCGTCGGCAGCGTGCCGCCTTCTGCGGCTACGAACTCGAGCCATGCCTCGCCCGTCAGGCGCGCCACTCGCTCACCGCCGAACACGGCCATGGCATAGCGGCGCAACACGCTCTCGATGGCACGCGCGCTCGTGCCCGCATCGGGCTGCTCCGCGCGGATGCGTCTGAGCTCCCTCAGGGCCGCCCGCCGGCTCGCGCGGTGCGGGTCGAGCGACCGCCATGCCGCGGCGGCGGCGGCGAGCAGCGCAAGCGCAGCCAATATCCACCAACCCGGAGCCGGCGGCCACCAACCCGGAGGCGGCGGCGCGTGCGCGGGCGCGAGTTGTCTCAGCCAGCTGGAGGTCATGCCGCCGACGGGCCGCGCAGCAACAATGCGCGCAGCACCGATTCCACGGAATCCGCGGTGTCGAGCCGAGCCACCGGCGCGCAGCAGCGCTGCGCCAGGCGCATCAGCCGGGCCTCACGCTCGCGCCAGGTCTGAAGCCAGCGCGCGCGAATCCGCGCGCCATCGAGAAGGCTCAGGCGATCGGGCAGCCCGGCACGAAAGCGCCCGTCGGGCAGGCCCTGGGCTTCCAGCGGGTCGGTCACCCAGTACAGCCGGATGTCGCTGTGCGCGGCGAGGCCCGCCCACAAGCTCGCCTGCTGTTCGCCGAGAGCGGCAAAATCGCTCACCGCCAGGACCAGGCTGCCGGGGCGGATCAGGGGCGCGCTCGCATGCACGACCGCTTCGAGCGTACCGGGAGCGGGTTGCGCAGGCGCGCGCGGTTGAGCGGCAAGCAGCGCCTCGATCAGCGGCAGCACGCCGGCGAGCCTGGCGCGCGCCGGCAGGATGCGCCTCCGGCCGGCGTCGGAGCCGATCACCCCGCCGACCCGATCGCCGCCGAGCGCAGCGGTCCAGGCAAGCAGCGCCGCCGCGCGCACCGCCGCGGCCGATTTCAGCTGGCGCCGGCTGCCGAAAAACAGCCCGGGCTGCAGATCGACGAGCAGCCATACCGGACGCTCACGCTCTTCGTGAAACAGCTTGGTGTGCGGCCGGCCGCGCCTCGCCGTGACCCGCCAGTCGATAGTGCGGGGATCGTCGCCCGCCACGTACGGGCGCACCTCCTGGAACTCCAGGCCTCGCCCGCGCTGCGCGCTGGAATGTACGCCCAGAAGCGACGCCCGTGCGAGCCTGCGGCCCCTTAGCGTCAGATCGTGCGCTGCGCCGCGCAGGGCAAGCAGCTCCTCGAGCGTGGGAATCGACATCTCGCTATGGGGCCGGTACCCGGCGCAACAGCTCGTCGACGCAGCCTTCGGCGGTGACCCCGCGGGCCTGGGCGGTGTAATCGACCAGGAGGCGGTGGCGCAACGCATCGGGCGCAATGGCCTGCACGTCCTCGGGACTGACGAAGTCGCGTCCGTCCAGCCAGGCAAGCGCGCGGGCTCCCCGCTCGATCGCGATCGCTGCGCGCGGGCTGGCTCCCCAACGCAGCCACTCGCGCAGCTGGGCACTGTAGGGTTCCGGTCGTCGTGTCGCATCGACCAGCGCCGCGATGTACTCGGCCACGGGTTCCGCAAGCGTGAGTCCCAATACCTCGCGGCGCGCCGCGAACACCGTCTCCTGGGCCATGCGCCGCTCCGGAGGCAGTAACTCGCGCTGCGCGATCGCCTCGCTCCGCGCCAGCGCCATCACCTTGAGCGTCGTCGCCCGGTCCGGGTAGTCGACGCGAGTGTGCAGCATGAAGCGATCGAGCTGCGCCTCGGGCAAAGGGTAGGTGCCCTCCTGCTCGATGGGGTTCTGCGTGGCCATCACCAGGAACAGCGGCGGTAGCGGGTAGGTTGCCGTGCCGACACTGATCTGGCGCTCGGCCATGGCCTCGAGCAGCGCCGACTGCACCTTGGCGGGCGCGCGGTTCACCTCGTCGGCGAGGATCAGGTTGTGGAATAGAGGCCCGCGCTGGAAGCGGAAGGTGCCCTCCTCGGGCCGATAGATGTCCGAGCCCGTAAGATCCGCAGGCAGAAGATCGGGGGTGAATTGCACGCGCTGGAAGTCGGCCTCGAGCGCGTGCGCCAGTGCTTTGACTGCGCGCGTCTTGGCAAGACCGGGCGGTCCCTCGACCAGCAGGTGACCGTCCGAGAGCAGGGCGATCAGCAATCGCTCGACGAGGGTTTCCTGCCCGAGGATCTGGCTGCGCAGGTAATCCCGCAGCCCGGTGAAGGCAATGTGCGCGGCGCTGTTGATCGGCCGGGCGGCGTTGGCGGGAGAGGTCTGGGCGAGCGGGCCGATGGCGGTCATCGCGGGTCTTCTCCAAAGTTTTCCCAAGAGCCGGATTGACCGATGCGCGTAGGCTCAGGTTCCGCGCCGCCGCCACCTGTAGCGGTCGAGCTGCCGGCTTCAGCCGATCGATAGGCGCAGCGACGGGGTGTCCCGAGGGCAACCCACCGTGACGACGCCCTGGATCTCACTATAGACGCTCATGCGGACGCTTCGGCTCTGGCTTTGCGGTGGAGCGTCGACGCCGTCCCGTCAGCCGCCGTGCAGCCTGCCCGCGGAGCCCGGCGAGGGTTGCGGTTAAGGCCGACGGCCCGTCGCGAGAAAAATCGGATAGCGGTGCTGCTGTCCCTCCCGAGCCCGTTCGACCGTGTGCGCCGTACGAGTGCTCACCGCGGTAAACCCCGCTGCGCCTAGCCATCCTTCCACGGTCTTGCGATCGAATCCGTGATGCGCCACCCCGGGCACATCAGGGCTGTGGAAGCTACCGTCCTCGGCGTCAAGGTCAGCCAGGGCCACCCAGCCGCCGGGGACCAGCATGGAGAAGAAGCTGCGCACGAGCGCCGCGACATCCGGGATATGGTGAAGCGCCATGCTGCTGAAGATCAGATCGAAACGCGCCGCGGGCGGCGGGCTTCTGGTCAGATCAAGTACCTGAGTCTCGACCTTGTCCAGCCCGGCGGCACGCGCCTTGTCGCTGAGCACGGCCAGCATGCCGGGTGAGAGATCAGTCTCGAGCACATGGCCCAGATGCGGCAGGAGCCGCAGCCCGACGAGCCCGGTACCGCATCCGTACTCGAGCGCACGCCAGTGCGGTTCCAGCGGCACTGCTGCCGCGATCGCATCGGCCACCGCCTTGGCCATCTCTGTGCGCATCGGCGAATCGTCCCATTGGGACGCGATGGTATCGAACCGCGAAAGGTTCTCGTTCTGAACTAAGCTCGTCATGGGTGCGGCAATCCATAAGGCAAAGGAAGACCGAAAAGGTAGCGGTTATGCGCAGGGGGCACAATCAGCATACACGCGTGACCGGGCGCTGTACCGTTACGGATCAGACCGATTTGGAACATCGCCTTCCGCCATCCGGATGTCCAGGCCCGCCCGGACCGTCTCCCCCGCGCGCCGGCGGTGCGGCGATCGCGAGCGTATCAAACTGCGCCCGGGGTCAAGGCACCGCCCCCTTGAATGCCGGCGCCCGACTGTCCGTCGCCAGGGGCCGCCCGGCCCGCGGGCCCGCCTCACACCGGCTGCCCGGCCGGAGCCCTGGGTGGCGCCGGCTCGGCTGCCGATCCCGGCACCACGGGCTCGGCGATGATCACCCGCGCGATCATCGGCCCGATCGAGCGCTCGATGTCGTCGATCACGGTAAACCCTGCCGGGACGACCACGAGCGTCAGTGCGGTGGAGGCGATCAGGCCGCCGATCACCGAGATCGCCATGGGGGCACGGAATCCGCCGCCTATCGTAAGCGCCACGGGCAGCATGCCCGCTACCATGGCGATGGTCGTCATGACGATCGGGCGCGCACGCTCGTGACCGGCCTCGAGGAGCGCGCTCAACCGGTCCTTGCCGGCGCGCATCTGCTCGATGGCGAAGTCAACGAGCAGGATGGAATTCTTCGCCACGATGCCCATGAGCATCAGAAAGCCGATCATCACACCGAGCGACAGCGGCTTATGGGTGAGGAACAGGGCCGCCACCGCTCCGCCGAGTGACAGCGGCAGCGCCGACAGAATCGTGACCGGCTGCAGCACTCGGGCGAACAACAGCACCAACACCGCGAACACCATCAGGATGCCGGTGCCCATGGCGATCGCGAAGTCGGAGAACAATTCCGACATCAGGCGCGCATTGCCGGTGTCGGCAAGATGCACCCCGGGCGGCAGGTGCCTGAGCGTCGGCAGCGCATGAATCTCCTGCATCGCCTTGCCGAGCTGTATGCCGTTGAGATCGGCATTGATGGCGATGCGCAGGCGTTGATCGCGGCTGCGGATCTGCGTCGGGCCCTCGCCGAAGCCGAAGGCGGCGACCGCCTGCAGCGGCACGGTGCCGCCGTCCCGGGTCGGCACCGGCAGATTCTCCAGCGCCGTCAAGTTGCCGCGCGCCGAGCGCTGCAGATTGACCACAATGGGCACCTGCCGGTCGGGGAGGGTGAATTTGGCATCGTTCTGCAGCAGATCGCCGATCGTGGCGACGCGGATCGTCCGGCCGATGTCGGCAACCGTCACGCCGAGCTCGGCGGCCAGGTCGAACCGCGGCCGGATGCGAATCTGCGGCCGCGGCAGTCCGTCCGCGGAGCTGACATCGCGCAGACCCGGCAGGGCCGCCATCTGGCGCATCACCCTGCGGGCCGTACGCTCGAGCAGCCGCAGGTCGTCCCCGGTGAGATCGATGGTGATGTCGTGGCCGTCGCTGTCGCCGTTGAAGTTCTGGAAATACATCTGCGCGTTGGGTATCGAGCTCAGCTTGGCGAGCATCAGGTTCTGCCACTGCTTCTGGCTCAACGTGCGCCGCCCGGGCGGTACCAGAGTAATGTACAGATTCGCCGTGCGTACACCGCCGCTGCCGCCGACCGACTCGTCTATTGCGGTCACCTCGGGCTGGCGGGCGAGGATGCGGTAGGCGGCGTTCGCGGCCGCCTCGGTATCGGCGAGCTGCACGCCGGGCGGCAGCTCGATCGCGAGCGCCGCGCTGCTGGTATCGGACTGCTGGATGAAAGTCTTGGGCATCGCCGCCAGCCCGGCCACCGAGGCCGCGAAGAACAGCGTCCCCAGCCCGATGGTCTGCCAGCGATGATGCACGCACCACCTCAAGATGCGCATGTACCACGTCATGACCGGTCCGTCGCCGCGCGCGGGCTGCGGCCCGGACCTCAAGGTGTAGGCGGCGATCACCGGCGTCAGCAATCGGGCTACCAACAGCGAGAAGAATACGGCGGCGGCAACCGTCAGGCCGAACTGCCGGAAGTACTGGCCGATGATGCCGCCCATGAAGCTCACCGGAACGAACACTGCAATAATGGTGCAGGAGGTCGCGACGACCGCGAGCGCGATCTGATCGGCCGCATCGAGCGCCGCCCGGAAGGCGCTTTTGCCCATGTGCTTGTGCCGCACGATGTTCTCGATTTCGACGATGGCGTCATCGACGAGCACGCCCGATACCATCGAGAGCGCGAGCAGGCTCACCTGGTTCAGCGTGAACCCCATCAATTTCATGAACGCGAACGTCGGGATCGCGGCCAGCGGGATCGCCAGAGCCGAGATCAGCGTCGCGCGTGTATCGCGCAGGAACAGCCAAACCACCAGCACGGAGAGGAGCGCGCCCTCGATCAGCGCCTCGAGGGCCGAACGGTACTGTTGCTCGGTATAGGCGACCGTCGTGAAGGTCTGATTGATGTGGATGTCGGGGTATTCCGCGCGCACCTTGGCGAGCGCTCGCCGCACGCCCCGCAGCACCGTGATGTCCGAGGTGTCCGCAGCACGCTGCACGCCGAACGAGATGGCAGGCCGTCCGTTGAACAGCTCGATGCTGCGCACTTGCGCGGCACCGTCGCGGACCGTGGCGATGTTGCCGAGCTTTGCGAAGCGTCCGCCGGGCAGTGCGATCTGCGTCTGCGACAGCTGCCACGCGGTGTGCGCGCCCCCGAGCACGCGGATGGTCTGCTCGCCGTCGCCGAGATCGGCACGGCCGCCGGGTAGATCGGTGTTGAGGTCGGCCAGCTGCTGGTTGACCTGTGCCGCGGTGAGGCCGAGCGCCTGCATGCGTGCCGGATCGAGCTCGACGCGAATTTCGCGGTTGACGCCGCCGTAACGGGCGACCCGCGCCACTCCGGGAACCCTGAGCAGCGCCTTGGTGATGGTGTTGTCGATGAACCATGATATCGCCCGGTCGCTCATGTCAGTGGAGCTGACGGCGTAGTACGCGATCGGACCGCCATCTACTTTGACCCGTTGCACCACAGGCGGCAGGATATCGCCGGGCAGGTCCGGTTGGACCTGGGTGACGGCGTCGCGGACGTCGGTCAGGGCGCGATCGATCGGCGTGCCGATCCGGAATTCGACGTAGGTCCGCTCCCCGCCTTGATAGGCGTCGGAGTAGATGCGGTGGATATTGCTGATGCCGGCCACCGCCCCCTCGATCCGGCGGACGATCTCGATTTGGACTTCCTCCGGCGCGGCGCCCGGCTCCGTGACCACGACCGAGACGATGGGATAGGAGAGGTGGGGGTGAAGTGTCACCGGCAGGCGTACGAATGACACAACGCCGGCGAACAGCAGCACCACGAACAGCACGAGCGGCGGCAGGGGGTGGCGGATCGCCCAGGCCGACAAGCGCCTCATGAGCCCATTCCGTGTACGGGAGCGATCCGTACCCGCTCGCCGTTTTGCAGGAAACCGCCCGCCAGCGTGACGATTTGCTCCCGGCCCGTCAGTCCGCGCGCGATGACCACGCCTGAGGCGATCACGCCGCCGAGTCGCACCCGACGGCGCAGCGCGATGCCTTTGCGGCTGACGACGAACACATACGAGCCGGCAGAGTCGGTCATGATCGCGGTCTGCGGCAGCACGGGACGCTCGGCCCGTCTTTCGGTGATCACGGCGCGCGCAAACGCTCCGGGGCGCAGAGCAGGATTGGGCGAAAGCGCAATGCGCACTTCGCCGAGCCGGTTTTGCGGGTTGACGGTCGCTCCGAGCAGCCAGATATGTCCGGAGAATGGTTGCCGATACCCGATCAGATAGACCTTGGCCGGTTGGCCGACCTTGAGCGAGGCGAGATCCTGCTCGGCTACCTGCCCGATGAGCTCCACCCGACTCTCGTCCTCCAGGGTGAACAATGGCGGGCCGCCGGGGCTTGCCACCTGGCCGACCTCGGCATCGCGAGTGAGCACTGTGCCGGCGACGGGCGCGATGATGCGGGTCAGCGCCAGCTCGGCGCGCTTTTGCTGCAGTTGCGCCGCCGCCATTTTTACGTTGGCGGCGTCCATGGCAGCCGTCGCCTGGCTCTGCTCGATATTCTGCCTCGACAACCCGCCGTCCGGACCGATCGCCAGCGCCCGGCGATAGTCGGCCGCCGCGAGCTTGGCTTGGGCGCGTGCCTTGGCAAGGGAGGCGCGCAGCTCCGCCACCTGTGGCTTGAGCACCGAATCGTCGAGCCGGGCGAGGATCTGGCCCTCTCTCACTCGATCGCCCACCTGGGCGTAAACCGCGACGATGCGTCCGGCCTGCCCGCCGTCGCCGATCGGCAGAGCGTGGCGCGCGGAGATCGATCCGGTCACCAGGACCTGGGTATTCACCGGCCGCAGGCCCGGGACCAGCGTCGAGACCAGCGGTACGTTGCGCTGATCCGCGAGCGGGAGGGGGGCTGGCGTTTTCGGTGAGAGGTCCCTCCACACGGCCGTGCCGAGCGCCACGGCGGCCAACCCTGCAGCCGCGAGCCACCGCTGCTTGCGCCGCGGACCGGCCGCCGGCCCGGTGTCAGCCCGGTGTTCCGAATTGGGACCCATGGCTACACCAGCCCCTTTGATCTCGGGACCAGCACCACGACGGTGCCGGCGATTTTGTCGTGCCAGCCCTGATGCTCGCGGTCGAAGGCGATCCAGAAGAAGCCGAGACCCGCGGCCACGAGCGACAGAAAGCATCCCAGGGCACGCAGGATCGCCGTTTCCCAGCCTATCGGCCGGCCGTCGAGGCGCACCACTTTGAGGTTGCAGATGATGCCGCCGACGGTGGTGCCGTTGAGTCTCCACATCACCGCCCCGTAGCCGGCCAGGACCAACAGCACGCCGTCGGCGCCGTGGTGGCCGATCACGGCGAGCGCAAACCCGACGAGCACGAGGTCGATCAGCAAAGCGGCCATGCGCAGCCAGAATCCCGCCCGCGGCAATGTCATCAGATCCTGCGCGCTTGCCGTGGCGGCCGGCGGGTTTGCGGTGGAGCCGTTGGCCCCGTCGGCTGCGGCGCCCTGCGCCCCGGTGGGCGATGCGGCGCAACCCGCAGCGGGCGCCGCGGGGCCGGCGGATGCCTCCGGCCCGGGTCCGCAGCCCGTCTGAGCCGCCGCAGCCGGCTGAGGTCCCGGGCGGTCGCCCCGGGCATTGCGGACGGCGAGCAGCCCGGCGTAGCTCAGCGCACCGAAGCCGAGCAGACCGACCAATGCCCAGACGATCAAGCCGAGCAGCGGTACCATGTACAGCAACAGCACCACGATGCCGCCAACCAGCACCTCGACCACGGGCGGCACGGCGCCCGCTCGGGCGGCCCGCAGCAACCGCCTACCCAGCCAGCCTAGCGTCACCACACGCCCGAAAATCCCCGCGCAGAGCAGGGCGAACCAGAGCAGAGGAACGACGGCGATGCCGATGACGGTCATCACCAGCGCCAACATCAGCATCGGCGTCAGCAGCACCATGGCGAGCGCTGCGAGGATCGACTGACCCGGGTGCTCTTCGAGAGTGAGGACGCAGCGCTGCAGTCCTTCGTGAAACAGCGCCGCCAGCAGCAGGTAGAACGCCAGCAGCGCGAGCGCCACTTCCCAGGCCCACACCACGTCGAGGCGCGGCGCGAGCAGCCGGCCGAAGATCAGGCAATGATCGCTCCAAGTCTGCAAGCCCGGCAGGGCGTGCGCAAATCCCGACAACAGGTTGACGGTGCCGCCCTGGATCACGGTGGTGGGCGTGATGATGGCCTTGCCCAGGATGTTCACGACTTGGCCGCCGACCACCGCCTGCGGTCCGAGATGCACGTTGCCGAGTACTGCAACCGCGCTCTGGGCGACAAAGCTATCGATGTGAGTATTGCCCAGAACGGACACCACGCTGTTGCCCACATTGCCATCCACGCGTGAGCTGCCGAATATGGTGACTACCGAATCGGACACGGTGCCATGAACCACGGCATTGCCGAAAATCGCCACGACATCGCAAACGTTCCGGTCCTCCGGCAGAAGGACGTTATGGCCGATGGCGACGACCTCGCTGCGGCCACGGCAGGGAATGTGCCTCATGTGCCCGACCCGGACGTGGATGGACGGAATCGGCGGGATGGGCACATCGAACCGGGCCGACTTCGAGCCACTGGTGATACTCATGCCGCCGTTGCCGATATGGAGCGGTCTGAAGCCGTTGCTCAGGTCGATAGCGGCGTTCACCGTCGCTGCCGGCGCGGCAAGGGCCCGGGTAGCCTGCCCGGCCTGGGCGGGCGCGCAGGCGAGGCTCAGGCAGGCGAGCAGCCCGCCGGACAGGAAGCCGAAGGTAGGGTTCATACCTGATGCGCCTTCAGATGCGGCAAGGTGAGGGAGAGGAGGAGGTAGGTCACGGCCGCCAGCGCCGCATACACGGCGCCGGCGACGATCAGGCCGGCGAACAGCCACTCGTGCGGAATCAGCCGCACCAGATGCGCGGTGAGCTCGGCGAGCGACAGCAGGGTGCGACCGGTGTTGTGAGCATCGGCTACCCAGGGCGCGACGCCCGCAGCGGCCAGAGCCGCCGCCAAGTGGGGCCACAGACTTCTGCCCAGCACCCACACCAGCGGCGCGCACGCCGCGCACGCGCCGATCAGCGCCACGCGGGCGGCCGCCGGCCACTGCGCGATTCCCGCTCGCCCGCGCGGCAGCGCGGCGCGCCGCTCGATCTCTCGCAGAACGCGCGCTTCGAGCGAGGCGGGCGCTCGGTGCGCCGGCAGGCGCCGCAGCACCTGGTGTGTCAGGCGCTCCAGGCTCTTTCCATGGGGATCGTGGTCTCTCATGGTGCACGGCCGCAGCCGGGTTCCGGCGCGAGACCGCTGCGCGTGAGGGCTTTGGCCATGGCCAGTCGGCCGCGCAGGATGTCGGTCTTGATTTTCGCGAGCGAATGGCCCAGGCGAGTGGCGATCTCCTGGTACGGCATGTCCTCGAAATGGTAGAGCACCAACGGTACGCGCTGATGCTCGGGCAGGCCTTGCAAGGCTTGCCCGATGCGATCGCGGCGCTGCTCATCGTCTATCTGGAGCAGGGCGTCCTCGAAGGCGGTGGCCGCAGATTCGATGTCTTCTGCTTCCTGCTCGTCCCGGGTGAAGACCTCCGAGAACAGCCGCCAGCGCTTGCGATGGCGGGTCAGATGGTTCAGCGTCAGATTGGTAGCGACGGTCTTCAGCCACCCGCCGGCCGTAGGGCTTGACCTCAGGCGATCGAAGTGCTCATACGCCTTGAGAAACACGTCCTGGCTGATGTCCTCGGCCTGCGCGGCATTGCCAGTCAGGCGCACGGTCGTCGAGAAGACCATATCTTGATAGGCGCGCATAAACGCTGCGAATTCTTGCGAATCGGACCTTGAGCTTGCCAAGTGCACGGGTATTTCATCGTTTCATGCAAGAACACGACGCGCGCCGAGAAGTTGCAGGGCAAGCCGCGCAGCAATCGACGCCGGGGCGGGGCGTTACCAGCAAGCCTACGCCTCCGCCCGTGCCGGGCGCACCCGCTTCGTCGAACACGCAGAGCGACTGAGCGAAATTCGCCGCGCCGGCACCGCGGAGCCTGGAAGCGGGGGCTTCCGGGCACCGTGCGGAAGGCGACGTTCAGTCAGCGTGGCTTGAGCACCACCCACAGCGGGCCGATCAGGAGGAAAGTCAGGTCTTGGAAGAACTTTGGCCGCCTGCCCTCGATCGCATGGCCGACGAACTGGCCGATCCAGGCGAGCACGAAGATCCCGATCGAGACTGCGATGAGCGGCAGTGCGCGCGGCCAGAAACTGAGCAGCAGCACGCAGGCGAGAAGCTGCGCGGCCACCACGGCGACGGCCTTCGGGCCGAGCCATACATAGAACGGTGCGACCAGGACCATCAGCAGGTAGGCGGCGCGCAGGCCGAACAGGCGCAAGTCCCATAGCATCGCGACGATCGCGAACAGGATCGCCGGCACGCACACAGTGTGAATCGCGCGATTGACCGGGTGCCGATGGCACTGCGAGTACTCCGCCAGCCAATGATCGAGCGTTTTGCGCATTGTCATGACGGCCAGTCCCCCGATGATGGCTGGACAGCTTAGCAGCACGCGCGGGCCGATGCCCCGGGCACCTCCCGACGTTACGGGCGTCGGCGGCATCGGTGCGCAGCGCAGCCTTCCTCGCGGTAAGATCGACAGTGTGCAGTCCCTCAAGAGATTGTGCCCGAGCCCCCGAGGTGCCGACCATGGAATCGAAATTCATCCTGGTGCTGCTTGCGTCCACAACCGGCGCGACGCAGTGCCTGCGCATCGCTTCGGTGATGAGCGAGCGTCTCGGCCAGAAGCTGCGGCTCGCGCATGTCGAGGTCGGCCCGCGCTCGATTGTTTTCACTCCGCAAGAGCATCTTTCGGAAGACGAGGTCGAGCAGCTGGCCGATCGTGAGCGGCTGGAAACCGAGAAGCTGCACGGCATCGTTTCCGAATGGACACGGGCGAGCGGCATGTCCGCCGAATTCGATCTCTACAAGGGCGACGAATGGCGGGTGATGCGGCACTACCGCAAGACGGCAAGCATGGTCGTGCTCGCGGCGCCATATGCTCAGCCCCCCGGGCATCGCGAGGCGCTTAGAGCGGCGTTGGTGCGGACCCGCCATCCTGTGGTGATGGTGCCGCCCGCCTGGGAAGGCGGCTTCGGCCGGCGGCTGATGATCGGCTGGTGGGATGTGCCGCCGCTGCGTCGCGCCCTCGGCGCGTTCCAGCCGCTCCTCGCCACGGCCGAGCAGGTGGAGGCGGTGACGGTCAGCCAAGACGAGAGTGTGCTGGAAGGGGCGCGCGCCGCCCTTGCGCCGGTCGCCGCCGTAGCCAGCTACCGGGCGGTTGCCTCCGAAGGACGGCGGACGGCGGAAGTGCTGCTCGACGCGGCGACCGCCTACGGGGCCGACGGACTCCTCATGGGCGCTTTCCGTCGCGGCGAGATCCTCAACTGGCTGGCGCGAGGCACCTCTACCCAGCTGATCCAGTCAAGCTCTCTGCCGCTGCTGATGCACTCCTGAAGCGCTCCCGCAAGATACAGCGCCTTGAAAGCCAGGCTGTGCCGCTACCGCGAGCCCAGGCCTCGAGCCGGCATGCCGAGCCCCACCAGCACGATCATCGGCACGATGAACACGCCGCCACCGAGGCCGGGGAGCGCGCCGATGAAACCCGCAAGCACGCTGCTCGGCGCGATGAAAACCAAGACACCGAACCTGTTGTGCCGCACGCTCGCCACGCCTGGCCGGCCCGGATAAGCCGCAATTCCGGGGATACAGCAACACCGGCGCTTGCGGCCTATAAGGCAGTACGGTATCGACGAATATCGGCTGTCCGTTCGGCCATCGGGACGCCAGGTCCGGTCATGGGCCCGGTAGGATTCGAACCTACGACCAAGGGATTCACTCTGCCCCGACGTTTCCGCCGGGAGTGGACTATCTCTTCACCCGCGAACGGAATGTGCCGCCCGATCTCAGCGACTCACTCCATCCGTGTGGGTGCGGGATGCTCCTGCCTGTCATCAAGGGCGCTCAAGCCCTCAGGTAGTCTCTGCACCTTCCGGCGGTGTACCGCCGGCTCGGCTCAGGATTGCCGTGAGCCGGGGCGCAATCCCCGGCTCGACGGTTCCCCTGAATTCATCCCGTCCACTGTGCGCGTTTCCGCGCACAGGCACCTTCTCTCGATGAGTCCCCTGCACTGACCGCTGTGCTACAGGCCCAGAGCGCAAGAGTATACCAATCGCGCCCAATTGCGCCGAATTTTGCGCTCGCCTGCGGCTCGCTCATTTGTCGATCTGGCTCTCGAACGGACGGAAATGCGTCCAATGCAAGCAGGCGTTGCGCAGGCGCCAAATGCTCTATTGCAGCCGGCGCTCCAGGAACAAGCGCACTGATTTCCGCCCTCGGAGCTGCGTAGCCCGGAAGCGGCGTGGCGCCGGCAGAAAGTGGCAACTGATCCAGCCGTTCGGGGGATGTTGTAGCCGGTGCGGCTGTCATGCAAATCTCGGCGCGATCGACTCTCATCAGGCAACCGGAGCCAAGGAATTCCAGCTTGACATGCGTGCCATCGCCGATCGATCGTGGGAGGCGGTGCTCGCGGCAGCGAAGCAGTGCGAGCTGCTATGCTCGAATTGCCATGCCGAGCTTCCCCGCCCTGACTTGGCTGTGGGAATTTGCCTGGCCTGATTGGAAAAACACATCGATACGAGGTGGCGACACTGCCAGCCCGCCTGCGCCGCAGTAAGCACCAACTTGCGCGACGGGGTGTGCCGGCCATCCGCAGGGTTCCGGGATATGCTGCGCAGGCACCCCGTGAGCGATGAGCGTGCCTTGATGGTCTTCATGCACACCGTGGTCTCGATCCTCTGCACCCCGAGCATGCGGTTGCGCTCCATGCGCAGCAGCTCATCGAGCCGGGCGATTTTTCCGACCAGCACGTTCATCAGGTAGTCCGCCTGGCCGGCGGTGGTAATGAGTCCACTTGTCTCGGGCGGTTCTCGTTTAGAATCCGCAGACCACTCCGGTAAGGTAAAGTTGCGGGAGCCGCCGATGGGCGAAGAGCGGATGAGCGAGGAAAGCCTGCGCGAGCTGCTGGCGCGGGTGCATGAGCGGCTGAGCCAGGCAGGCTCGGTCGATCCGGAGTCGCGCAAGATCCTGGCGGCGCTGGTGCGGGACATCGATCGCGCGCTCGGTGGTGGGGAAGGCGCGGGCCCGGTGAGGAGCCACGTTCCGCGCCTCGAATCCCTGGCCGTGCGCTTCCAGGCCGATCACCCGGGCCTCGCCGAACTCCTGCAGCAGGTTGTCGACGCGCTGGGAAAGTTCGGGATCTAATTGCGCAGCGCGTGGCGCCGCGCTCATGGCCTGATTGCCCGGCTCGCCCGTGTATCTGCTGGTGGCGGTCGGGGCCGGTCAGTCTTCCATCAGGAAGCTGCGCAGCTGCTCGCTGCGGCTGGGGTGGCGGAGCTTGCGCAGGGCCTTGGCTTCGATCTGGCGGATCCTCTCGCGCGTGACGTCGAACTGCTTGCCGACTTCCTCAAGGGTGTGGTCGGTGTTCATGTCGATGCCGAAGCGCATGCGCAGCACCTTGGCTTCCCTCGGGGTAAGTTGCGCCAGCACCGCGTGCGTGGTCTCGCGCAGCGATTCCATGGTCGCCTGGTCGACGGGGGAAGCCACCGAGGTGTCTTCGATGAAATCCCCCAGGTGCGAGTCCTCGTCATCGCCAATGGGCGTCTCCATGGAGATCGGCTCCTTGGCGATCTTCAGCACCTTGCGCACCTTGTCCTCGGGCATCTCCATGCGCACCGCCAGCTCCTCCGGCGTTGGCTCCCGGCCCATCTCCTGCAGCATCTGCCGCGAGATGCGGTTCAGCTTGTTGATCGTCTCGATCATGTGCACCGGGATGCGGATGGTGCGCGCCTGGTCGGCGATCGAGCGGGTGATGGCCTGACGAATCCACCACGTCGCGTAGGTGCTGAACTTGTAGCCCCGGCGGTATTCGAATTTGTCAACCGCTTTCATCAGGCCGATGTTGCCTTCCTGGATCAGGTCGAGGAACTGCAGCCCGCGGTTGGTGTACTTTTTGGCGATCGAGATCACCAATCGCAGGTTCGCCTCCACCATTTCCTTCTTGGCGCGGCGCGCCTTGGCCTCGCCGATCGACACCTCGCGGTTGATTTCCTTGATGTCGTGGATCGTCAGGTGCAGTTGTTTCTCGATCGCCTCGAGTCTCGTCTGGCGCTCGAGGATGCCCTCCTCGACCTTGACTAGGGCCGCGGAGTATTTCTTGCCCGCCTTCGCGTGCTTGGTGAGCCAACGCGGGTTGGTCTCGTTCTTGGGGAACGTGGCGATGAAGTCCTTGCGCGGCATGCCGCAGTCGCGCACCGCCAGCCCCATGATCTCCTTCTCGAGCTGGCGGACGTGGCGGACGTGGTCACGCAGGTTCGCGATCAGCGCATCGAACATCCTCGGCGAGAGCTTGAGTTCCAGGAACTCGCCGGCGGCCTTCTTGCGCAACTTCATCGTCTTCGGGTCATGCGCGCCGTGCTTGTCGATGGCCGACAGCATATGCGCGTAAACCTTGGCGAGACTCGCGAAGCGCTCACCGGCCTCCTGCGGATCGGGACCGGTATCGACCGCCTCTTCCTCTCCCTCCTCGCCCGCCTCCTCGTCCGAGTCCTCCTCGTCCGATTCCTCCTGCGCGGCCACCTCTATCTTGGTCGGATTCTGCGGCTGAGCGATGACATCCGGGGCATTGGGATCCACGAACCCGACAATGACATCCACCAGGCGCGTCTGGCCGGTCTTCACCGGCTCGTACGCCTGCAACAGGCACTCGTAGGTCGAGGGGAACAGGGCAAGCTGGCGGCGCACCGCCTCCAGGCCCTCCTCGATGCGCCGGGCGATGCGGATCTCCCCCTCACGGGTGAGCAGCTCAACGGTGCCCATCTCGCGCATGTACATGCGCACCGGATCGGTGGTGCGGCCGAGCTCGGCATCGAGTGCCGCGAGCACGGCCGCAGCCTCCTCGATCGCTTCCTCGTCGGCCGGTGCGGAGGGCTCGCCGGCGAGCAGTGATTCGGTATCCGGTGCCTTTTCGTACACCGGGATACCCATCTCGTTGATGGTGTTGACGATGTCCTCGATCTGCTCGGGATCGACGATCTCCGAGGGGAGGTGGTCGTTCACCTGCGCGTAGGTGAGGTAGCCCTGCTCCTTGCCGCGCGCAATCAGCAGCTTCAGCTGCGACTGGCGATCTTCCGGCATGGGCGCACGCCGGTCAGCCGGGGGACGCTTCTCAGCAGCGTGCTTGGCGGAGGCGGAGTCCTCCTCGTGCGCTGCCGCCTTCTTCGGCGCCGCAGCGGACTTGGCATGAGCCTTGGCCGGGGACGTCCGCGACTGAGCCGCGTGCGCGGACTTCTCCGCAGCGAGCGACCGGGCGGATTTGTCCGCGTGCGCAGTCGGCCGTTTCCGGCCGGCGGAGGATGTCTTGTGCTTCGCTTTCATTGAGTCTCGAAGGGGTTTGGCCGGGAACTCAAGGTCCTATCTGTTGGCGGGCATGGGCCAACTCAAGGGGCGCCAAAGTAAATCCGGGAAGTGTATTAGTCTGACAGCGGTATCACAAGTTCACCTTAAAATAATCCATTCATCTCGATCGACCGGCTTTTATGTTCATAAGTCTTTGAAATTCCGTCAATTCTGTTTCGCTGAGTTCGCCGGTGGCAGCCTGCTTGGCAAGCAGGGCATCCAGCCGCCGATCCTGCACTGAATCCGCGAGCTTCACGAGTACCGCGCGCAGCTCCACCGCAGCCGCTAGCTCATCCTCCAGCACTGCTTCCCGCTTCAGCAGGCTCCCCAGGTGCTCCCCGCCGGGCCTTGCCGCCCAGCGCTCCAGCACCTGCGCCGAGATCTTTAACGGCCGCTCGCGCAAATCATCGAGCAGCGCGCGCAGCAAATCGATACCCGGCTCGCTGCAATCGTCGATTCCCGCACGCTCGGCATCCGTGACCGAGCCGGCCGTAGCTGGAAATCGCACCAAGCGCACGATGGCCTGGCGCACCAGGCTGCCTCGGCCGACGCTGCGGCCGGCGCGCGGGGCAACCGAAGCCGGGGCCGGGGCCGGCAGCTCCCCGCCCGCCCACAAGGCTTGCAGCCGCTGCGGCGCGAGTCCCACCACTTCGGCCACCCGTGCCAACAGCAGTTCCCGATAGACGCCTTCCGGAACTTTATGCACGAACGGACGTGCGGCCTCGGCAAAGCGCGCGCGCCCGTCAGCATGGACGATATCGCACTGCGCGGACAACTCCCTGACGAGGTACTCGGACAGGGGCAAAGCGCCGTCGAGGCGTTTCTCGAACGCCTCCCTCCCTTCCGTGCCCACCAGGGTATCCGGGTCATGTCCCTCGGGCAGGAACAGGAAACGGATCTCTCGGCCCTCGCGAGCTTCGGGCAGCGCATGCTGCAGAGCCCGCCAGGCCGCCCCTCGGCCGGCCCGGTCGCCATCGAAGGCGAACACCACTTCCGCAACCAGACGGAAGACGCGCGTCAGATGCTCCGCTGTGGTGGCGGTGCCGAGCGTGGCCACCGCATAGGTGATTCCCGCCTGGTGCAGCCGCACCACATCCATGTAACCCTCGACCACCAGCAGCCGTTTGAGGCTCGAGCGCGCAAGGCGCGCCTCATACAGGCCGTAGAGTTCGCGCCCCTTGTGGAAAAGGGCGGTCTGCGGGGAGTTCAGGTACTTGGGCTCGCCGCGGTCGATGATCCGACCGCCGAAGGCGATGGCCCGGCCGCGGCTATCGCGGATGGGAAACATGATGCGATCGCGGAAACGGTCGTAATGGCGCTCACCGTGGCGCACCTGAGCTCCCTCCCGCTCGATGATCAGGCCCAGCTCCCCGAGGGTCCGCCGGTCGGGCTCGTCGGCTCCGAAGCGCCTGAGGAGAGTATTCCAGGCATCGGGCGCATAGCCGATGGCGAAACGCTGCAGGATCTCGGCCGTCAGTCCGCGCTGCGTAAGATAATGCTTCGCACGCTCATCCCGCTGCAGCGTCTCGGCATAGAACTGCGTCACGCGGGCCATGAGATCAAAGAGCGAAGCGTCCTGCGGTCTCGGAGCGCCGCCGCCTCCCTCGTGCGGCACGGGCAGGCCCAGGCGGCCGGCCAGCTCTTCCACGGCCTCGGGAAAGGCCATGTGGTCGTGCTCCATCAAGAACCTGAGTGCCGTGCCATGCGCTCCGCAGCCGAAGCAGTGATAGAACTGCTTGTCGGGGCTTACCCAGAACGAAGCGGTCTTCTCGTTGTGGAAGGGACAGCGGGCCTTGTATTCGCGGCCGGCTTTGATCAATTGCACGCGCGAGGCAACCACCTCCACGATGTCCGTGCGGGCGATCAGTTCGTCGATGAAGCTCTGCGGGATGATGGGTGGGATGGCCCCCGTTGCCGGCTTGTTACTGGCCCAGCTTGGCGCGCACGCGCGCGCTCACCACGCCCATGTCGGCGCGCCCCTGGGCCTGCGCTTTGACCGCGGCCATGACCTTCCCCATGTCTTTTACCGAGGTCGCCCCGGTCTGGCCGATCGCCTGGGCGATGAGTGCGTCCAGATCGGTATCGCTCATCTGCGCCGGCAGATAGGCCTGAAGAACGGCGATCTCGGCGCCTTCCTTGGCTACCAGATCGGCGCGGCCTCCAGCCTCGAACTGAGTGATAGCCTCCTTGCGCTGCTTGATCATCTTCTCCAGCACTGCGAGGACTTGGCCGTCATCGAGCGTGATGCGCTCGTCCACTTCCCGCTGCTTGACGGCAGCTAAGGCCAAGCGGACAGTGGCGAGACGCTCCTTGTCACCGGAGCGCATCGCGCTTTTCATGTCCTCGGTGATACGTTCCTTGAGCGTCATGAGTCTGCAATCCCTAGCGGGCCGGGCGCAAGCTCTCGCGGGAGATACGCTTCATGTGGCGCTTGATGGCCGCCGCCTTCTTGCGTTTCCGCTCCTGGGTCGGCTTCTCGTAGAATTCGCGCCGGCGCAGCTCGGTGAGAATGCCGGCCTTCTCGCAGGCGCGTTTGAAACGCCGCAAGGCGGCATCGAAATACTCGTTCTCACGGATACGGACGCTCGGCATCGAAACCTCTGAAAAATACGGCCGGCCCCACATGGGCCCCTGGGCAGATTCGAATACGCCCCCGGGACGGCAAACGGCCTGGACAAGCGGGCCGGCAATTCTAGTAGAGGCGGATGGTAAAGGCAAAACATGCGGATACTGGCGATCGAGTCCTCCTGTGACGAGAGTGCGGCCGCGGTGCTCGATGAGGCTCGCGGGCTGCTCGCGCACGAACTCCATAGCCAGATCGAGCTGCACCGCGCCTACGGAGGCGTCGTGCCGGAGCTGGCTTCCCGAGACCATGTGCGCAAGCTCCTGCCTCTCGTGAGGCGGGCGCTGGAGCGCGCCCCCACGGCCCCCGGGGAGCTTTCGGGAGTGGCTTATACCGCCGGACCCGGGTTGATCGGGGCCTTGCTCACCGGGGCGGCGCTCGCGCGCAGCCTGGCCTATGCCTGGGGGCGACCGGCCGTCGCTGTGCACCACCTCGAAGGACACCTTCTCGCCCCCCTGCTCGAGCCGAACCCGCCGCCGTTCCCTCATCTGGCGCTGCTGGTCTCAGGAGGGCATACGCAGCTCATCGAAGTGAGCGCCATCGGCCGTTACCGGATTCTCGGCGACACCCGCGACGATGCGGCCGGGGAGGCGTTCGACAAGACCGCCAAGCTCCTTGGCCTGCCGTACCCCGGTGGGCCGGAGCTTGCAAGGCTGGCGCGCGCCGGCGTGGGCGGTGAGTTCCATTTCCCTCGCCCCATGCTCGATCAGCCGGGATTGGAGTTCAGCTTCTCCGGTCTGAAAACCGCGGTGCTGCATGCGCTGCGCGGCCGCGACCTCACGGAGCAGCTGAAGGCGGATGTCGCGCGCGCCGTCGAAGAAGCTATCGTGGACACCCTGGCCGCCAAGGCCATGCGGGCGCTCGAGGTCACCGGCCTCGACACACTAGTGGTCTCAGGTGGGGTGAGCGCCAATCAGCGCTTGCGCGCCCGGCTGGCCGAGGCCGTCGGCCGTCTTGGGGGGCGTGTGTACTATCCACGGATTGAGTTCTGCACCGACAATGCGGCGATGATCGCGGTAGCCGGGCTGGCGCGCCTGAAAGCGGGCGAGCGAAGCGGGCTCGCCATCGAGGCGCGCGCGCAGTGGCCCCTCGAATCGCTGGCGGCGGTGAATTAAGTCGACAATTTTCCACATCCGGTGGGGCCCGAGGTCCCCCGTGCGATGAACCGCAGGCGCGGCACAGGGGCGCACCCGCCGCCGTAGGCGCAGAGCGGCGGGGCACGAACCCATCCTTTATTGAGCGCCGCCGAGCCGGGCCGGGTACGATGCCCGGATCCAGCGCTTCTTCATACGGTGACAGAGACAGCATGACCAGCGCGCTCATTTCCGGCGATCGGATCTTCCTGCGGGGACTTGCCGCCGAGTGCATCATCGGCTTCATCGATTGGGAGCGGCGCGTCAAGCAGACCGTCGTGGTGGACCTCGAGCTGCCGGTGGACTGCCGTCGCGCTGCAGCTTCCGACGATGTGGCCGATACCGTGGACTACAAGCGGGTCGCCAAGCGCGTGTTGGCCTACATCGAGGCCTCCGAGTTCAAGCTCGTCGAGACGCTGGCGCACCGCCTGGCGTTACTGCTCCTGGAAGAGTTCGCGGTCGAATGGGTACGCGTGTCGCTCAACAAGCCGGGTGCCATCCGCAACTCGCGCGACGTGGGCGTAGTGATCGAGCGCAGCCGGGCGGACCTGACCGCCGCAGCGGCGGCGCGGCTCTGAGCAGCCATGCCACATGTCTACATTGCTGCCGGCAGCAACGTCGAGCCTGAGCATCATCTTGCGATGGCGTCCAGAGAGCTCGAGCAGCACTTCCCGGGCGTGCAATTTTCCGCGTGGTATCGCAATCGCGCGGTCGGCTTCCAGGGCGATGACTTCATCAACTTCGTGGCCGGATTCTCCACGGACCTGGCGGTCGAGGGCGTGGTCGAGAGGCTGCACTTCATCGAGGCGTTGTGCGGCCGCACGCGCGAGGCGCCGCGGTGGGCGCCGCGGACCATGGATCTAGACGTATTGCTGTACGGGGATCTGGTCCGCCAGACAGCGTTACTGAATTTGCCGCGTCCCGACCTGCTGACGCGCGCCTACATGCTCGGGCCGCTCGCTGACCTGGCTCCTGGGCTCGTTCATCCGACGGAAAAAATCACTATCGGGGAGCTGTGGCGGCGATTCGACCGCGCCGCGCACCCGCTGGTCCGGGTGCGCCCGGGCGGGAAAGGCGACGATTGACCCCGTTACCAGCCGATGCTTCGGCCGCCATCGACCGCCAGAACCTGTCCCGTGACGAATGGCGCATCGCAGGCGAAATAGAGCGCTGCGCGTGCGACATCTTCCGGCGAGCCGCCGCGCTTGAGCGCCGTGCGGTCGATGACGTGCTTGCGCAGCACTTCGTCCATACCCGCCTCCGGCCACATGACCGGACCGGGCGCGACCGCGTTGACCCGCACCTGCGGACCCAGTTCGCGGGCGAGCGACTTGGTGAGCATGATCAGACCCGCCTTGGCGACGCTGTAGACCGGATGGCGCCGCAGAGGCCGCATGCCGTGAATGTCCACCAGATTGAGGATCAGCCCGCGGTTCTCGTGCAGCTCGGCCGCTGCCGCCTGGGCGAGAAACAGCGGTGCCTTGAGGTTTGTGCCGATCAGATCGTCCCACGCTCGCGCGCTGATCTCGCCCATCGGGGTGGGATAGAAGGTCGAGGCGTTGTTCACCAGGATGTCGAGGCGGGCGAACGCCGCCGTGGCGGTACGGGCCAATTGTTCCAGCGAGGCGGTGTCGAGCAGATCGCATTGCGCGAGTACCACGGAGCCGGCGCGAGTCTCGTTCAGCTCTCTTGCCAGGGTTGTTGCCGCCTCGGCGGAGGTGCGGTAGTGAAGCACGACATTGGCGCCCGCTTCGTGCAAGGCGCGCGTGAGCACAGCGCCCAGGCGGCGTGCGCCGCCGGTGATCAGGGCCGCTTTGCCGACGAGGGGCTTGCGGGAAGGTGCGTCTGCGGAATCGGTCATTGGGCTACTGCGTGAGGCCGGAGCATACGGACATTATGATCCCTGAACTCTCGCCCGAGGAGGCCGAGCACTCGCGCAACGTGGCCGAGCTGATCCGCGAGCGCATCCGAGCCGCCGGCGGCTGGCTGTCGTTCGAGGAATTCATGGCGCTCGCGCTGTATGCGCCCGGGCTGGGCTATTACAGCGCCGGTAGCCTCAAGATCGGTCGAGGCGGAGACTTCGTCACCGCGCCGGAGGTCTCTGATCTCTTCAGCCGCTGCGTGGCGAGGCAGTGCGCCCAGGTGCTCACGGGCGGTGGCGAGATACTGGAGCTTGGGGCCGGTACCGGCCGCATGGCCGCCGACGTCCTGACGGCGTTGTCGGCACAGGGGGTACTTCCGGAACGCTACGCCATCTTGGAGGTCAGCGCGGACCTGAGAGACCGGCAACGTGCAGCGCTCAGCCGACTGCCGGCCGAGCTGTGCGACCGGGTGCAGTGGCTGGACCGGCTGCCGGCCAGGCCCCTGTCCGGCGTCATCCTGGCCAACGAGGTGCTGGATGCCTTGCCGTGCCGGCGGTTCGTGGTCGCGGAGGAAGGCGTGCGGGAAATGGGTGTGGCCGTGGAGGGTGAGACCATCGTAGAGCGCGAGGGAGCGGCGGATGCGGCGCTCGCCGGCGCCTGCGCTACCGCGATGAGCGGTTTGCCAAGCGCGCTGCCTGCAGGTTATGTGTCCGAAATCTGCCTGCGCGCGGGGACCTGGCTGGCGGGCGTGGCTGACTGTCTGGAACGTGGCCTCATGCTGTTGTTCGATTACGGTCTGCCGCGCTCTCATTATTACCACCCCCAACGGGCGACCGGCACGTTGCGATGCCACTTCAAGCAGCGGGTTCACGACGATCCTTACGTCAACATCGGCGTCCAGGACATCACTGCGTGGGTTGATTTCACACGGGTGGCTGAGGCGGCTACGGAGTGCGGGCTCGACGTGAGCGGCTTTGTAACCCAGGCGGCGTTTCTGTTGGGCACGGGGATCGAGCGGCTCGTGGGCGAGAACGTCGACCCGATACGACATGCACGCCTGGCCGGCGAGGCGCGCCGGCTGCTGCTGCCCGGCGAGATGGGCGAGGCGTTCAAGGTGATGGCGCTGACGCGGGACCTCGACGAGTCGCTTTCCGGCTTTGCGCTGCAGGACCTGCGAGGGTCGCTGTAGATCTTCCGTGGGTCCGGCCTTCATCCGGACATCGAAGCGTGCGGGTGCGGAGCCGTCGCCTCGCAAAGCCCCCGTTTCAACCAGCGGGCGCAGGGTATAGAGGCGCCGTCACTCATGACCTGCACAGCCGCCGATCCCGCTCGGCCTTAGGCTCGTGCGCCAGGCGGCGCGCCGCCGCGTAGAAGCGCGGTAAGTTGCCGTCTTCCCTGCGGAGCAGCCGCTCGAAACCCGGCAGGCAGTCGTAGTACGTGCCCACGGAGGCCAAGTCGGCGTTGTTCATTCCCTCGGCGATCCATTTGTCGTAGACGGGCGAATCGAACCCCAGGCGGCGCTCGAGCGAGCGGATGTGCTGCGCCAGGCGCGCGAAATACGCTTGCTTTTTCCGCAGCATCTGCCGTGGCGGAATTCCCGAGGCATACACTTTCGCCAGCCGGTTGCGCGTGTATCTGAGCAGCGCGGCGAATTGCCGGGCGGCGTCGCTTTCACGCTCGAACTGCACGAAGCGCTGCGGCTGGTGGAGGTACTCGAGCCAACGTTTCATTCCGGTATTCTCGACGGTCATGGCAAATGCTTCGTCGAACCGGGAATCGTTCTCCACGTACAGCAGCTGGTGGGCCAGCTCGTGGAAGATCATTGCCGCCAGCTCTTCGCGCCCGTAGCGCATCATTGTGCTCATGACCGGATCGGGAAGCTTCCCAAGGGTCGAATAGGCGGGCACTCCCTCGACCACGACGTCATAGCCCTGATGCTTCAATGTCTTGGCGAAATTCCGCGCGCTGCGCTCATGGAAGTACCCCCGGTAGGCCACACAGCCCGCGAACGGGAAGCACCACTGCTTCGGTTTGACGGAGAACTCGGGTGCGGCAACGACGTTCCAGACCACGTATCGGCGGTGGAGGTTGACATAGGTGCGGTAGCTGTCGTTGTTGGGCAATCCCAGCTGCTGCGAGGCGAAGCGGCGGGCTTCCCGGACGTAGGCCAGCTCTCGGATCAGCGCCTCGGACGCTTGCGGCTCGTCGATCACGTCTATGATGGGTTTGCGTCCGTGCAGGACATGCCATTCACCGCTCGCCGCCTGCCACAGGTACGTCGTGCTCGCGCAGCCGGACAGCGCGGCGAGCGCTGTGAGCACGACGGCCAGCCGCGCGGTTCGCGGCCTCGCGCGAGGCGGCTGAGTGCGGCGAGCATTCCCGGGAGGGGATGAGGGCGACTGAGTTACCATGCGTGTATGCAAGTGTACTTGGTCGGCGGTGCGGTGCGGGACCGGCTGCTCGGGCGGCCGGTCAAGGAGCGCGACTGGGTGGTGGTCGGGGCGCGCCCGGAGGATCTCGAGCGCCAGGGCTATGTGCCCGTGGGCAGGGAGTTCCCCGTGTTTCTGCATCCGAAAACCCGCGAGGAATACGCGCTCGCTCGCCTGGAGCGCAAGGTGGCGCCGGGCTACCGGGGGTTCGAGACCCGATTCTCTCCGGAGGTGACGCTGGAAGAGGACCTGCGGCGGCGCGATCTGACCATCAACGCGATGGCCGAAAGTGCCTCGGGCGAGATCATCGACCCTTACGGGGGACGGCGGGACCTCGAAGTCCGCCTGCTGCGCCACGTGTCGGAGGCCTTCATCGAAGATCCGGTGCGGGTGCTGCGTGTGGCGCGTTTCGCTGCCCGATACGCGGAACTCGGCTTCACCGTGGCGGAGGAGACCATTGCGCTGATGCGCCGGATGGCCGAATCCGGGGAACTCGCAGCGCTGGTGCCGGAGAGGGTCTGGCAGGAGACCGAGCGTGCGCTCGGGGAAGCCCGTCCCGAGGTGTTCTTCGAGACCCTGCGCGAATGCGGTGCGCTGCGGCTTATTTTTCCCGAGGTGGACGCTCTCTTCGGGGTCCCGCAGCCGCCGAAGTGGCATCCGGAAGTCGATACGGGCATGCACGTCATGCTGGCGCTTCGCTGGGCGGCCCGGGCCGGTCTGCCCTCGACCGTCCGGTTTGCGGTCCTGACGCACGATCTGGGCAAGGCACTCACCGCGCCCGAGCGCTGGCCGAGCCACCATGGTCACGAGGAAGGAGGCGTGCCCGCGATCGAAGCGCTATGTGCGCGGCTTAAGGTGCCGAACGAATATCGTGACCTCGCGCTGCTCACCGCGCGTCATCACACGCTGGTACATCGGGCGCAGGAGCTGCGGCCGGCCGCGGCGCTCAGGCTGCTTGAGGTGACCGACGCTTTCCGGCGGCCCGAGCGCTTCGATGAGCTGCTTTGGGCGTGCGAAGCCGATGCCCGCGGACGCGCTGGCCTCGAGGCCCAACCCTACCCCCAGGGCCGATACCTGCGGCGCATGCGCTCGGCGGCGGCGGCGGTCAGCCTCTCGGGAGCGGAGCGTCAGGGGCTTGCGGGCGCCGCGATCGGCGAGAAGCTGCGCGAGAAGCGCTTGGCGGCCATCCAGGCGCTTACCTGAGGGGCCGGCGGTTTACCGGCGGCTCATGAAGCGGACGAACGCGGCGCGGGGGAAGGGAATGGTCACGCCATTGCTCGTGAATTTCCCGGGGTCGCCGGCGAAGGAAGATAGCCGGGCAGGATCTGCGCCATCGTGCGCGGGGCGATGCCGAGGCGCTCGCATCCGGAGTCGGCGCAGACACTGTCAAGGGTAAGCGAGCGGAAATTGTCCAGTGTCAGCGGCTTGCCGGGCAACGCGCCGAGCAGCGCCGCCTGCAGCCGGCCGATCGGGTCGGGGAGCCCCAAGAGCAGGCAGCGCAGGCCCGCCGCCTGCGCGGTGGTGCGCACGAGCTGCTCGAGAGTCATCACCTGCGGGCCGCAGAGCTCATAGCTCTGGCCGTGGGTCTTGCGGTCGCTCAGCGCGCGAGCGAAAGCTTCCGTGACGTCGTGCACGTACACCGGCGAAAAGCGCGCCTGGGGGCGGGCGAGCGGCAGAAAACCGCCGGAAAGGCGCAGCAGATTCGCGAACCGGTTGGTGAGCGAATCGCCGGGACCGAAGATGACCGACGGACGCAGGATGGTGAAATCCAGGTGTGCGGCGGCTGCGCGGATATGCGCCTCGGCTTCGCCCTTGGAGCGCAGATAGCGGCTGGGGGCGCCGGTATCGGCACCCAGCGCGCTCATCTGCAGCAGCCGCCGCACCCGCGCGGCCTTCAGAGCGGCGACCAGCTTCTGCGCGAGCGCCGCGTGCACCAGCTGGAAAGTGCAACGGCCGTGCTCGTTGAGAATGCCGACCAGGTTGATGACCGCGTCCATGCCGGTGACCAGGCGGTCGAGCGCGCTCGGGTCGTGCACGTTGGCCGTTGCCAACTCCACAGTGGGCAGCACGCGCAGATGCTGGCCATGCTCAGGATTGCGGGTCGGCACCACGACCCAGTGTCCGTCCCGTGCCAGCCGGTTGACGAGGGCGGTTCCGACGAAGCCGGTTCCGCCCAACACGCAGATGTTCATCGGCTCACCGACCATTCACAGTCCTCCCCGCCACGCAGGTTGAGGTCTATCCGGCGCCTGAGTCAATCGGCTCAGGAATCCGGCCGCCGCATCTACGTCAACCTGGGGCAGGCGCGGCGTATCGGCCCCCGAATTTTACCCCGGACCGGCAAGGTCCGCCGGCCCGGGTCCGGAAACGGGGTTCCGCGAACATCCGAGGGGCGTCAGGCTGCCTCGACCTCGATCCGCCTCGTCCGCACCTGAGGTTGCTTGGGAATGGTTACTTCCAGCACGCCATGGACGTGCTTGGCCGCGATCGCATCCGGATTGGCACCCTCCGGGAGCGTGAAGCGGCGCAGGAACGAGCCGCTACGGCGCTCCAGGCGCTGCCAGCCGTTGGGCTGCTGTGTCTCGCGCGCGTGCTTCTCCCCGCGGATCGTCAGCACACCCTTGTCGACCGTGATATGAATGTCCTTGGGCTCGACACCGGGCACGTCGGCCAGCACGACGAAACGCTCAGGCTCCTCGCGGATATCGACCTGCGGAATCCAGGAAATTTCCGCCCCATCAGCTGTCTCGCCGGCCTCCACCGAAAGAGCCTGATCGAGTTGGCGTTGCAGGCGATCGAAGAGAGTCCAGGGCTGATAGCGAACGACAGTCATGATCTAACCTCCAGTCTGCCATAGTGCCAGGCGTTGCCGCCCACTAATGTTGTCGAATGACATTTGTGGGCGTCCTGGAAGATTTCAAGCGCCGGCGCCGCGAGAGGCCGACGCAGATGCTCTTCATCCTGAAGGTCCCGTCAGGCGTCTCCGGGACAGATCTCTTAAGGGAGGCCGGCCTGTTGCCTCGCCAACCCGGGACCAGGGCACGCCGACCCATGCATAGCCTCGCCTGGCTCGGCCGTGGGCGCTGCCTGGGGGTGTTTTGTGCATAACCTGTGCCCTACTACAAGATATTGCGATCGGTCGTCACAACAAGGAATCCAGAAACGAAAAAAAATCATCCGCATGTCACGGCTGGTATTTACCTAAGACATTGTTTTAAAGGATATTTTATAGTTCGAGCATCCACTGTGCGACATCTTGACGCTTGCCGGGGCGCTCATTAGGCTCTTTACCCCGACACAAGATCTTGTGCTCGCCGAGAAGGCGGTAACGGATCGCGCGGTCGGGGAGGCTCAGGGGGGATACAGGCTGTGGCGACGTTCCGGTGCACCCGGCCGCTTTGCTCGGCGTTTCCCGCATCGCCCGTATCCCCTGTGATCCGGTGTGCAAGCACTTGGAGCACCGCGGACAATGAATACTGTCGTGAAGATCGAACCGAAGGACATCGACGCCATTCCGTTCCAGGAAGCGTCTTTGGACATCTGGGATAAGAAATACCGGCTCACCGCGAAAGACGGCACGCCCATCGACAAGACGATGGACGATACGTACAAGCGGGTCGCTCGTGCCCTCGCCGACGTAGAGCGCGAAGAGGTGCGCGACCACTGGTACGAGCGCTTTCTGTGGGCGCTGCGCCGCGGCGCCATCCCCGCCGGCCGCATCACCTCCAATGCCGGAGCGCTGGAGCACAAGCCGGCGACCTCGACGATCAACTGTACGGTGTCAGGAACGATTCATGACTCCATGGATGACATCCTGAGCAAAGTGCACGAGGCCGGGCTCACGCTCAAGGCGGGCTGTGGCATCGGATATGAGCATTCGACGCTTCGTCCGCGCGGCGCCTACGTGTCAGGTGCAGGTGCCTACACTTCGGGTCCGCTTTCCTTCATGGATATCTTCGACAAGATGTGTTTTACCGTTTCGTCCGCTGGCGGCCGGCGGGGGGCGCAGATGGGCACCTTCGACGTCGGCCATCCCGATGTAATGGAATTCATCCGTGCCAAGCGCGAGAGCGGCCGCCTGCGCCAATTCAACCTGTCGCTGCTGATCACCGACGAATTCATGCAGGCGGTGCGGGAGAACCGTGACTGGAAGCTCGCATTTCCACTGTCGCGCAAGGAGTACGAAGAGGAAAAGCCCGCGCTGAGCGATCCGGCCAGATTCATCTGGCGTGAATGGCCGGTGCACGAGAACTACGTCGTCAACGAGCAGGGTCTGGTGGCCTGCAAGGTCTACAAGACATTGCCGGCGCGGCGCATGTGGGATGTCATCATGACCTCCACCTACGATTTCGCCGAGCCGGGCTTCGTTCTCATCGATCGTGCCAACGAGATGAACAACAACTGGTGGTGCGAGAACATCCGCGCCACCAATCCGTGCGGCGAGCAGTGCCTGCCTCCTTATGGTGCATGCCTGCTGGGGTCGATCAATCTGACCCGGTTCGTGCATCGGCCATTTTCGGCTGCGGCGGAATTCGACTGGGCCGAATACCGCGAGGTGGTGAAGATCTTCACCCGCATGCTCGACAACGTGGTGGAGATAAACGGGTTGCCGCTCGAGAAGCAGCGCGAGGAGATCCGGCGCAAGCGCCGTCACGGGATGGGCTTCCTCGGCCTGGGTAGCGCCATGACTTTGCTCGGCATGAAGTACGGCTCCCCGCAGTCGCTGAAGTTCACCGAGGACGTTTCACGCGAGATGGCGATCGCCGGCTGGGAGGAGGCGCTGGAACTCGCCCGCGAGAAGGGCCCGGCACCCATCATGACCGAGGAATTCACGGTCACCGCCGAAATGCTGCGCAAACGCCCGGAGATGGCGCGCGACGGCTGGCGGGCCGGGGCGCGGATCCCGGGCCGGCTGTTGCACGCCCGCTACAGTCGATACATGCAGCGGGTGGCCGAGGCGGCACCGGAGCTCGTGGAAAAACTCGCCGAGACAGGCGCCCGGTTTACGCATCACACCTCCATCGCGCCCACGGGCACTATCTCGCTGTCTTTGGCGAACAACGCGTCCAACGGCATCGAGCCCTCGTTCGCGCACCATTATTTCCGCAACGTGATCAGGCCGGGTCGCAAGACCAAGGAAAAGATCGACGTCTATTCCTTCGAGCTGCTCGCCTATCGGGAGCTGGTGAATCCCCGGGCCGAGCCCGGCGGCACGGACGAATCGGACAGACTGCCGGAATACTTCGTCGCTTCCGACCAAATCACGCCGAAAGAGCATGTCGACGTGCAGGCGGCGGCGCAGAAGTGGGTGGATTCGTCGATCTCCAAGACTGCGAACGTGCCGACGGATTTCCCGTTCGAGAAGTTCAAGGACATATACCTGTATGCACACGAGCAGGGCCTGAAAGGCTGCACCACCTTCCGCTTCAATCCCGAGGCCTTCCAGGGCGTGCTGGTCAAGGAGCAGGACCTGAAGAACACGGTCTACAAATTCACCCTGGATGACGGCACGGTGGTCGAGGCGCGCGGCGACGAGGAAATTGAATATGACGGCGAGATGCACACGGCCGCGAATTTGTTCGATGCGCTGCGCGACGGATACTATGGGCGTTACTGAAGCGCCGTAGAGAGCACTTGCGCCATCAGCTTCAGGAGAGCCGCATCATGACCATCAAGATCGAACGCAAGATCGTCAAGTACGATGTGCAGAAACCCGAGGACAAACCCGCTGCAAGCGCCAAGAGCGCCGCGGTGCCGGCGGCCGTCCCGCCTGCTTCACCGCCGCCTGCGCCACCGGCCGCAGTCGGACAGACGGTGCGCGACAAGCACGGCCACCTGGCGCAGGTCATACGCATGCACGAGAAGCTCGAGCGTCCGGAGGTGCTGGTCGGCTCGACCTACAAGATCAAGACTCCGATCTCCGATCACGCGATGTACGTCACCATCAACGACATCGTGCTCAACGAGGACACGGAGTTCGAGCAGCGCCGGCCGTTCGAGATCTTCATCAATTCCAAGAACCTCGATCACTTCCAGTGGATCGTGGCGCTGACGCGCATCATCTCCGCCGTATTCCGCAAGGGCGGTGATGTCACTTTCCTGGTCGATGAGCTCAAGGCAGTGTTCGATCCCCGCGGCGGCTACTGGCAGCCGGGCGGGAAGTTCATGCCTTCCATCATCGCGGAGCTCGGCTACGTCATCGAGCGGCACCTGCAGACGATCGGCCTGCTGCGCAAGCCGCAGCTCGACGAGCATCAGCAGCGCCTGGTGGACGAGAAGCGGGCGGAATACGAGGCGCGTGCCCGCCAGACCGATGCGTTCGCTAAGTCGAGCTTCCCCGAGGGCGCGCAGCTCTGCGCCAAATGCAGCACCGCCGCGGTCGTCATGATGGATGGCTGCATGACCTGTCTGAATTGCGGCGACTCCAAGTGCGGCTGACGGTGTGGGCGATGCCATCAGGGGGATTGTGTGTGGGTGACACCATAAGGTGAGATTTTGACCCCATAAGCTGAGACTTCAGGCGAAATGGAGTTTCGGGGTGAGATCTGTCTGACTGATTAGGGCACTTGATTGAGCATATTGTGGCGGGGCGAAAGCTCCCGCCAGTTTTGGCTGGGTCCAATATGCCCATTGATGCGCAGCGCCCGTTGTGCTCGTGGTTGACGGTGCCCAACAAGTTTTGTCCGAAGGAGCGCAAATGCATCATGCTTTGCGAATCTGCGCCGTTCGTAACTCGTCCCAGGCACTTTCGGCCGAAAACGGGAGGTGACGTTCCAGTGCTTTGATGGCTCGGGTCACATAGCGATTCGCGCTTTTCGGAACCGCAGCAAGCGCGTCAGCCACCGCGTTCGGAAAGCGCTCAGTGACGGCTTCGACCATCGTTCCCGCTTGCCTCAAGTCCTTTTCGGGCTTAGTGCTTACCCCGGCCCTGAGCTGCGAGACGATGAGCTTGTGTACCGCGAAACGTTCCGGCACAGGTACCCGCACCATCACGACTCCGTGAGGGCTGAGAATAGGAACCTCCTGAGATACGCCGAGCAGATAGGCTAAGTATGGCAGTCCTTTTGCGTGCGCCCCGAGCTCAGGAACCGGAATTGTCGGATAATCGCTATTCGGTGACGGTACGAGCAGATCGACCCGCAGACGAGAGCCGCCTCGCTCCGCGAAGGACGTAGACGGGGCGCGCCGATGAAGCGCAGGGACGGGAAAGAAATCGAGACCCGTCTCGCGAAGCATGTCAATGAAAGGCGGAACACGAGAGATGGCGAGCTGCTCACGACGTGCTATGTCCACGTCTTCGGTTGAATATGCCACTGCGCGCACTCCAAGCACGTTGAGCAACGCGCCGTAGGCGTGAGATCCAACCAATAGCGCTCCCGCTCGGAACAGGCCATGGTTGTGTAAACTCACCAAGGTGGCAAATGCTTTGCGATCAACGGTGGCGAATCCCGCCCGCGCGAGCAATCTGACGCTGGCGATGGCGTCATTTGCCCGCCTAATCCGCTCGCTCAGGTTGGCAACACGAGCGATCACCGCCGGTTCATCGGCCTTGCCCAGATAGACTTCCTGGCGTCGACCGGCAGCGTCTGAATACCGGTGGACCCAGAAGCGGGTGCCGGTCGCATTGGTGCGCTCAGCCAGGGTCCCGGGTGAGCCAAGCAATGCCTCTGGCTGCTGCTCGGCAGAGTTTTGCAGCTCGGTGAGCAGCAAAGAGAGCGCCCGTTCGTGAGGCACGGAAAGCGTGGACATCTCGCGTATCCCACAATGTCCATGATTGTGGGATACGGAATATACCCGCTTCCGAGGTCATATCCCACAATATCCGATTTTGTGGGATATGGGCGCCAGCAGGGTGGAAAATCTCACCTTATGCGTAAATCTAATGTCGAAAATCTCATCTTATGGGGTGAATTGGCCTCAGCTTACGCTGCATCTGCGCGCATAAGCCATTGATTTTAAATGTGTGGAGATCTCACTTCATGCGTCAACCCACAGATCGTCGTGAGGTCGTGGGGGCTGGGACCGCTGCTACGGCTTCGGCGGCTCCGGTACCCGCGAGCGGGCGTGCTGGAACTCGATCATCCACCCCGGATACTCCGGCGGCAGTGCGCTCGCGGCGTCGAGCGCGGTCATATCCTCGG
>JAJZVF010000082.1 GCA_021845825.1 Pseudomonadota bacterium | reverse complement strand
CCCCCCACAGTACCTGCGCGATATCCGCCATCCCCAGCGGCATCCCAGGATGCCCCGAATTCGCCCTCTGCACCGCGTCCATCGACAGCGCCCGCAGACAATTGGCCAGCTCTCGGCGTGTGCTCATCAAAATGGTCCTTTCGGCAAACAGCCTTTCCTGGAGGTCATTCCCGAGCCGCCCGCGGCGGCCGTATTTCTGCCCGGAGACGTCGAAGATACCGCCCCCGCGCGACCTTGAATGGATAAGACGCCCGCATTGTCCCTTAGCGGCGCCCAATGCTCAATCGCCGTTTCCCGAGGCCCCGAGCGGGCGCAGGGCTGCGCAGCGCCGGCCGATCGACCGGGCCGATTGGGTTTTACATCTGTCCCGGGCGACGCCTGAAGCGAAGCAGGTCCGCCCAGCGGCTCACAAACAGCCTGCATCGGGCGCGACCCAGTTCATGGTCGTCCCATAGTGCAACTCTGCTACCCTCCGCCGCATGAGCACTGTGCGCCTGGCTCAATTCACGGATCTGCACCTGTTCGCCGAGGAAAGCGGCCGGCTGCGCGATGTGCCCACGCTCGCCTCGCTCTCGGCAGTGCTCGAGCACGCCCGGCGAGGGGCATGGCCTCCCGATGCGCTGCTGCTCACCGGCGATCTGGTACAGGACGATGCGGGCGGCTATGCGCACG
Source organism: Pseudomonadota bacterium (assembly GCA_021845825.1). GTDB lineage: Bacteria > Pseudomonadota > Gammaproteobacteria > Steroidobacterales > Steroidobacteraceae > 13-2-20CM-66-19. Next base: position 11,743 of record JAJZVF010000082.1, on the reverse strand, counting down.
TGCGGCGGATGTTTGGCTCGATGCAGCTGCCGGTGCTGTGTCTGCCGGGCAACCACGACCGTCCGGAAGCGATGCATCGGGAGCTGTCCTGCAGTCCATTCGTGACCGGCGGTCATGTCGATCTGGGAGGTTGGCGCATCGTGCTGCTCGACAGCGTCGTCCCCGGTCGTGCCGGCGGCGCCTTGTCCGCAGCGGCCCTCTCGGCGCTGGATGAGGCGCTCGCCACTGCCGGCAAGCGCCACGCGCTGGTGTGCCTGCATCATCACCCGGTGCCCATGCTCTGCGGCTGGCTGGATCAGGTCGGGCTCTCGAACGCCCAGGATTTCTTCTCGGTCATCGATCGCCATGTCAACGTGCGCGCCATCACCTGGGGCCACGTGCATCAGACCTTCGATGCACTGCGCAACGACGTGCGGCTGCTCGCGACCCCCTCCACCTGCGCGCAGTTCCTGCCTCGCGCCGAGCAATTTGTGCTCGACCGCAGTCCGCCGGCTTATCGGACGCTCGAGCTGAAACCCGACGGCTCCATCGCCACAGAAGTGTGTTGGCTCGACATGCCCGCCCGGGGAGCCGTTTCCGCCGCCTGAGCAGCGCCGGCCTCGACCGGCCACTCAACGCGCCAGCACCTCCCGCCAGCGCTGCGCCACGGCCGACAGCCGGAAGCGCGGATCGGGGCCGGTCACCGGACGCTGCCCTGAACGCCAGGCGCGGATCCGCTGCAGGTACTCGTCAAACAGGCCCAGCCGGGCGGCGAGGCGCGCCGGCACCGCGCGGCAGCGCGGCGCACACCCGCCAAGCAGCCCCTCGTAGAGGCGCTTCGCGGCCGTGACCGGCAGTATCTGCCGCTCATCCGCGAGGACCTCCCGCGCGGCGCCGCAGTCGTGGGTGAGCACGGGCGTGCCGAGGGCGTTGGACTCGGCGAACACCAGGCCGAAGGTTTCCGGCAGGACGAAGTTGGGAAAGAACGTGCACAGCGCCGTGCGCACCTCGGCATGTATGCGCGGCTGCGGCTGCGGGCCCAGAAACTCGACGCCGCGGGCGCGGCCGACCCCACCGTCCTTGTACCCCGGGTTGCCGACGACGAGCCGCAGGTCCGGCATCCGCCGCCGCAGGGCATCGAATGCATCGAGTGTGAACCTCAGCCCTTTGTTGGGCGAGGAGAAAAACACCAGCTTGCGCTCGTCGATGGGCGTGCCGTCCGGATGCAGCCCCTCGTCTATCGGATTGTAAATCGTGCACGCGGTGAGGTGCTCACCCGCCTTTGTCCAGCGCAACGTCGCCTCCACGGCCTGACGCTGGGTATCCGACACGCAGACGATGCGCGCATCGAGATCGCGCAGCAGGCCGGCGGTCGAGGCCAGCCAGCGGGCGCGCCGCGAGCCCGGCCGCATTCTGTCGTGCAGCCACAGCAGCACGCGCGCATTCGGATACAGTGCGTGCACCACCGGCAAGGCGCGCGAATCGCGGTTGATGATGACACAGCCGACATCGGCATCGCGGGCCGGAGGAAGGTAACGGCCGCTGGCCACCGTACGGTTGTGCTGGACGACCAGCGCATCGAGCGCGTCGGCCACCCGGACCACGGCGGCCTCGGCCCCGCCCATCGCCTGCCGCCGCAGGGTATCGGAATCGTAGGGATGAGCACAAAGAGGGTCGTAGAACAGGATGGAGCTCATGGGGATCGGTGCCGGCACAGCAGAGCGGAAAGCAGCGGCCGCAACGCGCCGTGCCGCCGGTCCGCTCCTCGAAAGCCGCCTAACCTCAGGCGGCTTTCGTGCCGATCAGATAGAAGTTGTTGCGATACACGGGACATTCAAAATGGCGCCAGTGAAATTGCCGCAAACCTTTTTCCAGCGCCCCAAACCAGGCGACGTTGTCGGTTTCGCCGAAAGCTCTCTGATAGACGAGCAGTACATGAGTGAAACCTTGCAGAGCCGGCACGACCTGCTCGCGAACCGCCGGCGGCGTCTCGCTGAGGGACCAGGTGGCAACGAAAAGGGACGGCGCACGCTCGGCGGCGTTGCGCAGCACGCTATCGCGCGCGCCCGGGTCTGCCGAGGCGAGCCAGCCGATATTCGACGGTGCCGCACCGTCGGCCCGCGGAAACACGTTGCGCAAATAGAAGCGCTGCAGCGCGCACATGACAGGCAGGTCCCAGATGAGATATTTCTCGCGATAACCGATGTTGCACAGGAGGCGGCAGAAGCCGCCGTAGCCCGCGCCAAAATCGACGATCAGCCGCAGCGCCGTCAGGTCGAGCTGCGTCGCCTCGAGCAGGCGGATCAGGTGATAACCGTGCTGGATGAGCAGGGGGCTGCTCAACGGATAATGCGGATTGACCAGCGGCTTGCCGACCGGCGACTCGGTCAACGCCAGCTGCAGCTGCGGCGAGCAGCGCTCCGACCCGAGCACATGGCGCAGGTAGCCCCGGGAGTGGCTGCGTATGCGCGGATGGAGCGTTTTGGCAATGGGCGCCAGGCGCAGGAACCGATCCACGCCGCCGCTGGCGAGCGCTTGCGAGATGTCGGCGGCCAGACGAGTCCACTGCCCGGCCGCGGACTGTCGCGTACTCGCATCCGCGAGCTGCGCGAGGAGCTCGTCCACGTGGCGCAGGCGCGGCGGCGCGTACTCGCCGAGGATTCGGGCCGCGAGCCGCCGTATCAGGGTTTGCGCCTCGATTCGCACCGACTCGGTCATCTTTGCTCATCCCGCATTGCATGCTCACATTCCGCAGAGCTCTCCGGCGGGAGTCGGCTGCGCGTTGTCACCTGGGGACCGCCTGCCTGTGGCGGGACTGGGGCTTCTTGCCCGCAAGTATAGCCCGGTGTCTGCCCGTCAGAGCGCGCGCCGACCCGACGCCCAGCGCGTCGGAGACGCCCGGGAATCCGCCGCGCGTGACCCGCTGATCGGCCCTGAGCAGGCCCAGTCTCTCGAGGCGCGCTTCGATGGCGCGCAGAGTGCGTCGGTGCCTGCGGGCGATCGCCTCCGGCGCCTCCCCCGACTTGAACGCCGTGACGAGCTTGCTTTCCTCCTCGTCGGTCCAGGTGCGTCCCACATTGGCGGGCAACAGCGACCGCCGCTGCGCGCGGGCGGCCGAATGCTCGAGCGCGGCGACCGCGGCGAGCAGCGCCCGCAGCACCTCGGCCCGCTGCAGCACCGACTCGGCGGGCAGCGCCTCCCCGCTGCGGGGATCGAGACCCTGGATGAGCGCCTTGAGCGTCTCCCCGGCTCTGAGGTCTTTGTCAGCTTGGCTGTCTTGCATGGCGCACTCCCATTGGCAATGACCCCGGCGGGCCGTGACCTCATTGTCGGAACGTTCAGAGGCGGATTTCCAGACCCGAAACGCGCGCGTTCATGCAGATTTACGCAGCGCCTCGCCTCACCCCGCATTATTTACACGCTCTGACCCGGTGAGGCAGCGCGGCCCCGCCGAATGACCGTGCCGTTCCTGAATAATCCGGGTTAGAGTGCGTGCCCCGGTGCCCGTCGGCTTCAAGTCCGGCCGGTGTCCGCAGCCCGAGGATGCTCTCACGATGCGCGCCTTCGCGTGGTTCCTGCTGCTCATTGCCTTCAGTCTCGGTTGTATGGCCGTCTTCAGCTATCCGGCCTGGCTGCTCCTGCATCCGCATTTCGATTTCCCCTTCCCTCGCATCGGCGAGCGGATCGGCATGCTCGGATTTCTCGTGGGGTTTTTGCTGGTCGCGCGCCGGCTGCGCCTTGGGGACCGAGCGAGCCTGGGGTTCGGCGCACCACGGCGCGTCTACCTGCGCGAGCTTTCGCTCGGGCTGCTGATCGGCGTGCTCACCATGGCACTTGTCGTGGCGAGCATGGCCCTGCTTGGCCTGCTCGACTGGCAGCGGGCTGCACGGCTGGGCGGCGCTGCGCTCGCCGGGCTCATCGCCAAGCGGCTGCTGAGCGGCCTGGCCGTCGGACTCATCGAGGAGACCGCGCTGCGCGGAGCGATGTTCGCCGGCATTCAACGAGAGTCCGGCACGCTCCTCGCCATCGCGCTCACCTCGGTGGTGTACTCGTGGACCCACTTCCTCGGTGTGGCGCATATCCCGCCGGCGGCGGTCAATCCATGGAGCGGCATGGCGCTGCTCGCGGCCACCCTGCGAGAGTTTGCCCATCCGCTCGGCATCGCCGACGCATTCCTGTGCCTCACCGCCGTCGGCGTGGTCCTCGCGCTCGTCCGCTCGCTCACGGGCAATACCGCCGCAAGCATGGGCCTGCACGCCGGCTGGGTTTGGGTCATGCTGGTCGTGCATGGCCTGTCCGCTCCCGACCTTGCCTCGCCGCTGCGCTTCCTGCTCAGCCGCCACGACGGATTCACCGGCTGGCTGGTGCTCGCCTGGACCGTGCCGCTCGGTTTCGCACTGCGGTGGTTCTACGCGCGGCGCACCGCGTCATACCGCACCAGTTCCCCCTGATGCGCCGAGTTGCGCCAGGAGCTTGCCATGCAGCCCGCCGAAGCCGCCGTTGCTCATGATGAGCACATGATCGCCCGGCCGCAGTGAGCGGGCGAGGTCCTTCGCCAGCGCATCCACGTCACTTCGGCCATGGGCGCGCGCGCCCAGCGCACCCAGCACCGGCGCCGCATCCCAGCCGAGGTCCGCCGGCAGGTACAGCCAGGCTTCATCCGCCGCTGCGAGCGCGCCGGCCAGCTTGTCCCGATGCACTCCCATGCGCATGGTGTTCGAGCGCGGCTCGAGCACGGCGATGATCCGCGCCGCGCCGACGCGCCGCCGCAGGCCGTCCACGGTCGTGGCGATCGCCGTGGGATGATGGGCGAAGTCGTCATACACACGGATGCCGTTCACTTCGCCGCGCAGCTGCATGCGGCGGGCAACCCCTTGGAACGTCCCGAGGGATTCGATGGCGCTCTCAACTGTCACGCCGGCGTGGCGCGCGGCCGCGATCGCGCCCAGTGCGTTCTCCATGTTGTGCGCCCCCATCAGGCCCCACTGCACTCTCCCGCGCGCTCGCCCGCTCTGCAACACCTCGAAGGCGCAATAGTCGGACCGGCCGGCGGCCGGGCGCGCCGTCCACTGCGCCTCCGGCAGTGCTGCGCGTGAAAACGCCTCCCGCGGCGTCCAGCACCCCATTGCCAGGGTTTCCCTGAGGCGCGCGTCGCCGGCATTCCAAACGATGAGACCCGACCCAGGGATGGTGCGTACCAGGTGATGGAACTGGCGCTGAATCGAGGCGACGTCGGGATAGATGTCCGCGTGGTCGTATTCGAGGTTGTTCAGAATGACGGTGCGCGGGTGGTAGTGGACGAACTTGGCGCGCTTGTCGAAAAAGGCGGTATCGTACTCGTCCGCCTCGATCACGAAGCACGCCCCGCGGCCGAGCCGCGCGCTCGTGCCGAAATCCTCCGGCACACCGCCGATCAGGAAACCGGGCTCGAGGCCGGCGCGCTCCAGCATCCACGCCAACATGGAGGTCGTCGTGGTCTTGCCGTGCGTGCCCGCCACCGCGAGCACCCAGCGGTCCCGGAGCACTTCGCGGGCCAACCATTCGGGACCGGATGCGTACGGAATGCCGCGGTCGAGCAAAGCCTCGATGACCGGCTGTCCGCGGGTCATCACGTTGCCCACGACGACCACGTCCGGCCGCGGGTCGAGCTGCCCGGGCCCGTAGCCATCGGTCAGCTCGATGCCGAGCGACTCGAGCTGCGTGCTCATGGGCGGATACACGTTGTGGTCCGCGCCGGTGACGCGGTGACCGGCCTCGCGGGCGATTGCGGCGATGCCGCCCATGAAGGTACCGCAAACGCCCAGGATGTGTACGTGCATAATTGGGGCGAATTGTACCGGTCAGGAACCCGTCTCATTGCACTCGATCGCCACCACTGCTGCCGCCGCCGATGAAATGGCCGCGCGTCTCGCGTCGCAGTCAGCCATCGGACTCGACACTGAATTTCTGCGTGAGCGCACCTATAGGGCGCAACTGTGCCTGCTGCAGGTGTCCGCGCCCGGGTGGGCCGCCTGCCTCGACCCGATTGCCGTGCCGGATCTGTCCGCACTGGCGCAGGTGCTGGGCGATGCGAGCGTGAGCAAAGTGCTGCACGCATCTCGACAGGACCTCGAGGTGCTGCTGCCGATCGCCGGCATGGTCCGGCCCGTGTTCGATACGCAGATTGCCGCCGCGCTTGCCGGAGAGGCGGCGCAGATCGGCTATGGCGAGCTGGTGCGCCGCCTGCTCGGGCACGAGCTGCCCAAGGCGCATACCCGCACGGACTGGTCCCGCCGGCCGCTCTCCCCGGAGCAGATCGAGTACGCGCTCGACGATGTGCGGTACCTGCTGCCGCTCAAGGATGCTCTCACCGAGCGGCTCGAGCGGCTTGGCCGGCTCGACTGGCTCGCCGAGGAGCTTGCCGCGCTCGACGACGCGAGCAGCCTCGGTGTGCGGCCGGAGGATGCCTGGCGGCGTCTGAAGGGACTCGCCGGCCTCGATCCGGGCAGGGAGCGCCTCCTCCGGCTGCTCGCCGCCTGGCGGGAGCGTCGGGCCATGGAAAGAGACCGTCCTCGCGGCTGGATCCTCGAGGACGCGCTGCTGCGCGAGATCGTCCTGCGCGTGCCCCGCACCCCGCAGGCACTGGCCGCCGTGCCGGACATGCCCCCGGGCCTCGTCACGCACTGCGCCGCGCAGCTGCTCGAATGCGTCCGGGAGGCCGCCGTTGCCGATCCGCCTCCGCCGCCGCCCGGCCGCGCCAGGCCCGATCCGCTCAAGGGCGCGCTGTTGAAGAAGCTCGGCGCGCTCAACCAGGCCGCGGCGAGCGAGCTCGGCCTGAGTCCGGAAGTGCTGGTCACCCGGCGCGAGCTCGAGCAGCTGGCCGACGGCCGCCGGGATGTTCCGGTTCTTTGCGGCTGGCGCAGGGGGGTGATCGGCGAGCGACTGCTGGCAGCGCTTTAATCCATTTGGCGCGAAGCCGCCCGCGCCCCTGCGGGCGAGCGTGCCGATCGACTGATCGCCGCCGACGGGTCCGAAATGAATTCAGACCGTCTCTTGCGGGGACGTCCGCTCGCACAGGGGGCCGGTCGCAGAGGCGCGGCCGACCGCTCTCATCCGCGTGGCGGGTGCCTCAGGCGGCAGGACCCGCGAGGGCGGCGTCCAGGCGCTTTGCGACCGCCTCGATATCACCCTCGGCGTCGATGCTGTGCAGCAGACCCTGTTCCCGATAATAGTCGACCAAGGGACGGGTCTGCGCCTCGTAGACCCGCAGCCGCTCGGCCACCGTGGCCTCGTTGTCGTCGGGCCGCTGGAACAGGCGGTGCGGCCGGCCGGTCTTCGGACACAGCTCAGTCTGCGCGGCCCCGGGCGCGCACGTCAGCAGGTTCACCACGCGACCGCAGTCCAAGCACGTACGCCGACCGGCGATGCGGCGAGACAGCTCGGCGTAATCGACGGCCATCTGCACCACCGCATCGAGCGGCTGGCCGATCTGGCGCAGCAATCCGTCCAGAGCGTGCGCTTGGGCAAGATTGCGCGGAAAACCGTCCAGGATAAACCCGCCTGCCGTATCGGGCTCCGCCAGCCTCTCCCGGATCATGCCGAGCACGATCTCGTCCTCGACCAGGCGGCCGGCCGCCATTGCCTCCTTGGCCTGCAGACCGAGCGGCGTGCCCTTGGCCGCGGCGGCGCGCAACAGGTCGCCCGTGGAGACCTGCGGGATCCCGTGCCGTTCGACCAGCCGCTGAGCCTGCGTGCCCTTCCCCGAACCCGGGGCCCCCAACAGGACGATGCGCATGAGTAGTACTAATTGAATTTGAATGCCGCGGAAGGTGAAGAACACTACCGGGCGCGCGCGGCGGGGTCAAACCCGGCGGCGAGGGGCCGTTGGACGCATGCGCACAGGCCGGCCGCTGCGCTATCCTTAGGCAGCACTCCCAAGGCATACTCACGCACCGCGACCCACTCAAATGAACAAGATTGCCCGGAAGAATGCCTTCTACGCCCAATCGGGCGGAGTTTCGGCTGTGATCAACGCCTCGGCCTGCGGGGTCATCGAGACCGCGCTGAGGCACTCCAGACACATCGGCAAGATCTACGCCGGCCGCGACGGCATTGTCGGCGCGCTGACCGAGGACTTGATCGACGTCGGCCGCGAGAGCCCGGCGGTGATCCGCGGCCTCAGACACACCCCCGGGGGCGCGTTCGGATCGGCCCGCTTCAAACTGAAGAGCATCGAGCAGAATCGCGCCGAGTACGAGCGACTCATCGAGGTGTTCCGCGCGCACGACATCGGCTATTTCTTCTACAACGGCGGCAACGATTCGATGGACACCGCGCACAAGGTATCGCAGATCGGAGAATCGCTGGGCTACCCCATCATCTGCGTCGGGGTGCCGAAGACCGTCGACAACGATCTGCCGCACACCGACTGCTGCCCGGGATTCGGCTCGGTGGCCAAGTACATCGCCATCTCGACGCGCGAGGCTGCGATGGATGTCGCCTCCATGGCGCGCACCTCGACCAAGGTATTCGTGTTTGAAGTCATGGGACGGCATGCGGGCTGGATCGCGGCCGCCGCCGGGCTCGCCGGCCGTCGGCCCGGGGAGCCGCCGCATATCATCCTGTTTCCGGAGATCCCGTTCGATCCGGAGCGCTTCCTCGAGCGGGTCAAGCAATGCGTCACCGATTACGGCTACTGCGTGGTTGCCGTCTCCGAGGGGGCCGCCTACGCCGATGGCCGTTTTCTTGCCGAGGCGGGCACCAAGGATGCCTTCGGGCACACCCAGCTCGGCGGCGTCGCGCCGGTCGTGGCGGACATGGTCCGCCAGCGCCACGGCTACAAGTACCATTGGGCGGTGGCCGACTACCTGCAGCGCTCCGCGCGCCACATCGCCTCCAAGGTGGACGTCGAGCAGGCCTATGCGGTCGGCAAAGCGGCGGTGGACCTCGCGCTCAAGGGACACAACGCCGTCATGCCGACCATCGTCCGCAAAAGCTCACGGCCCTACAAATGGACGATCGGCCACGTCCCCCTGGGCGAGGTGGCCAACCGCGAAAAGAAGGTTCCGCGCGAGTACATCACGCCCGACGGATTCGCCATCACCGAGGCCTGCCGCCGTTATCTCGAGCCGCTCGTGGCCGGGGAAGCCTATCCTCCCTACCGCAACGGGCTGCCGGATTATGTGCACATCAAGGGTGTGCGGGTGCGCAGGAAGCTGACCAAGGAATTCAAGATTCAATGACCGCCCGCCCCGCGCAGCGGAACCGGACTGATCCCGCTGCGCCATCCTCGCTCGGGCAGCGCCCGGCGCGGGCGCCGTACACGTCCGCCGGTCGGCGTGCGGTTCGCCGGGCGCTTGCGCCCGGCGGGTCGGTCGGTCGCGCCCGTTTGTGCAAAAGCGCAGCACCGGGCGGATCTGCGCGGCGCCGCGGGGCCGATTTGCTATAGTTTTTCGTCTTTATCACTTCGCTTTCGTTGTTCTCACCGGGGGAGATGACCTGATGTCTGCCAACATGTGGCTCTGGGCCGCGATCGCGGCCGGTCTGCTTGCCATTCTGTACGGCGCGATCTCGACGACCGCCATTTTGCGCCTGCCGACGGGCAACGCCCGCATGCAGGAAATCGCCGCCGCCGTGCGCTCCGGCGCCAAGGCCTATCTCAATCGCCAGTACTCGACCATTCTGGCGGTCGGGGTCGTGGTCTTCCTGGTCCTCGGCTTTTTCCTCGGCTGGGCGACCGCCGCCGGCTTCGGCATCGGCGCCCTGCTCTCGGGGTCCGCCGGCTACATCGGCATGAACATCTCGGTGCGGGCGAACGTGCGTACCGCGGAGGCGGCCCGCCAGGGATTGAACGCCGCGCTCGCCGTGGCATTCCGCGGCGGCGCGATCACCGGCATGCTGGTGGCCGGCCTGGGCCTGCTCGGGGTGGCCGGCTACTTCGCGATCCTGCTGAAGATGGTCGGCGAGCAGGCTGCGCTGCGCGCGATAGTCGGTGTCGCCTTTGGCGGCTCGCTCATCTCGATCTTCGCGCGTCTGGGCGGCGGCATCTTCACCAAGGGTGCGGACGTCGGCGCTGACCTCGTCGGCAAGGTGGAGGCCGGCATACCCGAGGACGACCCGCGCAATCCGGCGGTTATCGCCGATAACGTCGGCGATAACGTCGGCGACTGCGCCGGCATGGCGGCGGACCTGTTCGAGACGTACGCCGTGACGGTCGTCGCGACGATGTTGCTGGGCGGACTGCTGTTCGGCGGCAAGGGGCGTGCGGTCGGGCTCGACGCGGTCGTCTATCCGCTCGCCCTCGGCGCCATGTCGATCGTCTCCTCGATCATCGGCACATTCTTCGTCTCGACGAAGGAAGGCGGCAAGATCATGAATGCCCTGTACAAGGGCGTCGTCGTCGCCGGCCTGGTGTCGGCGGTCGGATTCTACTTCATTACCCGCGCGCTGATGCCCGAGGGGGGGCTGGCGCTGTTCGGCTGCTCGTTGATCGGGCTCGCCCTCACGACCGCGCTGATCGTGATCACCGAGTACTACACCGCCACCGACTACAGTCCGGTGCGCAAGATCGCCGCCGCCTCGCAGACCGGGCATGCAACCAACATCATCGCCGGCCTGGGCGTGTCGATGAAGGCCACCGCGGCGCCGGTAATCGCGATCTGCCTGGCCATCTGGGGCTCGTACGAGCTCGGCGCCGTGCACGGGGTGGGCTTGTACGGCATCGCGGTCGCGGCCACCGCCATGCTGTCGATGACGGGCATGATCGTGGCGCTCGATGCCTACGGTCCGATCACCGACAATGCCGGCGGCATCGCCGAGATGGCGGGCCTGCCCGAGGACGTGCGCAATATCACCGATCCGCTCGATGCGGTGGGCAACACCACCAAGGCGGTGACCAAGGGCTACGCGATCGGCTCGGCGGCGCTCGCGGCGCTGGTACTGTTTGCCGATTACACGGACCGGCTGCAGGCGGCCGGCAAATTCACGACCTTCTCGCTCTCGGACCCGGCGGTCATCATCGGCCTGTTCATCGGCGGCATGATCCCCTACCTGTTCGGCGCGCTCGCCATGGAGGCGGTGGGCCGCGCGGCCGGCTCGGTGGTAAACGAAGTGCGCCGTCAGTTCCGCGAGATCAAGGGCATCATGGAGGGCACCGCCAAGCCCGATTACTCGCGCGCGGTGGACATGCTGACCCGGGCCGCCATCCGCGAGATGATCATCCCCTCGCTCCTGCCCATCCTCACGCCCATCGTCCTGGTGGTGGTGATGAACTACCTGATGGGCCCGGGAGCCGGCATCAGGGCACTGGGCGGACTGTTGATCGGCACCATCGTGACGGGATTGTTCGTCGCGGTTTCCATGACCACCGGCGGCGGCGCCTGGGACAATGCCAAGAAGTACATCGAGGAAGGCAACTTCGGCGGCAAGGGTTCGGAAGCCCACAAGGCGGCCATCACCGGCGACACCGTCGGCGACCCGTACAAGGACACCGCCGGTCCGGCGATCAACCCGCTCATCAAGATCGTCAACATCGTCGCTCTGCTGATGATTCCGCTGCTTTGACCGGCCCAAAGGCGCCGGCGGCAGCGACCGATGCACGGCATCAGGCCCGGCCGACGCGCGACTCGGTGAGCATGGCGCTGACCAGGCGGTTCAGGCGCTCGCAGTACGCCGCCACCGGCGCCTCCGCCTCGGCCTGTTTACCGATCAGCGCACAGCGGATCTCGGCGAGACGCCGCTCGATTCGCTCGTCGACCGTCATCGATCTGCAGAGTACCGCGCTGAC
>JAJZVF010000081.1:1414-12763 GCA_021845825.1 Pseudomonadota bacterium | reverse complement strand
AGAAGGCATCGGCGCCCGTTATGACGGTAACAACAACTCTCGAGGGGAGAAGCCGATGCAAGTGTTCGGAAAGCTTTCCGTCTCGTTGCTCTGCGGGGCGGCCGCCCTCGTGCTGGCGCCGGCGGCCCTCGCGGCGCCGCGCGGACCGGTGACAGACAAGAACGTGACGGTGATGGTGTTTCCGGGACCGGGCTTGCTGCGCGGGCGCCCGGCGGGATTGCGACAGGCGCCGCTGCGCAGCGAGCAAAGAAGCCTCACCAGCTACGGTCCGCCGGTGCGTCTCGCCCCGCGGGGATTTGCCGAGAACCGCCGGCGCGGCCTGCGCGGCGATCAGGACACCGTGCCGCTTTGGACCTTCGACGTGACACACGCCGCCCGCGACCGGCTGAACCATGTCGGGGCGATCGTCGGCACCAACCCGTTCCGGGATCCGGGCACCAGCCGCATTCCGGTGGTCATCGTGCCGATGATCATCACGACGCAAACGGTGGCCACGGGTGTCGACCCGTCCACACTCGTCCTGAGCACGACGCCCGGGGTGGTGCATCAGAACGCCGCGGCGCCACAACACGCCTGCCTCACGGCTCCCAACAACGTGCCGGCGACGCTCGCGTATCAGTCACCGATCTTCCAGGACGCGCCGTTTTATTTCGGCGGTATCTTCATGGGCGACACGCAGTACATCGACGCGGTGCAGCGGGGGAGCTTTTATCGGGCGCTCGGCGACAACCCGGGGGACTATCACGTGCTGTTCGCGCCCGTGCGGGTGCTGAGGCCGATCCACGTCACGGTGCCGGCGAACGAGGGGCTCGCGTTCGCCGGCGCCCTGTTCGAGGGCTGCGGCACGGTGCAGATCCTCGACATCAACTGGTTCGACTCGTACATCAACGGCACGCTGCTGCCGCGGCTTGCCGCCCAGGGGGTAAGCGCCGGCACCGTCACGGAATTCCTCCTCTACAATGCCGTGCTCGCCTCCCCCGTCACCGATCTGAACACCTGCTGTGTGCTCGGCTACCACTCGAGCGCCGGCGAGCCGACCCCCGACCGCCTGTACGACGTGTCCGACTTCGACGCGAGCGGGATATTCGGCGCAGGCACCGAGAACTCCGACGTTTTGGCGCACGAAATGGGCGAGCTGGTCAACGATCCGTTCGGCGACAACGAGGTGCCGCCGTGGGGAAACTCCGGACAAACCGTCGGCTGTCAGGAGAATCTCGAGGTGGGCGATCCGCTTTCGGGAACGAACATGCCGCCGGTCACCATGCCGAACGGATTCACCTATAACCTTCAGGAGCTCGCGTTCTTCTCCTGGTTCTTCGGCGGGCAGTCGCTCGGGGTGAACGGCTGGTACTCGAGCAACGGCACGTTCACGAGCGATGCGGGCCCGGTCTGCGGCGACCCGAGCATCTCAAGCGGCTGATTCCTCGCGCCCGCGCGTCCGCCGGACCCGCTCGCGCGCGTGCCGATCGCAGCTCGCCTCTTCCCGGGTTCGCGGGAAGAGGCGATGCTCGACGCACAGGCGCGCCGCGCGGCTCAGCCGCCGTCCGGCCCAATCGCGCCGCGGCAGTGCAGCGCCCCGCATGCCTGGCGTGATATACAGGCATGCACCGTACCGGCGATCAGCCCCCCCTTGCGATAGATGATTTTCCGGCGGCTCGCCGGAATACTCACTCCCGCCTGTCCCGGCTCGATTCCCGGCCCCGCAGCGGCTGCGGGCCCGCTCCAGCCCAAGGAGGCTTCATGCACAAGCGCACACTCGGCAACAGCACCCTCGAAGTATCCGCCCTCGGCCTCGGCTGCATGGGGATGAGTTTCGGCTACGGACCGCCTGGGGAGAAGCAGGCCATGATCAAGGTGATCCGCCGGGCTGTCGAGCGCGGGGTCACGCTCTTTGACACCGCCGAAGTCTACGGACCGTTCAAGAACGAGCAACTGGTCGGCGAGGCGCTCGCCCCCTTTCGCCCGCAGGTCGTCATCGCCACCAAGTTCGGTTTCCGCATCGTCCATGGGGAGCGCCAGCCCGGTCTCGACAGCCGCCCCGAGCACATCCGCGAGGTGGCGGACGCCTCGTTGAAGCGCCTCGGCATCGAGACGATCGATCTTTTCTACCAGCATCGGGTCGACCCCGACGTGCCGATCGAGGACGTCGCGGGCGCCGTGAAGGACCTGATCCGCGCGGGCAAGGTGCGGCATTTCGGCCTCTCCGAGGCCGGCGTCGACACGATCCGTCGCGCGCATGCCGTGCAGCCGGTCACTGCGGTGCAGAGCGAATATTCCCTGTGGTGGCGGGAGCCGGAGAAAGAGCTGCTGCCCGCGCTCGAGGCGCTCGGCATCGGCTTCGTGCCCTACAGCCCGCTTGGGCGGGGGTTTCTCACCGGCAAGATCGACGAGACCACGACCTTCGATGCGACGGACTTCCGCAACAGCGTGCCGCGCTTCACCCCCGAGGCCCGCAAAGCGAACAAGGCGCTGGTCGATGCGCTCGCCGGCATCGCGGCCCGCAAGGACGTGACGCCCGCACAGCTCGCCCTCGCCTGGCTGCTCGCGCAAAAGCCCTGGATCGTGCCCATCCCCGGCACCACCAAGCTCCATCGCCTGGGGGAAAACCTCGCCGCCGCCGACATCGAGCTCAACGCGCAGGATCTGCGCGACATCGGCGCGGCCACCGCCCGCATCAGCGTCCAGGGCGATCGCTACCCCGAGCATCTCACTCGCCTGGTCGGGCGTTGAGGTGCGCCAACGCGCCATGGCGCGCAGTCTTCCACTACCCGGAGTACCGCTCATGAGCGATCCCATCAACGGAAAAGTCATCGTCATCACCGGCGCGAGCAGCGGACTCGGCGAGGCGGCCGCACGGCATCTGAGCGCCCAGGGCGCGAGCGTCGTCCTCGGCGCGCGGCGGGCCGAGCGCATCGAGGCGCTCGCCACCGAGCTCGCCGCGGGCGGCGGCAAGGCGCTCGCGGTTGCTACCGACGTAACACACAGCGACCAGGTCAAACGTCTGGTCGATGCCGCCGTGGAACGATATGGACGTATAGACGTCATGATCAACAACGCCGGCCTGATGCCCCTGTCGCCGCTCGAGCGGCTGAAGCTCGATGACTGGAATCGGATGATCGACGTGAACGTGAAAGGGGTGCTCTACGGCATTGCCGCAGCGCTACCGCACATGATCCGCCGCAAATCCGGGCACATCGTCAACGTCGCCTCAGTGGCCGGCCATGTGGTGCGACCCGGCGGCGCGGTCTATTCGGCGACCAAGACCGCCGTGCGGGTCATCTCCGAGGGCCTGCGCCAGGAGGTCAAGCCGCACAACATCCGCACCACCGTCATCTCTCCGGGCGCCGTCGCCTCGGAGCTGCCCGACAGCATCACCGAGAACGCGATCGCCGCGGACATGCAAAAGTTCTACGAGGACGTGGCGATTCCCGCCGACTCCTTCGCGCGGGCAGTCGCCTTCGCACTCAGCCAGCCGCAAGAGGTGGATGTGAACGAGATCCTGTACCGGCCGACACGCCAGCTCCTGTGAGGCACCGCCTGAAGGGGCCGCAGGCGAGCGGCCCGTCCCTCGCGCCCGGCCGCCCGCCTGCGCCGCGGCTCGCGGCTTCGTTGAATGTCCTCGATTCCCTCATTCTCTGATCCCCGGGAGAGTCTCATGAGCTACTACATCGCAAAAACACTTGCCAAGTCCTTCGACGAGGTCGTAGCGGACGTCACCGCCCAGCTCAAGGAGCAAGGGTTTGGGGTGCTGACCGACATCGACGTGCAAGGGACTCTGAAGGCCAAGATCGGCGCGGATATCCGCAAGTACCGCATCCTCGGCGCCTGCAATCCGCGCATCGCTCATGAGGCGCTGCTCAAGGAAGATCGGCTCGGCGTGCTGCTGCCGTGCAACGTGATCGTGCGCGAGACCGTGGACAAGCGGGTCGAGGTGGCGATGATCGATCCGGTCTCCTCCATGGAACGTACCGACAACCCCTCGCTCGCACCCGTCGCCGAGCGTGTCCGGGAGCTGCTGTCGGCCGCACTCGAGCGCCTGCAGTAGCCGCAGCGGGTCCGCCGACGAGCCCTGCGCGGGCGCGACAGGGGGCGCTGCGGCCCCATCGCCCAACGGCTCCTCCTCGAGCCGCACACAGAGCCGGCCAACCTCGTCCCCCAAGCACCCTACAACGGGCGCCGATGACACAGCTTCGCCACCTCCTCGGCGCTTTGCGCCGCCCGTCGATGCAGATCGCGCTCATCGTCGCCTGCGCGAATTTCATGCAGAACCTCGACTCGACCATCATCGTCACCGCGCTGCCGGCGATGGCCCACAGCTTTGCGACCAACGCCGCGCGCGTGAGCGAGGGCATCACCGCCTACGCCCTGGCGGCGGCCGTGTGCATCCCGGCGAGCGTGTGGCTCGCCGAGCGCCTCGGCACCCGCAACCTCTTCTCCGGGGCCATCGCGCTGTTCACGCTCTCCTCCATGGCCTGCGGCCTCTCGGGCAGCTTTGCCGCCTTCATCGCCGCGCGCCTGGTGCAGGGCGGCTCGGCGGCGATGATGTCGCCGGTCGGGCGGCTGATCGTGCTGCGCAACACGGAAAAGCACGAGCTCATGCAGACGCTCTCGACGCTGGTGTGGCCGAGCCTGCTCGCCCCGGTCATCGGGCCGGTCCTCGGCGGGCTCATCACCGATGCGCTGTCCTGGCGATGGATCTTCTACGTGAACCTGCCGGTCGGCATCGCAGCCGTCGCGCTCGTGCTGTCCATCATTCCCAATCACAAGGTCGAGGCGCACGCCGCCTTCGATGCGCGGGGCTTTCTGCTGCTCGCCGCGGCGGTCGGCTGCCTGAGCTACGGCCTCGACCTGATCGCCGGGCAGCGGCTCGATGCACCGCTCGCCCTCGGCCTGTTCGCGGCGGCCGCCCTCGCCGGCTACGCCGCGGTGCGCCATCTTGATGCATCGGCTCAGCCGCTCGTGCGCCTCAATGTGTTGCGCCGCCGGGAGTTTTTCGTCGCCACCGTCTCCGGAGGCGGTCTGTCACGCGCCGCCATCAGCGCCACGCCGTTCCTGCTGCCGCTGATGCTCGAGGTGAGCTTCGGGTACTCCCCGTTCGATGCCGGGGCGCTGCTGCTCGTGTACATGCTCGCGAACCTGCTGATGAAGGCCATCACCAACCCCAT
Organism: Pseudomonadota bacterium; assembly: GCA_021845825.1. Classification (GTDB taxonomy): domain Bacteria; phylum Pseudomonadota; class Gammaproteobacteria; order Steroidobacterales; family Steroidobacteraceae; genus 13-2-20CM-66-19. The sequence goes on along the minus strand of JAJZVF010000081.1, from coordinate 7,598 downwards.
CATCCGCCGCTTCGGCCTGCGCCGGGTGCTCATGGTCAACGGCGCGATCGTCGGCGCGGGCATCGCCGCCTGCGCGCTGCTCGCCCCCGGCCTGCCGCTCGCGCTCACGGCCCTCATCCTGCTGCTTGCCGGCGCGAGCCGCTCCATGCAGTTCACGGCCATGCTGTTCACCACGTTCGCGGAAATCCCCGACGAGGAGCGCCCGCCGGCGAGCGTGCTGTTCTCGCTGATGCAGCAGATCGCCATGGCGGCGGGCGTAGCGGGCGCGGCACTCATCCTCAATTTCAGCCGGCTCCTGCGGCACGCCCCGACACTCTCCATCTTCGACTTCCGTCTGGCGCTGGTGCTCGCAGGCGTAATCGGCGCGTGCGCCGTGTTCGCCTACGCGCGTCTGCCGGAGAGCACCGGCGCCGAAGTGAGCGGCCGCATCGCCGCCGGTTAGGCGCTCACCAGCTTCGGCAGCCAGCGGTAAACGAGATAGATCACGGCGGCGAAGACCGCCCCGCCGAGCCACATGGAGGCGCTCTTGAACTGCGGCCCGATGAGGGCGATCGGTGCGGCCCTGCCGGAGAAGACCACGAGCGCCGAGAACACCACCCCGAGCAGGCTCTCCCCGACGATCAGGCCGGAGGCAAGCAGCACCCCGAGCTGCTTGAGCGCTTCGGCGCGCGGCAGCCGCTCGCAGCGGCGGTTGAACCACCAGCCGACCAGGGATCCGACGACGATCATCAGCGTGCTCGAGGTCGGCAGGTAAATGCCGAGCCCGACGGCAAGCGGCGGCAGGCGCACGGACTGGCGCAGCCGCCCGAGCGCCGCATCGACGGCGATGCAGGCTGCGCCGATGCCCGCGCCGGTGAGGATCGCGCTCCAGTCGATGTTGTGTTGGATCACCCCCTGGGCGAGCGCCGAGATCAGCCCGGCCTGGGGTGCGGGCAGCGCGCGCGCCGGCGCAGCGCCGGGGGCGCCGAGGAAGCCATAGGCGTGGTTGAGCAGATCGAGCACCGGGGGAATGACGAGCGCCCCGGCGATGACCCCGACCACCAGCGCCCACTGCTGCTTCGCCGGCGTGGCATCCACCAGCTGCCCGGTCTTCAGGTCCTGCAGGTTGTTGTTGGCGATCGAGGCAACCGCGAACACCACCGCGGTGACGAACAGCGCGAAGGCGACCAGCGCCCGCCCGGCATCGGCCGGCAGGTGCGACTTCAGGGCGGCCACGAGCATGAGCGCGAAGATCACCACCACCAGGATGCCTATCCCGGAGAGCGGACTGTTGGAGGAGCCGATGAGGCCCGCCATGTAGCCGCAGACGGTGGACACGAGAAAGCCCATGACGACGACGAACAGGACCCCGCCCACGGCGAGCAGCACGTCAAAGCGCCCCAATCCGCTGATGCGGCTGAAGTGCCACAGCAGCCAGCCCACGGGCACCAGGCAGCCGAGCGACACCAGTGCCACGGTGCGTATCGGGATGTCGCGCTCGGTCCGCGCCAGCGTGTGGCCCTGGCCGGCCTTGCGGGCGCGCGAGGCATTAAGGGCGCCGGTGAGCCCGCGGATCACCGGCTTTACCAGCGTGCCCAAAGTCCACAGCGCGGCCACACCGATCGCCCCGGCGCCGAGGAAGCGCACGTAATGCGCCCAGGCCCCCTGCGCGGCGGCGGCGGCGGAGCCGCCCGCCGGGTGCGCCAGCAGGAAATGCGGCACCGCCCATCCCCAGCCGATCAGCGCGCCGGCGAGCATGGCGACACCGACCGCGGGACCGACGAGATGGCCGATGGCGAACAGCGCGAACGACAGGCTGAAATCGAAGCCGCTCGCCGCGCCGGCGCGGCCGAAGCGGAAATAGCGCACCACGTCGCCGGCAAACAGTTGCGTCTGCACCATGATGTAGAACGCCGCGGAAACGATGCTGCCGACGAGCACGGCCTTCAGGCCCGCCCCGCCGCTCTCGACCGCTGCGATGTCCGGATTCTGCGCTTCTCCGGCCCCGACCTTGAGCACCTGCGCGCAGGCGACGCCCTCCGGATACGGCAGATCCGAGTCGGTCACCAGCGCGCGCCGCAGCGGGATCGTGTACATCACGCCGAGGATGCCGCCGCTTGCGCAGATGCCGAACGACATCCAGAACGGAAACCCGGTCCACCAGCCGACGATGACCAGCCCCGGCAGCACGAAGATGATGCTCGAGAGCGTGCCGGCCGCGGACGCCACGGTCTGCACGATATTGTTCTCCTGCAGGCTCGCGCCGCCGAGCGCGCGCAAGACGGCCATGGAAATCACGGCCGCGGGAATCGAGGTAGAGAAGGTGAGCCCGGCCTTGAGCCCGAAGTAGACGTTCGCCGCGGTGAACACCAGGGTGATGAGCACCCCGATCAGCATGCCGCGGAAAGTGAACTCCCCGGGCGCAGCGCCGCGCCCGGCGGCGAGCGCGCCGGCAGTGTCGTTCATTGGATTGAAATCTTTCGTTATCGGGCGCGACCACCCCGCGCCCCCATGGCGGGGCACCTTAGCCGATCCGCTCCCGGATGTCTGCCCCGGGGGAGCGGCACGCCCGCGGGCGTGCCGGGCCGGCGCCGCGGCCGGCCGGTTATCGGGACGAGCCGGCGCCGCCCCTGCCCGAGGCCGCCCGGCCGAGGATCACTTCGCGCAGCACCACGGCCTGGTTGTGCCGCTTATCGCGCGCCGCATACAGAAGGGTGAGCGGGCGCTGCCCGGCGAGGCGCCGCAGCGCCTCGATCTGCTCACGGCGGGCGGCGAGCTCCCGGCGATAACGGCGGCGAAATTCCTCCCATCGCGCCGGATCGTGACCGAACCAGGCCCTGAGCTCGTTGCTCGGGGCGATGTCCTGCAACCACTGGTCGATGCGCGCCGCATTCCTCGCCACTCCGCGCGGCCAGAGCCGATCCACCAGCACCCGCTCGCCGTCGAGACCGGGGCGGTCGTAAATGCGCTTGATCCGCACATCGAGCGCGGGTTTGGGAGCCATGGTGCCGGCAACCTCTTGTGCAGGCGCAATTTTACCGGACAATCCGCATTGTCACAAAACCGTCATAATTGCCGCGTACAGTACGCGGCCGTGGCCGCTCCCATGAGCCGCCGGTGGATCCTCGAGTTTTCCCAAAAACATCAGGGCAACGACATGACCATGAGAACTGCCGTCACTCGCCGCAAGGCATCACTCGCCCTCGCGGCCGTGCTGGCTGCGGCCGCCCTGGCGGCGAGCCACGCCGCGCAGGCGCAGACGCGGCTGCTCGAGACCGGCTCCTCGCTCCTTTACCCGCTGTTCAATCTGTGGGTGCCGGCGTACGCGAAGTCGCACCCGGGCGTGCAGATCACCACGCAGTCGACCGGCAGCGGCACGGGCATCGCCGAGGCGGTCTCGGGGATTGCGCAGATCGGCGCTTCCGACGCCTACATGAGCGACTTTCAGGTCCGCCAGCACCCGACGATGCTCAACATTCCGCTCACCATCTCCTCGCAGATGGTCAACTACAACATCCCGGGCCTGAACCGCGCGCATCTGAAGCTGAGCGGCCCGGTGCTGGCGGCCATGTACGCCGGCAAGGTGAGCTACTGGGATGCCCCGGCCATCGCCCGTCTGAACCCCGGCGTGCACCTGCCGCACGCACGGATCGTGCTCATCCACCGCACCGACGGCAGCGGCGACACTTTCATCTTCTCGCAGTACCTGTCCTTCAGCACGCCGTGGTGGAACAACTCGGTGGGCTACGGCACGACGATCAGCTGGCCCGCCGTCGAAGGCGGCATCGGCGCGGAAGGCAACCCGGGCATGGTCAATGCCTGCAAGGGCACGCCCTACTCCGTGGCCTACATCGGCATCAGTTTCAAGCGGATCATCGACGAGAAAGGCCTCGGCGAGGCGATGCTGCAAAACCGCAGCGGCCGCTTCGTCCTGCCCGACCCGAGGACGATCCAGGCGGCCGTGAATGCCACCGCCGCCCGCACGCCGGCCGATGAGCGCGTGAGCCTCATCTTCGCCCCCGGCCCGTGGTCGTACCCGATCATCAACTACGAGTACGCCATCGTGAATGCCCGCCAGGATGCGGCCACCGCGCCGGTGGTGCGCAATTTCTTCTCCTGGGCGCTCGACCCGGCCGGCGGCAATTCACCGCGCTTCATGCAGGCGGTCGGCTTCGTGCCGCTGCCGCCCGCCATCGTGCGCCTCAGCCGGGCGCAGATCGCCAAGATCCACGGCTGAGGTGCCGAGCGCAGGCGCGGGGCCGCGGGCAGCCCTCAGGCCGGGCGCCGGGGGCGGGCTTCTTGACCCTTGTCTTTACAGACCGTCCTCGAGCGGCCATCCTGTCGCGCCATGAAATTCAGAGCCTGGCTCGCCATCGCAGCGGGCATTTTGCCGGCCACCCTCGCAGCCATCGTGCTGTTCCTCGCGCTCTATTCCTGGCAGGCCATCCATTTCAACGGCTGGGGATTCGTGGTCCGCGACACGTGGAACCTCGGCAACCTCTATGCCAATCCGATCATGCGCCACGGCGTTCAGGTCCAGCCCGGCGCCACGTACGGCATCCTGTTCCTCATCGCCGGGACGCTGCTCTCGACGTTCCTCGCACTGCTGTTCGCAGTGCCGGTGGGCGTCGGCGCGGCCATCTTCCTCGCCGAGGCGGTGCCGAGGGCTCTGCGCACCTGGATCTCGTTCTTCGTCGAGCTGCTGATGGCCATCCCGAGCGTGGTCTTCGGGTTGTGGGGCTACGTCGTGGTCATCCCCTTCCTCAGCCGCCACTTCTTTCCGCTGCTCGCCGCCACCCTGGGCAAGGTGATCCCGTTCTTCGCCGGCCCGACCGGCAGCGGCTACGGCCTGCTCACGGCGGGCGTGGTCCTCGCATTGATGATCGTGCCCATCATCGCGGCAACGTTGCGCGATGCGCTGGTGAGCCAGCCGGTGGCGCTGCGCGAGGCGGCGCTCGGCCTGGGGGCGACGCGCTTCGAGGCGTTGTGGAAGGTCATGCTGCCCGGCACCCGCAGAACGCTGATCGGCGCGACCTTCCTCGCGCTCGGTCGCGCTCTGGGTGAGACCATGGCGGTGCTGATGGTAAGCGGCAACGCACTCAACTACCTGCCGCACAACATCTACAACCCGATCTCCACCATGGCGGCGTTCATCGTCTCGCAGCTCGACAGCGCGCTGCAGGATCCGACCGGCATGGCAGTGCGCTCGCTCGCGGAGATCGCGCTGGTGCTCGCCGTCATTTCCGTCGTCGTCAACGCGCTCGCGCGGCTGCTGCTGCTCATGTGGAACAACGGCCAGCGCACCCTGGCGGTCTGAGGCATGTCCACGATCGCCGAGATGGTGCAACGGCGGCTGCCGAAGCCGAGGCAGATCAGGCTGTCGCGCCGCTTCGGCAGCCTCGCGGGCTGGACGCTCACCGGCGCCTGTCTGCTGGTGCTGTCGGCACTCATGGTGTGGATCCTGGTCGTGGTGTTCATGCGGGGCATCGGCGCGCTGAAGCTGTCGATCTTCACGACGGTCACGCAGGGCAACGGCGGCGGCCTGCTCAACGCCATCGAGGGCACCCTGGTCCTCTCCGGCGGCGCGTTGCTCCTGGCGGTGCCTTTCGGCATCGCCTCCGGCATCTACTCCTCGGAGTATCCCGGCAGTCCGTGGTCGAAGACCATCCGCTTCTTCGCCGACGTGCTGGTGGGCGTGCCGTCCATCGTGGTGGGCTACTTCGGCTACGTGGGCATGGTGCAGTGGCTGGGGTGGAACTTCTCGGTGGCCGCCGGCTCCATCTCCCTTGCCATCATCAGCCTGCCCTACATCTGCCGCACCACGGAGTTCGCGCTGCGGCAGGTGCCGAACGACCTGCGCGATGCTGCCTATTCGCTCGGCGCCAACGAGCGGCGCGTCGTGTTCGGGATCTGTCTGCCCGCGGCGATGCCCTCCATCCTGACGGGCGTTCTGCTCGCGCTCGCCGTCTCGGTCGGCGAGACGGCGCCGCTCCTTTACACGGCGGGCTGGTCGAACTTCATGTGGGACGGGCGGCTCACGCATTCGCCGATCGGCTACCTGACCTACGCGATCTGGACGTTCATCAACGAGCCGTTCGCCTCGGCCAACCGGCTCGCCTACGCGGCGGCGCTGCTGGTCACGGGCTTCGTGCTGATCATCAACGTCTTCGCCCGCCTCGTGCTCGAGCGGCGCGCCAGGCGCTGA
>JAJZVF010000081.1:0-1314 GCA_021845825.1 Pseudomonadota bacterium | reverse complement strand
CACACCCCTCGCTCGGTGATCAGGCCGGTCACGAGTCTCGCCGGCGTGACATCGAAGGCGAGATTGAGCGCGGCACTGCCCTGCGGCACGACCCGCACGCTGTGCACCGAGCCGTCGGCCGCGACGCCGCTGATGTGGGTCACCTCCTGCGGGCTGCGCTCCTCGATCTCGATGCGGCGGCCTTCCTCGAGGCCCCAGTCGATGGTGCTCACCGGCAGCGCCGCGTAGAACGGCACGCCGTTATCCCGGGCCGCCAGGGCCTTGAGGTAGGTGCCCACCTTGTTGCACACATCGCCCGCGGCGGTGGTCCGATCGCTGCCCACGATGACCATGTCCACCCGGCCGTGCTGCATGAGATGTCCGCCGAGGTTGTCGACGATCACCGTATGCGGTACGCCGTGCGCTCCCAGCTCGTACGCGGTGAGCGAGGCCCCCTGATTGCGAGGTCGGGTCTCATCCACCCAGACATGCAGCTCGATCCCCGCATCGTGTGCCGTGTAGATCGGCGCAAGCGCCGTGCCCCAGTCGACGCAGGCGAGCCAGCCCGCGTTGCAGTGCGTCAGGATGTTCACGCGGCGCTGCAGGTCGGCGCTGAGCTCGCGGATGAGGGCCATGCCGTGCGTGCCGATCGCCCTGCACTGCGCGACGTCATCCTCGCAGATGCGCCCGGCCTCCTCGAAGGCCGCCTGCGCCCGCTCGCCCGGGGCCAGAGGCGCGATGAGCGCGCGTACCCTGGCGAGCGCCCAGGCCAGGTTGACCGCGGTGGGGCGCGTCGCCTGCAGGACCTGCGCGGCGTGCTCGATACGTGAGTCCGAAGCGTCCTCGCGCAGTGCGAGCGCCAGGCCGTATGCGGCGGTGGCACCGATGAGCGGAGCGCCGCGCACGACCATCGTGCGAATCGCCTGCGCGGCATCCTCGAGCGTGCTCAGGTCGAGCGTGCGCAGCTCGAACGGCAGGCGCGACTGGTCGATGACGCGCACCGCTGCGGACTCGAGCGGCCAGATCGTACGATAAGGGGTGCCGGCGATCTTCATGAGCGGGATTGTAGCCGCGGGAATGGCCGATTCGCCGCCGCGCGCCCCGGGGGCGGGGCACCCGTGGAGTACGCCGGCAGACGGCGCAGGTATGGTAAGCTAACGAGGTTGACATTTGAAGCAGCGCCGCTCACGGCCGCCACGGCGGCGGGGCAGAGTCCGCGCGGTGGACCGCGCCGCTCGCCCCGATCGAGCGCAGCGATTCCCAGCGCCGGCACGCTTTGCCGCAAGCGGCGGCGCGCGATCCGGTTTCAGATGGAGGTTGGATCATGAACAGGGT
>JAJZVF010000080.1 GCA_021845825.1 Pseudomonadota bacterium | reverse complement strand
TTCCGATCTGGTGGCGGACGGCATCTGTCGCAAGGCGGCCATCGTGCTCGGGGCCGCCGCCCCGGCTCCCCACCGCGCGAGGGCGGCCGAGGCTGCGCTTACCGGAGAGCGGCTCGGCGGGGCCGTCATCCGCACCGCCGCCCGAGCCGCTTTGCAGGGCGCGGCGCCGCTCAGCAAGAACGGCTACAAACTGGTCATCTTTGAGACGCTGGTACGCCGCGCCCTGCTTGCAGCCGCGGCAAGCTGACTCGTTGCAAGGCGGCCCGCGCGCTCCTGCCCGGTGACACACCGGCCGTGCGCACCGCTGCGCATGGGCAGGCCGACCGCAGGGCGCCCGCCGCAGCGATGCCCGGACGAAGGGCTGCAGAGGCAAGAGCGTGTTGGCTATGCGCGTCGAGCCGCTTTTGTCCCGCTCGACAGCGGATCAATGCACGGCGCTCGAGGCGGCTTGTACGGCCTCTTGCGGGGCGCCGCCGGCGCCGGTGCGGCGCCCGGGCAGAAGCCGGGCGGAGTTCAGGATGAATGTCAGCTCGGAGGCGACATGAATGAACGCCGCGAGCAGGGGGTTGAGCAGCCCGGCGGCGGCGAGCGCGATGCCGAGCGTGTCCACGCCGATCGTACCGGCGAAGTTCACCCAGATGATTCGCCGCGTACGGCGAGCAATCGCGAGCGTCTCTGCGAGCCTCGCCAGGTCGTTCCCCAACAGCACCACATCGGCGCTCTCGCGCGCCACATCGGTCCCTGAGCCCATGGCGATGCCCACCTGGGCTTCGATCAGGGCGGGCGCGTCGTTGACCCCGTCGCCGACCATGGCGACCACATGACCGGCTTCGACCAGATGCTCGATGTACGCTCGCTTGTCCTCAGGGAGCAGCTGCGCGGCCACCTCGGCGATGCCGAGCTGCGCGGCGACCGATTCGGCCACGGACCGCGTGTCTCCCGTCAGCAGCGCCGTGCGCACGCCCATGGCATGGATTGCGGCGATGGCGCTGCGCGCCTCCGGCCGGAGGCGATCGGCGATCTCGATGGCACCGAGGAGCGCGCCGCTGCGGGCCACGTAAACCTCGGACGACCCCTTGTGGGCGCTCGCCAGGACATCCGGCACCGCGATGCCCTGCTCCTGCATCAGGGCGAGATTGCCGACGAGCACGCGCTCGCCGGCGATCTGCGCGTCGATGCCGCGGCCCGGTCGATAGTCGAAGCGCTGCGGCTCGAGAATCGTGCGCCCTGACGTGCGCGCCTGCTCGACGATCGTCTTGCCGAGCGGATGCTCGGAACGTAGCTCGGCGGAAGCGGCGACATCGAGCAGCGCGCGCGGATCGACTCCCTCGATCGGGAGCAGCGCGCGGATCGCCGGTTGTCCGAACGTGAGCGTGCCGGTCTTGTCCAGCGCGACCGTATCGACCCGGCCGAGCTGCTCCAGGTGCAGCCCGCCCTTGATGATGGCACCGCCCCGGGCCGCGCGGCCGATCGCGCCGAGGATCGCAAGCGGCGTACCGGCGGCGATCCCGCAGGCCCCCGCAACGATGATGACGGAGATCGTCGAGCGGATATCGCGGGTGAGAAGATATGTGAGCAAAGCCGCCCCGATGGCGAAGTAAACGAGATACCCGGCGAGTCTGTCGGCCAGGCGCTGCACCGGAGCCCGGCAGCGCTCGGCCTGCTCGACTGCCTGGATGATCCTGCCGTAGCTCGTGTCGCGCCCGATGCGCTCGGCGCGAATCTCGAGCGCACCGGTTGCGTTGATCGAGCCGGCGAAGACGCCGGCGCCGGGGGACTTCGCCACCGCGAGCGACTCGCCGGTGATGCGGGACTGATCGACGAACGAATGTCCGGCGATCACTGTGCCATCGACCGGGATCCGCCCCCCTGGGTTGACGAGCACGGCATCACCGGCGCGAAGATCGTCCGCATCGACCGCGGTGAAGCCGCCTGCGCGGCGCACCAGCACGGCCCTCGGCAGAAACTCGAGCAGAGCGCCGATCGCCCGCCGGCCGCGCGCGACCGTCATGCCCTCGAGGGCCTCGGCGATGAGCACAAACAACGTGATGATGAGCGCCGTGAAGAACTGCGAGATCGCCGCCGCCGCCACGATGGCGATGGACATCGACAGCTCCATCGTCATCCGCCGCGCCCGCAGGCTCTCGAACGCCTCCTTGAGGATCGGCCAACCGCCGATCGCGAGGCCGAGGACGCCGATCACGCTGACCGACCGCAGCGGCTCGCGGCCCGCACACCACAGGGCGGCGGCCGCCAGCGCGACCAGGGCGATGCGCCCGAGAGCGGGCCAGGCGAGCGCATGCTCAGGGTCCTCATGAGCATCGGCGCGACGGGCATCAGCCGGCGGCATGTCCATGCGCACGGCCGCCGCCGCTGTGGCCGCCCTCGGCCGCTGCTTGCGCCCGCGCGCGCTCGCCGCCTGCTGCTGTTTGCTCATTGGGGAACCTTCAGCCGCGCACGTGGCCCTAGCGCAGATAGGTGCGCATCACCTCGATCAGCTCGTCGGCGCTGCCGCGGCGCTCGAGGTCGCTCGCGCTCTGCGCACCGGCGAGGTGTGTCTCGATGTGGTCCTCCATGACCTCGAGCATCAGGCCATTGATGGCGCCGCGCACGGCAGCGATCTGCTGCAGAACCTGCGCGCAGCCCCGCTCGGCCTCGAGCGCCCGCTCGAGCGCCTCGACCTGACCGCGGATACGGCGAACTCTGGAGAGCAGCTTCGATTTCTCGCGCGTCGTGTGACTCATCGCTTGGGCTCACAATACTATAAGGGAGTATTGTATATGCCGACCGGACCTGCGTACAGGCGGCGCACCGGCGGGCGCCGCCCGCGCGAGTGCGGCGGCGCTGCCCGACAGGACGTGCTTGAACCCGGCGCCCGATCCCCGCACCATGGTCCGATATGAGCGCGCTCACCTTGTTCGGGCTGTTCGCGGTGACCGCAATGCTCGTCTTCTATTGGCTCGAGGAGCGCAGCCCCCTCTGCATCCTCGGCTTTGCCGCCGCGTGCGCACTCGGCTCCCTATACGGATTTTTGCAGGGCGCATGGCCATTCGGCCTCGTGGAGGCCGTCTGGGCGGTCGTGGCGGCACGGCGCTGGCGCAACAAGCTCGCGCACCGCTGAGGGAGCGGGCGGCGCGGGCCATCAACCCTCCCCTCGGCGCGCTCGACACGCGCCGGATCAGCTTCGGTGGGCCATCCGCACGCTCCCTCTGCAGCGGCTTGATGCGCAGCTGCTCGCCGCTCGCGAGCACGAAAGCCCCGGGGGCGGACGCGAGTTGCGCCCCGCCTGCGGCATCACCGGTTGCAGGCGGCTTTAGCCGGCAGTTTGCGTACGACCCGTCGCCGGCCGGCCCGTCGCCCGCGAGCGCACGGTCGCCTCCGCCAGATACTCATCGCCCGAGCGGGTCCGGGCGCGCCGCTCGATGACGGCAGTCTCCACATGCGGATCGATCGCGCCGGCGCGGCGCGCCGCCTCGAGCGCGAGCGCGTGCGAGACGGTCTTCGCCGCTTCAATCGCTTCCGCGGCCTCGCGGAAATCGCGGATACCGGCCGGGTCGTGCACCCGGAACACCCGCCATTCCGGCTGGTTTACCAACACTTCGCGGGTCTCCGAGACCACCCCGGCCACCGCGCCCACCGCATTGCACACGGCCGCATGCTCGGGAACGACCAACCGCGCGCCGAGGCGACGCGCGACTTCGGGATAAAACGCCGCCGCAGGTGCGCCGATGGCCACGAGCGGGTTCGACAGATGCAGCCCACCATCGAGGAGCCGGGAGAACGGGCGCCCCTCCACCGTGCGCTCGATCAGAACGCCGAGCGGGCCCCATCGGCCCGCGTGCGGCTCGATGCCGGGGTCCTGCGCCAGCGCGCTTTCCAACACGACCCTCGCCGCGCGCCGGATGACCTGCTCATAGACTCGCCCGCACAGCCCCTCCGCGCTGTCCTTGTCCGCGCGCGCGCGTTCGTTGCGCTCCTCGGTCGCGAGGATCGCCGCGCCGAGCCGGGCGGCCTCGGTGCTCCAGCCGCTCTGGCGGCCGAGCACGTGCAGCGCATCGCTCGGCGTGAATCCCGCCATGCTCGCCAGCCCCCGATCCACCAGACGCTGCAGCGCCTCGACGCCCTGCGCGGTGCGCGCCACTGCATCGAGCCGCCGCGGTGCCGTGCCGAGCGCCTCCCAGACCCGCTCCTCGAGCCGATCCAGATGCGCACCCGGCTCCCGCCCCGGATTTCGATGCCCAAACTGTCCGGCAAACGCCGGCAGATGTTCCGCGCCGGCAAGCAGGGCGAGCTCCGCCAGAACTTGCGGAAATTGCTCGGCAAGCAGACTGAGCGGCAAGACCCGGCGCGGACCGATCGTGATGCGTCCATCCCGATCGATGCGCACTTCGCTGTCACCACCGAGGCCGCAGGTGTGCACGTCGACGGCTTCCACCATCGTGCGCCAGCCGCCGATCACCGCGCCGTCCGCGCGCACCACCGGACGCTCCCCGGCGATGATCGCCACGTCGGTGGTCGTCCCGCCCATGTCGGCGACCGCGAAGTCGGCGAGCCCCGTGAGAAATGCCGCCCCCACGACGCTCGCCGCCGGTCCCGACAGCACCGTTTCGACCGGATACTCGACAGCGACGTCGGCCCTCATCAAAGTTCCGTCGCCCTTCACGATCATCAACGGAGCCTCGATCGCCTCCTCGCGCAGGCTCTGGCGCAAAGCCGTGAGCAGGTGTCGTATGTGCGGCACCAATCGAGCATTGAGCGCGGCGGTCAGCGCGCGCTTGGGGGCGTTCAGCTGCGAGGTCAGCTCGTGGCTGCAGGTGACCGGCTTGCCGCTCAGGCGCCTGATCCGCTCCCGTATCCGCAGCTCGTGCTCGGGGTTGCGCACCGAAAACTGCGCCGCGACGGCGAACGCCTCCACCCGCGGCCCGAACTCCCGCACGGCCGCTTCGACCGCCGCCTCATCGAGCGGCTCCTCCTCGAGGCCGGTCGGGTCGTGTCCGCCGCTCACCCGCACAACCGCCGCCCCGGCACTCTTGAGACCGGCCTGCTCCACCATGCGCTCGGTGAAGCCGGCGAGGATGGCGCAGATCGGGCTGAAGCGGTTTTCGACCACCGCGTTCGTCGCCAGCGTCGTCGACACCGATACGAGCGAGACGTGACGGCGTGCGTCGTCGGGCAGGCAGCCGAGGACCGAGCGCAGCGCGGCCCCGAGCCCGACCGACAGATCCCAATGGGTCGTCAGTGCCTTGGCGCTCGCGATGACCCGGCGCTCGCCATCCAGAACGACCGCATCCGTGAAGGTGCCCCCGGTATCGAATCCGATGCGCAGCTCCGGGGAGGAAAGCGAGGTCTCGATCGAACCGCTGTCGTTCATACTGCGCACACGCTGCAGGAGGAGTACGAAAAGTGCTTGCCTAAATGCGACGCTGACTTGCGTTCGCGTGCATCTCGTTGAGCGCGCCGGGATTTCCCTTGTCGGGCGCCGATGCCGCGCCGCATTGTGCGGGGCCTGCGAGCGGCTGTCCATGGAAAAGCGCGTTGCGCTGCGGCAAGCCCCCCCCCGGCCGCCTCGACAGTGGGCTCATTGCGTCACGCGGACTTGACCCCGGCATGTGGTGTGTTGCCATAATCGGCCCCAGGCGGCCCACATGAGCGATTTACGCAGAGCGTTAGCGCAGATCGAAGCGATCCGAGGTCAACTCGCGCGCGCCACGGAATTTCGCGGTTACGATCCCCCGACACTCGCGGCCACGGGCGTGTTGGCGGGTGTGGCCGCGGCTTTGCAGGGGGCAGTGATCAACACCCCCGCGCGTCACCCCGGCGCGTACTTGAAACTTTGGGTCGGCACGGCGGCGCTGTCCTTGGCGCTCATCGGCATCGAGACCGTTTCGCGGGTGCGGCGCGCTCATTGCACGCTCGCGCTGCCGATGCTGCGCTCCGCCGGCGGGGAGTTTCTGCCGTCCATCATGGCGGGGCTGCTGCTCACCGTGGTGATCGCGCGCAATTCGGCGCCCGAGATATGGATGCTGCCCGGACTCTGGCAGGTGATATTCAGCCTCGGCGTATTTTCCTCGTGCCGGCTGCTTCCGCGGGCCATGTTCGCGGTCGGGCTGTGGTACCTCAGCACCGGCCTGATCCTGCTCGCCGGCGGCAACGGCGCGTACGCCCTCTCACCTTGGGCGATGGGCATTCCGTTCGGGGTCGGGCAGATTCTGGTTGCGGCCGTTCTGCGCTTCGGCCACTGGGAGGCAAATGAGATCTCGTAAGGCAAAGAGGGAGCGGCCGCGCCGGTTCGCCTACCGCGGACTCGACCGGGTCATCCACGAGCGCGCGCGGCTCGGCATTCTCGCCTCGCTGCTTGCTCATCCGCAGGGTCTCGCATTCGGCGAGCTGTTGGAGCTGTGCGACCTGACGGACGGCAACCTCAGCCGCCACCTGCAACTGTTGCAGACCGAAAAGCTCATCACCCTCGCCCGGGAAACAGGCCCCGGACGCCCGCAAACGATTTGCCGGCTCAATGCTCTCGGCCGCAAGCGTTTGCTCGAGTACCTGGCGGTCCTCGAGCAGGTGCTCGTCGATGCCGCCGAGGCGGACCCGGCTGTCCGCCCGGCGGCGGCGCGCGGCTGAAGTCGCTCCTCGCGCCGGCCGCTGCGCTCAGCGCGGCGTGCATGGCCGCGGTCGCAGTCGTTGCAGGCGTGCACACCGCGCCGCCCGCTACGGCCCGATGTTGAACTTTGCGCTATAAAGCTTATGATAGGATGCGCGGGGGCTGGCGCGGCTTGCGGCCGAAGGCGGCCGGCGAGTCTGCCCGCGGGCTGCGCGCGACACAGGGTGTTGAGACCTGCGCGGGCGGTATCTGCCGGCGATGGGAAACCGTGCCTGGCCGACGTAGGAGGCTGAGACTCGCCATGACCACTCGCTTTACATCTGCCCGCCCCGGCGCCCGCCCGTTCGCCGCGGCGCTGTTGACAGTGCTCGCGATGCTCCTTGCGCCCATCGCCCGCGCCGGCGAGGCACTGCCCGCTATCGGCTCCCCGCCCGCTGCCCGGTCATCGGCGGCAGCGAAGACATCCGTGACGCCAACCCGGGCAGCGACCCCGGCGAAGGCGCGCATGGCGGGGCTGAAACCGCACGGCTGGTGGCGGCGGCCGTGGGTTCTGCCGACCGCCGGGCTGGTGGCTTTCCTTACTGCCATGAGAATCCATGAAGGGACCAGCCACGGACCGTTCGGCATCGATTACAGGTTGACGAGGCAGGACAAGAACGGCATTTTTTCCCGCTCGAACCAGCTGGGTCTGGAATACGGCACCGTGGCTTTCGAGGCCGCCGGCGCCCTGGTCCTCGGCAATCACAAGGGGCTCGGCCATGTGTTCTGGCAGGCGGCGGACTCATCGGTGTTTGCCGGCTTTGCCGCCGATGCGCTGAAGTACGCCTTCCGCCGCGCCCGGCCCTTCCAAGGCAAGGGGCCGAACGCCTTCTTCGACGGCATGTCGCAAAGCTTCCCGAGCGGTGAGGTCACACTGCAAGCCAGTTTCGTCACACCGTTCATCCTGCACTACCGGCACCGGTATCCGTGGATCTGGGCCGCGGAGCTGCTGCCGATCTACGACGCGTACGGACGCATGCGCAGCCAGGGGCACTGGCAATCGGATGTGCTCGCCGGCTGGATCCTCGGCTCCGCGTTCGGCTACTGGGCCTCACAACGCAAGATCCCGCTGCTGGTGGAGATTCTGCCGCGCGGCGTGTCGGTCGGCTTCGTCAAGGACTTTTGAATGGGCCGGCCGCCGGCACCCCGAGGCCCGCCCGCCGGGCACCGGACCGAACTGCCCGCCTGTCAGGTGAGGAGGAGCCCCGGCCCCCGCCCGCAGAGGCCTGCGCAAGCTCAACACGGCTAGTCGATCCCGGTGAACACCGCGGCCCCCTCGCTGCCATAGCCGATGTCGACGTAGCCGACCGCGCAGGGCTGGGCGATGCCCCTGAATCCCACCCCGATGACATTATGGAGCTTGTCGATGGGGAAAGTGGCGCCACGGGAAAACACCCGGCCGGTATCGAAAAAGGGCGCGACCTGATTTGCAACCGAGCCTTCCAACGGAAGCGATATCGCCGGCGTGCTCCGCAATCAGGCGCGCCGCCACCCTGCGGCGATGAGGCCCGGGCGGGCGCGCCGCCATCGCACCTGGGGATTTGCCGAAGCCGCACGCGGGTCGCGCGCGCTCCATGCCGGTGAGTTGCCAAGGCGGCAGGCCCGCCGCAGGGCGGACCTGCTATTCGAGCGCGAGCCGCGGAAAGTAGAACGAGACCGTCCAGTTGGGCAGGTCGACGATCTCGCTGATGCGCAGATCCCCACAGACACTGCACAGCATATAGGCGTCGATCGCGGGAATCCCATGCTCCCGCGCCAACCAGTCGATCATCGAGCGGACCGCATCGCGCGCCGCGCCCATGAGGTCCGGTCCGATGCCGGTAGTGGTCAGATAGCCGCGCGCATCGAGGTGGCGCGCGACCGGTCCGGGAGTGATCAAACGCGGAAAGGCGAGCGGGCGGCGCTTGATGAGATCGAATCGCAGCGCCACGCGCATCGGACTTTCGAGCGCCGTGCCGCACACCTCGCCGTCGCCCTGCGCCGCGTGGGTATCGCCCACCGAGAACAGGGCGCCGGCGACCTCGACAGGCAGATGCAGCTCGCTGCCGCCGGCTATGTCGCGCAGGTCCATGTTGCCGCCGACTCGACGCGGCGGCACGATGCCGTGGCAGCCGGGCTCCGCCGGCGCGACCCCTATGGTCCCGGCAAAGGGCTTCAACGGCACTCTCGCCCACGTACCGAAAGCGCAGGCGCTCAGAGCCCGCGCGTCGTAGCGCCACAGGTGCAGCGCCGGCTCCTTGAACTCATCCGCGAGCAGCCCGAAGCCCGGGATGTTCGCCGTCCAACCCCACCCGGACGGCGCGAACGACAGAACAGTCACTTGCAGGATATCGCCGGGCTCGGCCCCCTCGATGTACACCGGACCGGCCACCGGATTGACCCGGGAGAAATCGAGTCGGCCCACGTCCGCGACAACCGAGGCGGGCGAGAGCTGCCCGCCGGAGGCGTCCTGCACCTCGAATTCCAGCGATTCCCCCGGAGCGATGCGCGCCACCGGCGCCAGACTGTTGTCCCAGCCGTAGTGCTGTGTGTGAATCGTGCGGCGGTGCGTCATGGCCGGGGATGGGTGCGGCGATCCGTGTACTGTATCATGGATCGCACTGCCACCGGACTCGGCCGCGGCTCATTCCCGTCCCCGGAGCCACAAACATGTCGCTTGAGCAATTCGGCTACGAGGATCAGCTCGATCGCGCGCTCACCCTGGGCGATCTGCTGGTCTACGGGATGATCTTCATGGTGCCGATCGCTCCGTTCGCCGTCTTCGGGTTCGTGTGGCGGGACGCCAAGGGCATGGTCGCTCTGGCGTATCTGATCGGCCTCACCGGCATGCTCTTCACCGCCCTCAGCTACGCCGCCATGTCGCGGGCGTTTCCGTTGGCCGGCTCGGTGTACGCCTACGTTCAGCGTGGTTTGCACGAAACCGCGGGCTTCCTCGCCGGCTGGCTCATTCTCCTCGACTACATCCTCATTCCGGCCCTCCTCTATCTGTTTTCGGCCGTGGCCCTGCGGCCGTTGCTGCCCGCGATCCCCGCCTGGGTCTGGCTGGTCGGATTCGTCGCGCTCAATGCCGCGGCCAACGTGCTCGGGGTGCGTTTCACGGCGCGCCTGTATAAAGTGCTGCTCGCTCTCGAGCTGCTGATCCTCGCGCTCTTCGTGAGTTTCGCCGCCGCAGCGCTCTACCGGGGTGCAGGGGCCGGGCGGCTGACGCTTGCACCCCTTTACGATCCGCATGTGTTCTCGCTGGCCACCGTGGCGGGCGCCACCTCCATCGCCGTGCTGTCATTTCTGGGCTTCGACGGCATCTCCACGCTCTCCGAGGAAAGCGCGGGCGCGCGCAACGCCGTCGCGCGCGCCACGCTCCTGTCGCTCATCCTGATCGGCGCGCTGTTCATGCTGCAGACCTGGCTCGCGGCCGATCTGGCCCAGGGGATGCACTTTCGCTCGGCGGCCACGGCCTTTTACGCGATCGCCGCCCGCGCCGGCGGCAACGGCCTGCGCCTCGCGGCGATTCTCGCCATCGTCATCTCATTCGGCATCGCCAACGCCATGGCCGCCCAGGCCGCGGTGTCACGCATTCTGTTCGCGATGGCCCGCGATCGGAAGCTGCCCGCCGTGCTCGCGGCGGTGCATCCGCGCTTCAAGACCCCGTACGTCAGCACGCTGCTCGTGGCAGGCGTCTCGCTACTGGTGGGTCTGTTCTTTGCCCGCCGTATCGATGACTTGAGCCGTGTGGTCAATTTCGGCGCCCTCACCAGCTTCGCTCTGTTGCACGTGGCGGTCGCCTATCATCACTGGGTGCGCCAGCGTACCGGCGCGTGGTTTCGGCACTTGATCTGTCCGCTCGCCGGACTCGGTGTGATCCTCTACGTGCTCTACGGCATGAATCCCGCCGCGAAAATCCTCGGCGGAGCCTGGATTGCACTCGGCATCCTTTACTATCTGGTGCTCACGTTGCGCGCGCGAAACCGGCCGGCTCCGGCGAGCATTCCGCCGGGCTGAAAGCGCGCCCTCGGCCGGACGGCCTCGGGACGTGTGCGTCTCCGGGCCGAGTACTCGATATCGGCGCATACCTCGGGCTGCGGCTTGCTTGCGCCCTGCGGGCCATCGCCTTGGTCTCAGGCGGACTGTTCCAGGCGCTTCAGCCGCCACACCGAGTAGGAGATCGTCCACGCCAGCGCGAACATCCCGACAATGAGGTAACCGAGACTGCCGAACGACAGCCCGGCAACGGCGCGGGCCAGCGCCCCGTGCCAGCCGAATTCTCCGATGAGCACCTGCATGAGCTCTATCGAGCCGATCACCAGCGCCACCGCTACCGACAGTGATGTCGTCGTCAGGTTGTAAAAGATCCGCCGGACCGGATTGAAGAACGCCCACCCATAGGCACGGGTCATCATGACGCCGTCCGCGGTGTCCATCAGCGACATCCCGGCGGTGAACAGAATGGGCAACGCCAGCACTGCGCCCGCCGGTATGCGGCTGACCGCGGCCCCGCCCGTCATCGCGAGCAGCGCGATTTCCGAGGCGGTATCAAAGCCCAGTCCGAAGAGAAAGCCGATCGGGTACATCTGCCAGCTGTGATTGATCAGACTGGTGAATCGCTGCCCGAACAGGCGGTTGAGCAGTCCGCGCCGAGCCATCAGTTCATCGAGGTGCGCGTGGCTGTGCGCACTGTGGCGCCGTCGCCAGACATGCAGCATATCGAGCAGCACGGCGAGGTTGAGCAAGCCGATGATCCACAGGAACAGAGCCGAAATGAGCGTGCCCACCACATTGCCGACGCTCTCCAGGCCCGGCAGGCTGCGCTTGACCATTGTTGCGACAAAGGCCGTGAGCACCGCCAGCAGGAACACCACTGTCGAGTGTCCGAGGGAGAAGAAGAAGCCGACCCCGAGCGGTCTGCGTCCCTTCTGCAGCATGAAGCGCACCGTGTCGTCGACTGCGGCGATGTGATCCGCATCGAATGCATGCCGCAATCCGAACAGGTAAGCCGACAATCCCAGCCCAAGGAGCGCCGGATGCGTCCCCGCATACGTCAGGCAAAGTCCCCAGCCGAGGATGTGCAGGACGGCAATCGCCACCCCGTAGCCCGCCAGCGAGCGGCGCTCGGCGCCCGTGAAGGATGCGCCAGGCTGCACCGTGCCCGAGCTCATGCCGCCCCCCGCCCGGCCGGCCCGGTAGCGGTCGCCAGAAGCGGCCGGTCAGCGGCCCGAAATGCCGCCAGTTCATCGACGTCGCCGTCGCCGGCCATGCCGCCCGCAATCCGCGCCGGCCATGCCGTGGCGATGAGCTGCGCTGCGACCCCGACCGCACCGGCCGCCGTGCCGCGATCTCCAGTCCTTTGGACCGTAAAGCGCTGCGAACTCATTGTGCAATTTTATAAGAATTGCACGCCGGTACGGGAATACGTACTACGCGCAGCAGCCGCGCCCATCCCGCGCCGCTTGGGCGGCGGTCGGGCGCCGACCGAGGCGAAAAAAGGTCTTCAGCCCGACTCCGACCTCCTGCAAGCCGGCGAGCGACACCGGCGGCAGCCCCAAGGAGCACGCTGGCAGCACATTGCACCATACTGGCCGGGCAGCGCTGCCGCCGTGCCGGCGGCCATGGAACGGCGTATCATAATTTACACTTCGCCTGAGTAAATGCATGACACTCAGTCTGCGGGCAAGGGGGCTCAGGTACGTTACACGTGTGTAGACATCGGGCATCATGGTCGCAACGGCCGCCCACCTGCCCGCGACCGTCCTTGAAGCCGACGCAATGATCGTCGAGACTCGCGACGTCATCCGCCCTGCAGATTGCGGGGTTGACTCCCGCTCCGGCCCCGCGCCCGCGGCGATGCCCGGCCTCTGCGCCGCGCGGACAGCCGGCCGATGCGGCTGCCGGCCGCGCCGCCGGCTCGGCCCGCCGTGCCTGTCTGATCAAACTTTGAGTTTCAGCCGTACTCCCGGCGGTCAACCGCTCCCTGCAGATCGCCGGCGACTCTCCCCGATTTCGTGTCGCGGCTTCCGGCGTCGGATGAGGCACCGGTTGCCACTGAGCCCCCCCGTCGGACGACGGGCCTGCGCATCGACCCGAGTACCATGCGATACATAGAGAGCAAACAACAAAGCGCGCAGCTGCTGAGACTCGCCCTGCCTTTGATGGTACGTCAGAACGCGGCATACCATCCGGTGAGCTACACGCTG
>JAJZVF010000079.1 GCA_021845825.1 Pseudomonadota bacterium | reverse complement strand
TGCCGAGCACGAGGACCACGTCCTGGGCCTCGCCGCCCTCAAAGGGCTTGCCCTCTATCAGGCCGCTGTAGTCGACCGTCACCCGGTCGGTGTCCCGCGCTTCCCGGTCGACCGCGGTGAACACGGGGCGCTGCTTGCGCATGCTCTCGATCATGGCATCCACGTCGGCCTCGCCGACCTCGGCGGCCGGCCGCAGGATCTCGCTCCCCTCGGGAGCCTTGACCTCGATGTCGGGCATCACCTCGAAGACGGCCGCGTACTTCAGGTCCGCACCCGGCGCCACCGCTATCGGCTCGATGCGCGGCCCTGCGGCGGGCGTGAGATTCTGCTCGCGCAGCGCCGCGGCGAGGGAGCTGCGGATCAGGTGGTCGACGACTTCGGCATGCACCTGCTCGCCGAACTGCTTGCGTATCACGGGCAGCGGGGCCTTGCCGGGGCGAAAGCCTTTCAGGCGCGCCGAGCGCGCGACCTTCTTCAGTCGCTGCTCGAACTCCTGGGATACCTCAGCGGCGGAAACGGCCACCTCGAGCCGACGCTCGAGAGAGCCGCGGGCGGACAAAGAAACCTGCATTCCTAAACCTCAAAGCTGTGAGAGGCGCACGAACCGCAGCCACGGCCACGGCCACGGCCACGGCCACGGCGGAAAACCCGGCCTCGAACCAGGCGCAGAAGCGCAAACTTCCAGGAGACTCAACGAGTTATACGCGGCAACCCTGCGGGACTGGGCATTTTGCCACAGCGTCCGCTCCTTGGCACGCCCGATCGCAAACGCCGCCGCATCCCGTGCAGGACCGGAAGTCACCGCTCGGGGAGGCGCGGCGGCACCTTTGCCCCCGACAGCCTCAGCGCTCTGCCCGCCGGCACCGAGACCACATTATCGGCCCCGGTCGAGCACTCTTGCGCGGTCAGCGCGTCAAACCGGAAAGATATCATGATCATTATCAGAGTGGCCGATATGGTGCGAAAGGAGAGACTCGAACTCTCACGGGTTGCCCCACTGGATCCTAAGTCCAGCGCGTCTACCAGTTCCGCCACTTTCGCGCCCGCCGAGGCCGGCCGGCTTGATCCGGATGGATTATAGCCCGGCAGCCGCTTGCGGCCCGGCGGACGAAACGCGCGGCCCGGCACCCCGCCGCGCACACTTGGCCCGCGCTTGCGGGAACCTGACCTACCGCACGCTTTTAGGAAATTACTTAGAGACTTGTCAGCACAATCGGAGCAAAAGATGAATCGCTATGAGCGCTGAACCTTCGAAACTCAATGACGACAGCCGACGGCTGCAGGACCGTCTGTTGCACGTGTCGCGTCTGGCGGCGGTCGGTGAGATGGCCGCCGGCATCGCGCACGAGCTCAACCAGCCGCTGGCCGCCGTCGCCAACTACGCACAAGCCTGCGAGCGGCTCCTCGGGCTGCCGAATCCCGATCTCGAGGAGGTCCGCGGCGCACTGCGCCAGATCACCGCCCAGGCGGTGCGGGCCGGTGACATCATCAACAGGCTGCGCGGCCTCACTCGCGCCCGCGAGGCTCGCGGCGAGCCGAGCGACGTCAATGCGCTGATCCGCGAGCTCGCCGATCTGATCGAGTCCGACGCGCGCCATCATCAGGCGCGCTGCCGCCTGGAGCTCACCGACGGCCTGCCCCTGCTCGTGCTCGACCGTACCCAGATCCAGCAGGTCGTGCTCGCCCTGGTACGCAATGCCCTCGAGGCGCTCGCCGAGGTGCCGGTTGCGTCCCGCGAGGTGGTGATCCGCACCGCCCGCGCCGAGGACGGCGACATTACGATGACCGTCTGCGACAACGGGCCGGGTATTGCGCCGGCCGTCGTACAGCGTCTGTTCGACCCGTTCTGTACGACCAAGCCGGCCGGCACGGGTCTTGGCCTCGCCAGCAGCCGCACCATCGCGCGTGCGCACGGCGGCACGCTCGAACATCGAGCCAATACCCCGAGCGGCGCATGCTTCGAGCTGCGCCTGCCGCCGCAGTCGTGAGCGGGCGCGCGCGCCGTCACGGTCCATCCCGGACGGCTCCGCCCAGCCTCGAGCCGGGGTCGAGGTAGACTACCGCCTCGAAAGAAGCGGAGGTCTTGTGCTCAAACTGTCGCTGTACCCGACGTCTGCGCGCGGCGCACGTCCCTTATCGGGCCTGCGCCGGGCACTGGCCGGCCTGGTCGCGCTCGGACTGACCCTTGCGGCCTGCCGAGCCGCCCCCGCGCGGCGCGTGTCGACCCTGCCCGTACCGCCGCCACTGCAGGCGCTCGCCCGCTCGGGCAAGGTGAGAATACTCAGCCGCTTCCCGACAGCCGTGCGCGGCCTGATCGGCTATGTGGTGCGCTATCAGGGCGACACCGAGGTCGTTTACGGCGAGCGCGGCTACCTCTTCGTCGGGGAACTGATCTCGCCGAAGAACACCGATCTGAACTCCCGATACCGGACCCGCTACGCGCCCACCCCCGACTACGGTGCCGTAATCCGCCGTCTCGACCAAGGGGGCCACCTGATCACCGAGGGCCCGGCGGGCGCTGCAAGGATCTACGCGATCATCGATCCCAACTGCAGCTTCTGCTACCGTTTCTACCACATGGCCGAGCCGCTGATCGAGGCCGGGCGGCTGCAGGTGCGCTGGGTATTGGTCGGGTTCCTTCAGGCCACGAGCCGGGCGCGCGCCGCGGCGATCCTGACGGCGGTGCATCCGCGGCTGGCGCTGCGCCTCGACGAAGACCGCTTCGACGTGGCACGCGAACACGGCGGCATCGCCCCCGCGAGGACAATCAGTCCGCTGATCGCCGCCGTGTTGCGGGCCCATCTGCACGCCATGAGCGATATCGGCGGCACGGGCACTCCGACTTTGATGTACCGCAAGCCCGACGGGCACTGGTCGGTCGAGGTCGGTCTGCCGCCGCGGAGCTGGCTGGTGGCCTACGCGCATGGCGGACGCCGGCGCTGAGGTGATCCGTATGCGAATTGAGACGTATGCGCAAGGACGACCACGTCCGATCCAATGCTCACCTGCGGCGCGCTGTTGGTTTGTCACGGCGAGCACGGCCGCGGCGCTCCGCCGCGACTTGCACCGGAGGTAACACCGTCCGGTTGACGAGGCGAGCACTGTGCGCGGTCGCGCCGATGCGCGCATTCGGCTGACGGACCGACGGGCGAGCGCCGCTCGAGAGCGAGCCGCGCCGGGGCGGCATGGGCGTGCGGATTGACTGCGCGCCGGGGGCCGCTACCATGCGCCGATGCCCGCCTCGACCTCCCGCCCCCCTGCGGCCGACGCCCCGGCCGAGCGCCAGGTCTGGTGGGTGCGGTGGCTCTCGCACCTGCCGCTCGCACTGCTGTACCGACTGGCGGATTTACTCGGTTGGCTCGCCTTTGGAGTCTTTCCCTACCGCGACAAAGTCGTGCGCGGCAACCTTGCGCATTCGTTCCCGGACTGGGACGAGCGGCGCATGCGGCAGGTGCGCCGCGGCTACTATCAGGGCTTCGCCGACATGCTGATCGAGGTGATCAAGTCCGCGACGCTGCCGCCCGCGCAGATCCGCCGCCGCGTGCGCATCCTCAACCTGCAGGCGCCCCGGGCATACCTCTCGCAGGGCCGCTCGGTGCTGCTCACCGCGGCCCATCAGTGCAACTGGGAATGGATGCTGCTCGCGCTCTCCCTGGAGCTAGGTTACCCGCTCGATGCCGCCTACAAGCCGCTCGTCGATCCCTGGGCCGAGCGCGAGATGAAGAAAGTGCGCGGCCGCTTCGGCTGCCGCCTCATCCCCGCCAAGCACCTGCTCGCCGATATCATCAGGCACGGCAAGGTTACGCGCGCCGTGGCCATGGTCGCCGACCAGGAGCCGACCACCAGCGAGCGCAAGCATTGGACGCGGTTCCTCAATCGAGACACCGCGTTTTACATGGGTCCGGAGGAGATCTCCCGCGCCACCGGCCTGCCGGTGTTCTTCATCGCCATGCGCCGGGTGAAGCGCGGCTTCTACGAGATGGAGCTCGTGCCGCTCGCGGCGGCGGGCGAATCGCTTGCGCCCGGGGAACTCACCGAGCGCTACGTGCGGCAGGTGGAGCGGCAGATCCTCGCCGCCCCCGCCGACTGGCCCTGGTCGCACAAGCGCTGGAAGCTCAAGAAATCGGTATACACCCGCACGAAAGCGCCGGCCGCGATTTTGGACGATCGCAAACCGGCTGCCGAGGGACGAGTCCCGGAACGGGACGGACGCTAGGCGCGCCGGAGCTCCCGCGGCAGCCCGAACGTCACCTTCTCCTCCCGCCCGGCCACCTCCCGCGGCACCTCCGCTCCCCAGGCGCGCAGCTGCTCCAACACCGCCCGCACCAGCACTTCAGGCGCGGATGCGCCGGCTGTCAGGCCCACGCAACGCCTGCCCTCGAACCACTGCCGATCGAGGTCCTGCGGCCCATCGACCAGGTAACCGGGGACACCGGCCCGCTCGGCGAGTTCGCGCAGACGGTTGGAGTTCGAGCTCGAGCGCGAGCCGACCACGATCAGGATGTCGCACTCGGTCAGCAATTTCTTGACCGCATCCTGGCGGTTCTGCGTCGCATAGCAGATGTCCTCCTTGCGCGGCGTGGCGAGCTGCGGGAAGCGGCGCCGCAGCGTATCGACGATCTCCACGGTGTCATCCACCGACAGCGTCGTCTGGGTCACAAATGCGAGATTGGCCGGATCGCGCACCGTCAGGCCCTGCGCCTCCGCGACGCTACCGACCAGAACCATCCGTCCGCCGAAGGACGTGTCGAACCGGCCCATGGTGCCCTCCACCTCCGGATGGCCGGCGTGGCCGATGAGGATCACCTCCCGGCCCTCGCGCGCATAGCGCTGCACCTCCATGTGCACCTTGGTCACCAGGGGGCAGGTGGCGTCGAAGACCTTCAGGCCCCGCTCCCGGGCCTCGTTCTCGACCGCGTGCGAGACACCGTGCGCGGAGAAGATCACGGTCGCTCCGCCTGGCACATCGCGCAGCTCCTCGACGAACACCGCGCCGCGCTCACGCAGCCGGTCGACCACGTGGCGGTTGTGCACCACTTCGTGCCGAACGAAGATCGGTGCGCCGAACAGATCGATGGCGCGCTCGACGATGTCGATGGCGCGGTCCACGCCGGCACAGAAGCCGCGGGGGTTGGCCAAGAGCACTCTCATCTCACCCTCCTCATCCGACGCGTGCGCCGCGCTCGCGCCAGACATCGATTAACAGCAACACCGCGCCCACGGTGATCGCCGAGTCCGCCAGGTTGAAGGCCGGGAAATACGCGCCATGCCAGTGCGCCAGCACGAAGTCCACCACATGACCGATGCGCAGCCGATCGATGAGGTTGCCGATCGCCCCGCCCATGATCAGCGACAGCGCAAGACACAGCAAACCCTGGCGACGGGCGTCAAGGCGCCACAGATACAGCGTGATCAGCACCGCGACCGCAAGCGCGAGAGCGGTGAACAGCCAGCGCTGCCAGCCGGACTCCTCGGCAAGGAAGCTGAAGGCCGCTCCGCTGTTGTAGGTGAGCGTCAGGTCGAGCACCGGCAGCAGACGCACCACCCCATGATAGACGATGTGCCGGACCACCAGCGCCTTGGTCCACTGATCCAGCGCGACCACCAGGACCGTCACCGGCAGCCACCACAGCCCGCTTGCCCGATGCATCGCGCTCATACGAAGCGCCGCTCCTCGCCGGGCCCCTCGACATTGAGCACGCAGCGGCCGCAGAGTTCCGGATGAGCCGCGTTTGCGCCAACGTCCGCCCGCCGTTGCCAGCAGCGCACACATTTGGGGTCCTGCGCGGGCTTGACCGCTATCCATACGCCTTCGCGGGCGAGGTTCACCGCCGGTGCGGCCCCGGCCGCCGGCGCACCTCCCAGGCGGTGCACCCGCGCGTACGAAGTGATGAAAAAGAAGCGCAGTTCCTCGCCCAGCACGTTGAACCGCTCGTACTCGGCCGGAGCGCAGTAAATGTCGACCTCGGCGTCGAGTGGCGCGCCGATCGCGCCCGCATCGCGCAGCTTCTCGAGCTCCCGCGTCACGTCGGTGCGCAGCAGCAGAAACGCCGTCCAGTCGATCTCCGCCGCGCTCGCCTGCGGCAGCCCATGCCAGGTCGCGAGAAAGACCGACTCTGCGCGCTCCCCCGGCAGATGCTGCCAGATCTCCTCGGCGGTGAACGAGAGGATGGGCGCGAGCCAGCGCACCATGCTCTCGGCGATGTGGTACATGGCCGTCTGAGCGGAGCGGCGCGCGCGGCCCTGCGCGGGCGTGGTGTACATGCGATCCTTCAGCACATCCAGGTAGAACGAGCCGAGGTCGACGCTGCAGAAGTTGTGCACTTTCTGATAGATGAGGTGAAAGGCGTAGCGCCGATAGGCCTGCACGATCTCCCCGTGCAGCGCGCCCGCGCGCTCGAGCGCCCAGCGGTCGAGCGCGAGCATTTGCTCGGGCGCAAGCGCATGGCGCCGAGGATCGAAGCCATGGAGGTTGCCGAGCAGGTAGCGCACGGTGTTGCGCATGCGGCGGTAGGAATCGGCCGTGCGCCTGAGGATCTCATCCGAGACACTCATCTCGTTGGCGTAGTCGGTCGCCGATACCCACAGCCGCAGCACGTCCGCCCCCAGGCTGTTCATCACCTTCTGCGGTGCCACCACGTTGCCGAGCGATTTCGACTGCTTGCGGCCCTGCTCGTCCACCGTGAACCCGTGAGTGAGCAC
The DNA here is from genome assembly GCA_021845825.1 of Pseudomonadota bacterium. Classification (GTDB taxonomy): domain Bacteria; phylum Pseudomonadota; class Gammaproteobacteria; order Steroidobacterales; family Steroidobacteraceae; genus 13-2-20CM-66-19. The sequence goes on along the minus strand of JAJZVF010000079.1, from coordinate 6,187 downwards.
GCCCCGGTAGGGGGCGCGCTCGTAGAGCGCCTCGGACATGAGCAGGGAGCTGTGGAACCAGCCGCGATGCTGGTCGGATCCCTCGAGGTACAGATCGACCGGCGAGCCGAGCTCGCTGCGCTCGGCGGCCACGCACTCGAACGAGAGGCCGGAGTCGGCCCACACGTCCATGACATCGGTGACCTTCTCATAACAGCCGGCCTCCGCTCCGAGCAGCTGCGCCGGCTCGAGCGCGAACCAGGCTTCGATGCCATCGCGCTCGACGCGCCGGGCGATCTCCTCGATGAGCTGCTCGGTGCGCGGATGCAGCGCGCCGGTCTGCGCATCGACGAACAGCGCAATGGGCACGCCCCAGAGCCGCTGGCGCGAGATGCACCAGTCCGGACGGCTCTCGATCATGCCGCTGATGCGCTGCTCGCCCCAGGCAGGCGTCCAGCTCACTTTCTTTATGTCGCGCAGCGCGTGCTCGCGCAGGCGATTGCGATCCATGCTGATGAACCACTGCGGAGTCGCGCGGAAAATAACCGGGGTTTTGTGGCGCCAGCAGTGCGGATAGCTGTGGGTGAGCATGCGGTGCGCCAGCAGGCAGCCGCCCCCGGCGAGCGCCTCGATCAGCGCCGCGTTGGCTTCCTCGACTTTGAGTCCGGCGACGAGCGGCGTGTCGGGCAGGAAGCGCCCGTCATTGCCGACGGGGTTGACCACCGGCAGCCGATAACGCAGGCCGACCACGTAGTCCTCCTGGCCGTGGCCCGGTGCGGTGTGCACGGCGCCGGTGCCGGCCTCGAGTGTCACGTGCTCGCCGAGGATCACGGGCACCTGCCGGTCCTGCAAGGGATGTCGCAGCGCAAGACCCTCGAGCTCGCGGCCCTGCGCCTCGGCCAGCACCTCGTACCCGCCCGCGCCGTAGCGCTGCAGACAGCCCGCGAGGAGCTCGGCCGCGAGGATGAGCCGGCGCCGCTCGCCGCCGAGCTGCGCCTGCACCAGCGCATAGCGGAACTCCCCGCGCAACGCCACGGCCTGGTTGGCCGGCAGCGTCCAGGGCGTGGTGGTCCAGATGACGATGTCGACCGGAACATCGTCCAAGGCGCCGCGCCCAAAACCGAAGCGCCGTTCCAAGTCACGCAGATCGATGACCTGGAAGCCCACGTCGATCGCCGGTGAAGTCTTCTCGGCATATTCGACTTCTGCTTCGGCGAGCGCAGAGCGGCAATCGAGGCACCAGTGCACGGGCTTGACGCCCTTGTAGAGGTGGCCGTTGGCGATGATGCGCCCCAGGGCCCGGATCTGCTGCGCCTCGTAGCGCGGGGACATGGTGAGGTAGGGGCGCTCCCAGTCCCCCAGCACGCCCAGCCGCTTGAAATCCGTGCGCTGCAAATCGATCTGCTCGGCGGCAAAGGCGCGACAGGCGGCGCGAAACGCGGCCGCGTCGAGCTTGCCGCCGGCGCGGCCATGCTTTTTCTCAACCTGGTGCTCGATCGGCAGACCGTGGCAGTCCCAGCCCGGGATGTAGGGCGCATCGAACCCGTCGAGCGCGCGTGATTTGACAATGATGTCCTTCAGCACTTTGTTGACGGCGTGGCCGATATGGATGGCCCCGTTGGCGTACGGCGGGCCGTCGTGCAGCACGAAGCGGGGCCGCCCGCGCGAGCGCTCGCGCAGCTTGGCGTAGATGCCGCGCTCCTGCCACTGCGCCAGCATGGCCGGCTCGCGCCGCGGCAGGTCCGCCTTCATCGGAAAGTCGGTCTGCGGGAGGTTGATGGTGTGTTTGTAGTCGGTCATCAATCAAGCTTTCAATATCGCCCGGGCCGCCTGCGCGTCCCGGTGCATCTGTGCCACGAGGGCATCGAGGTCCGCGAAGCGCTCCTCGTCGCGCAGCTTCGCCACGAACTCCACCTCGAGCCGCCGGCCGTACAGATCGGCGGAAAAATCGAATACATGCACTTCCAGCAGCGGCTCGCCGCCGTTCACCGTCGGACGCCGGCCGAGGCTCGCCACTGCGGGCAGCGCCTCGTGCGCGATGCCGTGCACGCGCACCGCGAAAATGCCTTCCACCGGCGCCCGCCGCCGCTCGATGGCGAGATTCGCCGTCGGGAAGCCGAGCCGCCTGCCCAGGCGGTTACCGCTCGCCACGCGCCCGATCATGCTGTACGGCCGCCCCAGCCAGCGCCTGGCCTGCCCGAAATCTCCCCGGGCGAGCGCCGCGCGCACCGCACTGCTGCTCACGCGCTCCCCGTCCAGGGTCACCGGCGCCACTACGTCCACTTCGAACCCTAACCGCCGGCCGGCCTCCCGCAGCACTTCGGCCGTGGCCTCGCCGTTGCGCCCGAAGCGAAAGTCGTGTCCCACCACGACCACCGGGGCTCGCAGCTCGAGCGCCAGCAGCCGCGCGAACTCCTCGCCCGAAAGATTGCGCAGCACCCGGCCGAAGCGCAGCAGCCACATCACGTCCATGCCCAGATGCTCGAGCACCCGCCAACGCTCCCGGAACGAGGTGAGCCTGGCCGGCATCTGTCCGGCAGCGAGGTACTCGCGCGGCATCGGCTCGAAGGTCAGCACCATGGCCGCTCGATTGAGGCGCGCCCTGTATGCATTCAGGCGCTCGAGCAGCGCCTGATGCCCAAGGTGGATGCCATCGAAGGACCCAATGGTGACCGCACAGCCCCGCCGGTGGTCGCTTAAGCCCGCAAGTCCGCGAATAAGCTCCATCAACTGCCCGAGCCGCCGCCGATGCATCGGATTGACACGAAAGACTTTGAAGAATACAGGAATTGGCGGACGGACGAAGTTCATTGCTCGCATGGACGGGGCGCCGCTCACGCCGGCTTACCCCGGCATTGACAAAGGCCCCCGGCCTGCGCAGACTACCGGCCCCCCGCGATGGGGACCTTGAAGACTTAGGTAGCCGGAGAGCCTGTGGCCAATACCAAGTCCGCCGAAAAGGCGGCTCGCCAAGCCGAAAAACATCGTGCCCGCAATGCGGCGCTGCGCTCGCGCATGCGGACCGCCGTGCGCAGCGTCACCACAGCCATAGCCGGCGGCGACAAACCCTCGGCCGAGGCGACATACAAGGCCGTCTTGCCCGTCATCGACACGCTGGTCAACAAGCGCATCATCCACCGTAACAAGGCCGCCCGGCACAAAAGCCATCTGGCGGCGCGCATCCGGGCGATGCAATGAGGCGATGATGAACGTCAGCAAAGTGCACGTCACCCAACCGGACTCCATGCCTGTTCCGCTCAAGGTGAAGCCGGCCGCTCGCCGGTCGTATCTCCTGGCGCAGATGCGGATTCGCGCGCAGCAGCAGTCTGCTCGTCCAAAAACTTCATAGCCGCTTCACAGAGCTCCCTCGTCCCGCGGCCCGTCGCGCCGGAGATGAGGAACCGGGGACCGCGGTAGCGCAGCCGGCGGTAGATCGCCTGCGAGCGCCGCTTGGCCTCCTCCTCGGTGATCAGATCACACTTGTTCAGCACCAGCCAGCGCGGCCGCGCAGCCAGCTCGGCGCTGAATTGCTCGAGCTCCCCGACGATCGCGCGCACATCTGCAACCGGGTCGGCCTCAGGGGCGGCGATGTCCACCAGATGCAGCAGCAAGCGCGTGCGCTGCAGATGCTTGAGGAAGCGGATGCCGAGCCCGGCCCCCTGCGCCGCTCCCTCGATCAGGCCCGGAATGTCGGCCATGACGAAACTGCGCTGCTCGCCCACGCGAACCACACCGAGATGAGGATGCAGCGTGGTAAACGGATAGTCGGCAACCTTCGGCCGGGCGGCTGAGACGGCGCGGATGAGAGTAGACTTGCCGGCATTGGGCAGGCCGAGCAGGCCCACATCGGCGATCACCTTTAGCTCAAGCTCCAACGTACGCTTTTCTCCCGGCAGTCCGGGTCCGAACTGCCGAGGCGCACGGTTGGTGCTGGACTTGAAGCGCTGATTGCCCCAGCCTCCCTTGCCGCCGCGGGCGACCGGCAGCACTTCCCCCTCGTGAGCGAGATCCCCCAGGACCTCGCCCGTGTCGGCATCGCGCACCACGGTACCCACCGGCACAGGAATGTACAGATCCTTGCCGCTGCGACCGGTGCAGTCCCGGCTCGATCCCGGCTCGCCGTGCTGCGCGTGCCACGTCCGCTCGATCCGAAAGTCGGCAAGGGTGTTGATGCCGGCGGCAGCTTGCAGGAAGACACTGCCGCCGTGGCCCCCATCGCCGCCATCAGGCCCGCCGAAGGGAATGAACTTCTCGCGGCGGAAGCTGCTGCTGCCTCGGCCGCCATTGCCGGCCTGCACGCGGATCTTCGCTTCGTCGACGAATTTCATCCGATCCCCGACTCGAAGATTACCGGCTGCGGGTTGACGGGAAAGCGCCGCCTCCCCCGGAGCGAGTCTTGCTCATTCCATGCCTGCAACCTGCCGCCTCCGGAACAGGCCCTGCCGCCGTCCGGAATCGTTCCCGGCAATCTTGAACGCGGCGTTACCGGGTCATACGGGTCTACACCCCGCGCTGCCCCTCACCGCCTGAGCTTAAGCTTCCGCAGTCGTCTCGGGCTGCACGCTGACGTAGGTGTGCTGATCGGCGCCCTTGCGCTGAAACAGCACCGTGCCGGCCACCTTGGCAAACAAAGTATGATCTGTACCGATGCCCACATTGGCGCCGGCACGCATGGGCGTGCCGCGCTGGCGGACGATGATGTTGCCGGCCAGGACGTGCTCGCCGCCGAAACGCTTCACGCCCAGTCGCTTGGAATGGGACTCGCGGCCGTTCTTGGTGCTGCCGCCTGCTTTTTTGTGTGCCATGTGGTTTTCCCGGTCGAAATGACGCTCAGCCGGCGCTAATGCCGGTGACCTTCACCTCGGTGAAGGGCTGGCGATGAGTCTTCTGCCGCAGGTAGTGTGCGCGGCGCTTGAATTTCACCACCGACACCTTGCTGCCCTTGCCGTGGCGGACCACGGTGGCGGTGACCTTACCGCCCGCAACGAGCGGCTTGCCGAGCTTGACCTCGGCCCCTTCCCCGACGAGCAGCACTTGGTCGAACTCGACCGTGGCGCCCGGCTCGGCATCCAGTTTCTCGATGCGCAGCACCCCGTCCTGGGTCACGCGATATTGCTTTCCACCGGTGGCGATCACTGCGTACATAAGCTCGAATCGAGGGTCTTGACGAAAGGGCGGGCATTCTACTGACCGGCCTTCGGCGGGTCAAACGCGACAAGTGAAAGAGCGTGCGGCGCACGGCCCGGTCGGCTAGGATGCGCCGCTGGATCGAAGGAACCTTATTAATTCCCCACGTGCTCGCGGTGCCCCGTCAATCGCCTGCTGCCAGGCTTCCCATCTCCCTGACCCTGGAGGAGATTCGTGCGCTCGTCGCCGCGGACCTCGCCGGCGTCGATGAGGTGATCCGCCAGCGCCTCAAAAGCGTCGTCCCCCTGGTCGATCAGGTGGCCGAGCACATCATTGCGGGCGGCGGCAAGCGGTTGCGCCCCCTGCTGGTGGTGCTCGCCGGCCGGGCCTGCGGGCACAGGCCGGCGCACATCGAGGCGGCCGCCTTCATCGAGTTCATCCACACCGCAACGCTGCTGCACGACGATGTGGTCGATGGGTCCTCGCTGCGCCGGGGACGCTACACGGCCAACGAGGTCTTCGGCAACCAGGCAAGCGTGCTGGTCGGGGATTTCGTCTACTCGCGGGCTTTTCAGATGATGGCGTCGCTCGCTTCCCAGCCGGTCATGGAGATCATGGCCGAGGCGACCAACGTGATTGCCGAGGGCGAGGTCATGCAGCTCATGAACGCCCATGATCCGGATACGACCGAGCGGCGCTACCTCGAGGTCATCTACCGCAAGACGGCGAAACTGTTCGAAGCCGGCGCAGAAGTCGCCGCGGTGCTCGCGGGCGGTCCGCCGTCGCTGTGCTCTGCGCTCGCCGCCTACGGTCGGCACCTCGGCACCGCCTACCAGCTGGTGGACGATGTGCTCGATTACCGCTCCAACCCGGCCGAGCGCGGCAAGAATCTGGGCGACGACCTGGCCGAAGGCAAGCCGACGCTGCCGCTCATTCATGCCTTGCGGCACGGCAGCGAGGTACAGCGCGCAGCCATCCGCGCGGCCATCGAGCACGGCAGCGCCGAACTCGACCCCATCATCACGGCCATCGAAGCAACCGGCGGTCTCGACTATGCCGCCCGGCTGGCAAAGGAATCATC
>JAJZVF010000078.1 GCA_021845825.1 Pseudomonadota bacterium | reverse complement strand
TGGGCGTACGACTGCGCCGGCAAGTGCGTCGACGTTCCCTACCTCGGCAAGGAGCGCAGGCCGAACGGGGTGCGCAGCTATCCGGCGCGCGAGATCGACGGGATCATCTTCATCTTTCCCGGAGACCCCGCTTTTGCCGAGGAGCGCATGCCGTCCTCCCTCGGTGCCTCGCAGCGGCGGGACTACAAGACGCGGCGGCTGAATCGCGAGGTGGCCTGCCACTACACGTTCATGCACGAGAATCTCTTCGACATGAACCATCAGTTCCTGCACCGCAGGCAGATGGGCTCGATCCGGGCGAGCTGCCTCGGTCGCCGGCACGGGGACCAGTGGGCGGAGGTCGAGTACAGCTTCAGCCGCACGGAGGGGAAATCCTCCGTCGGCGAGCGCGTCATCGTTGATCTGATGCGTACCCGGGGGGACGTGCACCAGGACTTCCGCGATCACATGCGCATCCGCACCGATTATCCCTCACAGAGCTTGAAAGTGTGGGTGGGGCGCAATATCCAGGACACCCAGGATCCGGTGCTCGACGTGTGGCTCTGCTATACGCCGCTCGATGCGCAGCACCGCACCAATCGCACCTTCGGGTACCTGTCGGTGAAGAAACCGCCGATACCGGGACTCATCCACCTGGTGTGGCCGTTCGTAACCTGGTTCACCGAGAACATCTTCCGGGAGGACCAGGAGATTGTCGAACACGAGCAGCGCGCCCACGATGCGCAGGGCAGCGACTGGAACAACGAGGTGTTTCCTCCCCTGCGCGACCTGCGCGAGGTGCTGGCACGCTGCGGTGTGCCGCTCTGACCCGAGTCGGGCGCGGCCGCCCTGGCCGCGACACCCGCCATCCGGGTGAGCGGCCCGCGTCGGGAACGGCCGCCCTTCACGTTCCCGCCCGCAACGTGTCCAACGGCGGCTGCTTCACCGCCGAGCGGGTCGCCAGCCAGCCGCTCGCGGCCACCAGCAGGACTGCGCCGGCGAATCCAACCATGCAGGCCTGCGGATTGAATGCGTAGCGCAGATGCAATACGCGCGTGGTGAGGAACCAGGCGGCAACCGACGCGCCGGCCGCCGCCAGTACTCCGGCGAGCGCGCCGAGCGCGGCGAACTCCGCCAGCACACCCTGGGCGATCGTGGCGCGGCTCGCTCCCAGGGCGCGCAGCATGGCGCTCTCGTACCGCCGCTCGTCACGGCTCGACTGCACCGCGGCGAGCAGCACCGTCAGGCCCGCGAGCAGCGTGAATACAAACACGCTCTGCACGGCCAGGATCGCCTTGTCCAGCATCGAGCGCACGTCCGAGAGAAGATCGTTGATGTCGAAGATCGAGACGCTGGGGAAGCGCCGTGCAAAGGCGGCGAGCGCGCGCGCGCCCGCCGGTGTCAGGTAGGCGCTGGTGAGATACGTGCCCGTCTCCTTGCGGAGCAGCCCGGGCGGAAACTCGATGAGGAAGTTGGGCTTGAAGCTGTCCCACTCGACCTTGCGGATGCTCGCGACGCGCACGGTGAGCGTATCCCCGGCGATGTCGAAAGTCAGCTCGTCCCCGAGCCGCAGCCCCAGCCAGTGCTCGAACTCGGTGGCCACGGACACCAGTGGCTTGCCGAACTGCGCACGGGTCCACCATCGGCCGGCGACGATGCGGTTGTCGCCGCCCAGGGCGGCGGTCCACGTCAGGTTCTGCTCGCGCGTCGCGAAATGCCTGCCCCGCCGGTCCTTGAAGTGAATCGACCCGACCGGCCGGCCGTTGATGGCCGCCAGCCGCCCGCGCATCATCGGCAGCATGCGCGTAGTGCGCGCGCCGTGCGAGCGCAGAAAGCCGAGGACGGCAGCGCGTCTGTGCGGCCGGATGTTGATGAAGAAGTAGTTGGGCAGATCCGCCGGGAGCGTGCGCCGCCAGCCGCCGTCGAGCTCGCTGCGGATCAGCGCGAGCAGCAGCAGCGCCATGATCCCGACACCGAACGCCACGATCTGCACCACGCTGTCGGTGCGCCGCCGGCCGAGGTTGGCCAGTCCATAGCGCCACGCCACGCCCACGCGGCCGCGCAGCCGGGCCGCCGCCCTCACCAACAGTGCGCCGGCCGCCGTGAGCAGCGCGACGAAGACGGTGAGGCCGGCCGTCACTTCGGCAAACAGCTTGAAGTCGAGGAGCGCCCAGTAGATGAGTGCCCCGATCACCGCCACGGCCGGGCCGAAGGCGAGCAGCACGGCGGGCGGCGGTGGTCCGATGTCCCGGCGCAGCACACGCACGGCCGGTGTGCGGGACAGCTGCCACAGCGGCGGCAGCGCGAAGCCGGCGAGCAGCGCCACCGCCGTCAGGCCGCCGATGCCGATAGGCGCCAGGCTTGCGGCCGGCAGGGTGCTCGCGGCGAGCACGCCGCGCATCGCCTGCGCGAGCCACGCCTGTGCCAGGTAGCCGAGCGAGGCGCCGGCCAGGGTAGCCAGCATCGCCACTCCAAGGAGCTGCAGCGCTGTCAGACGCAATGTGAGATTGCGCGAGGCACCGAGGGTTTTCAACAGCGCGACCAGATCGAGGTGGCGCGCGAGGTAGCGCCGGGCCGACATCGCCACCGCCGCAGCGCACAGCAGCACCGCCACGAGGCTCGACAGAGTGAGAAATCTGCTGGCGCGCTCGACCGCACTCTCGATCTGCGGGCTGGCTTCGGCGATATCGCGCAGGTGCGCTGCGGGGCTCAGGTGCGCCTCGAGCCAAGTCTTGAATGCCTTGATCGGTGCGCGGTGGCCGGCGAACAGCGCGCTGTACCGTACGCGGCTGCCCGGTTGGATGAGCCGCGTCCGCGGCAGGTCCGCGGCGTTCATGAGCAGGCTTGGGACCAGCCCGGTGAAGGTCCCGCCCTGATCGGGGCGGGAAATCAACACGCGGCCGACCCGCAAGGCGGCCGCTCCGACACTGACCTGCGAGCCCACGTGAGCGCCGAGCGCGGCGAGCAGCCGCGAGTCGAGCCAGATCACCCCGGGCGGGGGAACGCCGCCGGCTGGCTCCCCGCGCGCGAAGGGCTGACCGGCGACAAGTACTCTGCCGCGCAGCGGATAGGCGGAGGTGACCGCGTAGATGTCCGCCAATTCGCTCCGCTGACCATCGAACACGACGCTCAGCATGTCAGCGGTGCGCGCGCTGCGCAGCCCGTCCTGATGTGCCTCGGCAAAGTCGGCTTTGGCGATGGGACGGGAGGAGTCCACGCGCAGGTCCGCGGCGAGCACCTGAGTCGCCTGCAGGGCTACCGCGGCGCGGATCCGGCTTACCAGAAACCCGACGCCGGTGAGCGCCGCTACCGCGACGGTGAGCGCGAGCAGCAGCACACCCAGCTCGCCGGAGCGCCACTCCCGGCGGAGCATGCGCATCGCAAAGCAGATCGAGCGCATGTCAGAGCAGCCGGCCGGCCTCCATGTGCATGACGCGCCGGCAGCGCGCGGCGAGGTCCTGATCGTGTGTCACCAGCACCAGAGTGGTGCGCGAGTCGGCATTCATCTCGAACAGCAGCTGGCCGATGCGCGCCCCGGTGGTGGTGTCGAGATTGCCGGTGGGCTCGTCCGCGAACAGCACAGCGGGTTTGGTGACGAACGCCCTCGCCAGGGCGACGCGCTGTTGCTCACCCCCGGAAAGTTGACGGGGATAGTGGCCGGTACGATCCGCCAGGCCCACGCGGCGCAGTGTCTCGAGCGCCGATGCGCGCGCGGCCGCGTGCCCGGCGAGCTCCAGCGGCAGCATGACATTCTCGAGCGCCGTGAGGGCGGGGATCAGGTGGAAGGCCTGGAAGACGAAACCCACGCACCGGGCTCTGAGGCGCGCGCGCCCATCCTCGTCGAGCGCCGTGAGATCCTGCCCCTCGAGCAGCACCCGTCCGTCCGTCGGCAGCTCGAGGCCGGCGAGCAAGGCCAGCAGAGTCGATTTGCCTGCGCCGGACGGACCGACGACGGCCACCGATTCGCCGGCGAGGATCTCGAGCGAGACGTCGTGCACAATAGTCAGCGGGCCTTCCGGACTGTCGACCTGCTTGGAGAGATGCTCCGCCGTGAGAACACTGCCGATGGCCGCAGATGCCTGCGGATCCCGCTCTGGCGCCACGCTGCCTGCGGCGCCCTTTCGCCGGTCGCCGTGTCGGGCGTCCCGGCTCTGGGCCGTCACGGTAGGCATCGGCGTGCTATTCATCGCGCTCCAGTGTGCGGCGACCGCAAACCGCACCATCCTCGTGTTCGGCGACAGTTTGAGCGCCGCGCACGGCCTGCGGTTGCAGCAGGGCTGGGTGGCGTTGCTGGCGCGGCGGCTGCGCCGGCAAGGGTACCGGTACAGGGTCGTCAACGCCAGCGTCAGCGGCGAAACCACCGCCGGCGGTCTGGTGCGGCTGCCGCACGAGCTCAAGGCTTGCCGGCCGGCCATCCTGATCCTGGAGCTGGGCGCGAACGACGGGCTGCGCGGGCTGCCGCTCACCCTCGCGGAAAAGCACCTCGCCGCCATGATACGCATGGCGCAGGCGGCCGCAGCACGCGTACTGCTGGTCGGCATGCTGATTCCGCCGAACTATGGGCCGCGTTACACGCATGAGTTCGCGACCATGTATCCGCAGCTCGCGCGGCGTTATCACCTGCCCCTGGTACCCTTCCTCCTCAAGAAGGTAGCGCTTCACGCGCGCCTGATGCAGTCCGATGAGCTGCATCCTGATGCCCGGGGCGAGCCGCTGGTGCTCGACACGCTCTGGCCGTATCTGGAACCCATGTTGACCCGGGAACGGCGAGGCCGTTAGCAGGCGCCGGAGCCGCGCGTCGTGTCCGGCGCAGCGGCCCTCAAAAAACGTTGTGCCGGCCGCTCTGCGCCTGCGGCGGCAGGCATGTCCATGTGCCTGTGCCCGCGCCGGCGCCTGCACAGTTGGTGCCGGCGGAGATCTGCGCTATCGTTGATACTTTGTGGAACCGGAGACCGCCTCATGACTTCGTCTGCCCCGACCGTTGCGCGCACCGGCGGCGACCGCCGCTTCCCAGGGATGATCTCGGCGGCGCTCAAGTCCTCAGCCGGCGTTCTGGCCGCGGCGGTGCTTGCATGCAGCGCTCCCGCAACCTTCGCGGCCACGCCCCCGGCAGTGCAGCGGGCGCTGGAAGCGGCCGTTCACGGTTCGTGGCGCACGCCTGCCTTCGTCGAGCGCGACAAGTACCGCCATCCTCTTCAGACGCTGGAGTTCTTCGGTATTCGCCCGAACATGCGCGTCATCGAGGTCCTGCCGGCACCGGGCTGGTACACCCAGATTCTGGCGCCCTTCCTGCGCGCTCATGGCCAGCTGATCGAGGCGACGCAGCCGGTGGCCGGCACGACCGGCTACGCGCATCGCTCCGCCGTGGCCTACTACCACATGCTCGCCGCCGACCCCGCGGTATACGGCAAAGTGCGTCTTGAGCCGTTCGAACTGCCGAATTACCTGCACCTCGGTGCTCCGGATTCCGCCGACATGGTGGTCACGTTCAACAACATGCACGATTTTATGTTCGAGAACGTGCACCACGACGTAACTCCAATATTCCTTGAGAAGTTCCTCCGTAACGCCTATCACGTGCTCAAGCCGGGTGGCATACTCGGTATCGTCGGCCATCGCGCCGCGCCCGGCACGCCGCTGGCCAAGTGCTTCCCGATGGCGCGGCTGCCGCAGGCTTTCGTGATTCACGAGGCCGAGGAGGCCGGCTTCGAGCTCGGTGGAACCTCCGAGATCCTCGCGAACCCGAAAGATCCGCGCAATATCCCGGTCTTTTTCCTGCCGCCGACGCTGGCGGACAGCAGTCCGGCGGCCCGCCGCCATTACGCGGCCATCGGCTACGCCGACGACTATACGTTGCGCTTCATCAAGCCGACGCACTGAGGGCACTGAGATTCGCCGGTGCCGCTCGAGCGGCACCGGCCCTATCAGCGCTCTGCCGGAGTACCGGTGAACTCCGCGCTCCTCGCCTCCTTGCCGAGCAAAGTCGCCGCCGTCAGCGCCACCGCGACGATGCCGATGGTCCAGGCGAGTACCGCGGCCAAATCGTGTCCATGGCGGGCGGCAATCGCCGATTGCGCCGGCGCGAGCAGAGCCATGGCAAAGTTGCCCAGTTGATAGGCGAACGCCGGCAGCACCGCGCGCACACCCGGCGGCGAAAGCTCGTTCAGGTGGGCGGGCACGATGCCCCAGGCGCCCTGCACCATGAACTGCATGAGAAAGGCGCCGAGCGCGAGCAGCGGTACGCTCGGGGCGTAGGCCCACAGCGGAATCACCGGCAGGGCGAGCAGCGCCGCGCATGCGATCGCCCTTCGGCGTCCCATGCGCTCGGATAGCGCGCCGAACACCATGCCGCCGAGGAGCGCGCCGAGATTCATCAGGATCACCAGGTCATCGGCGCGGGCGCTGCTGAGACCGTACCGTTCGAGGATGAAGGGCTTGTAGAGATCTTGCGAGCCGTGCGAGAACGCGTTGAAAAGCGCCATCAACACGATCATGTACAGCATTGCCGGGGCATTTTCCGCCGCAATCCGCCCGAGGTCACGCAACGATGTCCGTTTGGCATGCCGGCCTTGGAGCCATGCCGGCGACTCCCCGACGCCGAAGCGGATGTAGAGCACGAGCAGCGCCGGCACCGCGCCGATCACGAACAGCCCCCGCCAGCCGACGGTGGCGAAGAACAGCCGCGAGACGACCGCTGCGAGCAGGAAGCCGAGCACATATCCTTCCTGCAGCAGGCCGGAAAAGAAGCCACGGCCTTGCGCCGGCAGCGTCTCGAACGCGAGTGCCGCGCCGACCCCCCACTCCCCGCCCATGGCAAGGCCGAACAGCGCGCGCAGCGCGAGCAGGACCGCCAGGCTCGGCGCGAATGCCGAGGCGAGCTCGATGAGCGCGAAGGACAGGACGTTCACCATCAGGATGGGCCGGCGGCCGTACTTCTCGGCGAGCCAGCCGAACAGCAATGCGCCGAGGGGACGCATGGCGAGCGTGAGGGTGATGCCAAAGCTGACGGCGGTGAGGGAGGCACGAAAATCCGCGCCGATGGCGCGCAGCGAGATGATGAAGATGAAGAAATCGAACGCATCGAGCGTCCAGCCGCCGAGTGCGGCGAAGTACGCGTGGCGCTGCGCCGGGGTGAGCCCGGTGAACTTGCGGATCAGCTGCATGCCGCCTTTGGGGCAGGTGCGGCCACTACCGGACACCGGCCATCAGGCGCTTCACCGGCGGCGTGATCAACAGCATGACGACACCGCCGCCGGCGGTCCACCAGAAGAGCCTCAGGTACAGCGCCGGCAACGTCGCGAGGCGATGGGCGTTGTAGTCCCCGGAGAACAGGCCGGCGAGAAAGCTGCCCAGCGTCAAAGTCAGAAACCACAGGCCCATGCTCTGGCCGGCGAAGCGCGCAGGCGCCAGCTTGGTGGTGGATGAGAGGCCTACGGGCGAGAGGCACAGCTCGCCGCAGGCGTTCAGGAAATAGGTGGCCGTCAGCCACAGCAGGGAGACCTTCGCCCCGTGCATCACTCGCATCGCCGCCGCATACATGACGAGCATGCTCGCGGCCATCAGCAGCAGTCCCCAGGCGAACTTCGCGGGCGGGGACAGGTCCCTGCCCCGGCGCCCGCGCCGCACCCACAGCGCCGCGAACACCGGCGCCAGTGCGATGATGAAGACAGGATTGATCGTCTGTGTAGCGCCGGCCGGCATCCTCCAGCCGAGGATGTCGAGATCGGTGTATCGCTGCGCAAACAGCGTGAACGACCCGAACATCTGCATGTAGGCCATCCAGAAGACCGTGGAGGCGGCGAACAGCGCCATCATGGCGAACACGCGGCTGCGCTCCTCGCCGGCGAGCCCGCCGAACAGCGCCAGGTACAGCAGATAGCCGCCCATCAGGGTGCCCACCAGCCACGATACCGTCTCGGAGAGCGTCACGGGATCGACGGTCACGCCGCCGCTCAGCATCACCGCCGTGATCGCGGCGATGGCGGCCACGAAACTCCACAGGGCGAGCCAGGAGCGCGGCTTGGCCGCCGCCGGGGCGTCGCCGGCGTGGCCCAGGTAGCGGCGCGTGGCCAGGAACTGCGCCACACCCATGAGCATGCCGAGGGCCGGCAGTGCGAAGCCCGCATGCCAACCGTATTGCCGAGCCACCACCGGTACGAACATCGGGCCGAGAAGCGACCCGATGTTGATACCCATGTAGAAGAGCGAGAACGCCGCGTCGCGCCGCGAGCCGCCCTCGGGGTAGAGCTCGCCTACGGTGGCGCTGACATTGGGCTTGAGGAGCCCGACGCCGAGCACGTTGAAGATCAGGCCGAGAAAGAACAACCGCGTGCCGCCGGCGGCGAGCAGCGCGTTGCCGGCGGTGATCAGCACGCCGCCCGCCAGCACCGCCTGCCGCCCGCCGATCAGCCGATCCGCCACCCAGCCGCCGAAGAGGGAGAGCAGATACGTGCCGCCGAAGTACAGGCCCGCGATGGCGTTGCCGCTGCGGTCGCCGAAACCGAGGCCGCCGCGCCCCGTGGCGGCCACCATGAACAGGATGAGGATCGACTGAATACCGTAGTAGGTGAGCCGTTCCCACATCTCGGTGAAGAACAGCGTTGCGAGGCCGCGTGGATGGCCGAACAGCATCGGCTCCGCCTCGGCGGCCGCCGCGGGGGTTGGCAGGATCTGCGGAGTTGAATTCATGGCGATTCGTCTTGTTGTTGTGCGTGAATGGCCGGTCGCCCGCCGGGGCCTCAGGACGGCGCCGCCCCCCGCTCCTCGTCTTCGGAGGATTCCCGCTTGGAGCGCACCAGGATGCGTGCCATCACGACCCCGCATTCGTACAGCAGGTACATCGGGACGGCCATCATGGACTGTGAGACCGCATCCGGCGGTGTGATGAAAGCGGCCACGATGAACACGCCGAGCAGCACGTAGCCGCGAATCGATCTTAGCTTCTCGAGCGTCACTACGTTCATCACCACGAGCAGCACCACCGCTACCGGCAGCTCGAAGGCCGCGCCGAAGGCGAAGAACATCACCAGGATGAAGTCCAGGTATTGCGTGATGTCGGTCATCATCGCCACCCCCTTCGGGGTGGTGGCGGCAAAGAAGTGGAACATTGCCGGGAACACCGCGAAATACGCGAAGGCCATGCCGATATAGAACAGAACGATCGCCGAGACGAGCAAGGGCAGAGCGAAGCGCCTCTCGTGCCGGTACAGGCCCGGTGCCACGAAGGCCCAAACCTGGTAGAGCACATAGGGCATCGCCGCAGCCAGGGCGACGAAAAAGGCCAGCTTGAACGGGGTGGTGAACGGTGCGGCCACGCCGGTGGCGATCAGATGGCTGCCCCGGGGCAGCATCTTGATCAGCGGCCGGGCCACCAGGGTGAACAGATGGTTGGCGTAAAAGGCGCAAGGGGCGAACAGCACGCCCACCGCGAGCAGGGCGCGGATCAATCGCTCTCGCAGCTCCAGGAGATGGGAGATGAGCGAGCCTTCGGCGAGGCTTTCAGGCTCGTCGCTCATTCTCATCCGGCGTCGTGGGAGTCGCCGCCTCCGCGGTATCGGTCATGGGTCCGTGGGAGCTCGCACCGGGTGCCGCGTCAGTCGCGGACTCGTGAGAGCTCGCCCCGGAAGCGGCTTCAGACTTCGCCGGCTCGAGCGGCTCGGTATACACGGGCGGATCCGGCGGTAGCGGGGGGGGTGCCGACCGTGCGCGGGCGCCGTCGAGGTCGATCTCCTCCTCGAGCTGCTCCTGCAGCTGCCGTGCCATGGCACGGGCTCGCCCCACCCAGCGGCCGACCTTGCGGACCACACCCGGCAGCCTCTCCGGTCCCAGCACGATCAGTGCCAAGACCACAATCACCAGGATCTCGGAGAAGCCGAAGTCGAACATGACGCTCGGAAGAGCCTCTGATTAAGCCCCTGCGCACTCGCGATAGGCGGGTCGCGTAACGACGCTCGGGTAGGCACCGAGCCTGCACGGGGCGCTTGCGGAGCAAGAATAGCGCAGCGGTATGCCGATTTCGCCTGGAGTGAGATGCCGCGCCTGACCGTGCGCCGCCCGGCGGGCCGCGCCGCTTGGGCCCGCCTTCACGGGGCCCTCAGACGTTCCGATTGCTCTTTTCGGCCGGAGTGCCGTTGCCGGTTTTGGCCTTTTCGGGGAACTCCGCATCCGTGCCCTCGGAGCGGATCTGCCGGGCCGGGGCGGACGTCTCTTCCTGGTCACCCTCGCTCATCGCTTTCTTGAAGCCCTTCACGGCATGGCCAAGATCGTCGCCGATCGAACGTAGCTTCTTGCCGCCGAAAATGATCAGTACGACGACCAGGATGACCAGCAGTGTCTTGAAATCGAAATCCATAAGCTCTGGACTCCGCTTATATGCGTAATGTGAAAACTTGCTGCATCATAGGCCAATTGAAGCCCGCCGGCCGAGAAAGTTTGGCGGAGCCGCATGGGCGAAATTGCGGTTTTCCGCTTAGCTCGACTGTGCATGGGCCTCTAGCCAGAACGTCACCGGCCCATCGTTGACCAGTTCGACCTGCATTTGCGCGCCGAACTCACCCTCCGCAACAGGCTCATGCCGGGCATGAGCCTGTTGCACGAGGTAGACGAACAGCGAGCGCGCCAGCTCAGGGTCGGCAGCAGCACTGAAGCCGGCCCGGGTGCCCTTGTGGGTATCCGCAGCCAGGGTGAACTGCGGCACCAGCAGCAATCCTCCGCCGGCTTCGGACAGTGAGATATTCATGCGACCGGCCGCATCCGGGAAGATGCGATAGGCGAGCAGCCGCTCGAGCAGCCGGTCCGCCGACCGGGTATCGTCCCCGCGCCGTACGCCAATCAGAGCCAGTGTCCCCCGCTCGATGGCGCCCAGGCATCGCCCGCCGGAGGTCACCTGGGCCCGCGCTACACGTTGAATCAGCCCGATCACCGCCCTAGCTTCCCCTTTTGCCCGCTCGTCCCGCTGGCGCTCGAGGCCGGCTGTCCGATAAGATCCCGCATTGCTTTGCGCACCTGGCCGGAGATCACGATGTCGGAACTTTGGCTACGTTCATATGTGCGTTCGGGCTTGCGGGTCGCCACGTCGGCCTTGCTGGTCATGGCGTGTGGGCCGCTCCTTGCCTCGGCATCGGCCCAGCCGCCGCCTGCGGCCAACGCTCGGGTAGGCAGGGTCATCGGGTACACCTGTCTAGGATGCCACGGCATTGTGGGCTATCGAAACGCCTACCCCAACTATGCCGTACCGCGCCTGCGCGGTCAGCACGTGCAGTATCTCATCGACGCCCTCAAGGAATATCGCAGCGGCGCGCGGGCCTATCCGACCATGCACCTGCAGGCGCTGTCGCTGTCCGCACAGCAAATTGCGGATGTGGCCACCTACCTGGCCGGCAAGCCGGCGGTAGGCACGAAACCGGTGGCACTGTCGCAGGTGCCGAAAGCGGCACGACTGTGCGCCTCCTGTCACGGCAGCGACGGGATCGGAGTATCGCCGATGTATCCGACGCTGGCCGGCCAGCACGAAAGCTATCTGATCCGCGCTCTGCGCGAATATCAGACCGGTTACCGTAAGAATCCCATCATGAATGCCATGGCCGCTTCGCTGACCCCCGGGGAAATCCGGACGGTGGCCGCGTATTTCAGCCATCTGAGGCCGGGCCTGCACACTGTGCCGCGGCCCTACTTCAGCTGGACGGCCAAGCCGCTACACTTGCACGAACAACGCTTCATCGGGGACGGAAACGCCCGGTAAAAGCGTCCCCGCGCAAGCCCACGGCACTTCGACGCATCGTTGCCGGGTCCTGATCGGGTATCACCCAGAGTCTGCGCTGCGACCGGTGGTCGCGGTGAAACGCGGCCCGGGGCGTGAGCCGATACGGCAGGTCATCGTCCTGCAAGCGACCTTGCGACGCGCCGCACCCGGCTCACTCCCCAGGCCCACACGTGGGATCACCCGCCGGGGCGGCGGGTGATCCCGCTCTCACTCGATTACTGGATCTGGATGGGCACGAAGGTCTGCACACCATTGCGCTGTATCAACAGCGCGATATGTCCATGGGACTTCGAGACCAGGTCATGCAGCTGCACCGCACTGGAGACGGGCCGCCCGTTGGCCGACAGCACGATGTCCCCCGGCTCGATGCCGGCATCCTCGGCCGGCCCGCTCACCTGCTGAACCAGCAGTCCGCCCGGAACATTGGCTTGCTGCCGCTCGTCGGGCGTCAGCGGCCGCACGACCAGTCCGAGGCGTCCGCCGGGATGCTGCGGATTGCCTGCGGAGGCTAATGTCCCGCTGCCCATGGCGCCCAGCCTGGCGTCGATCGTGCGCTCGCCATGATTGCGCCAGATGGTCAGGTGTACCAGCGTGCCGGGCAGCAGGCTTGCCACCCGCACGGGCAGCTGGCGCGAGGTCTGCACCGTCTTGCCATTCATCGCGAGGATGATGTCGCCCTGCTTGAGGCCGGCCTTGGCTGCCGCGCTGCCGGGATAGACGGTCGCGACCAGGGCGCCCTCCGGCTTAGGCAGGCCGAATGCATCTGCCAAGTCCTGATCGACGGGCTGGATGAGGATGCCGAGCTCGCCGCGACGGACATGACCAGTCGCCAACAGCTGATTCGCCACGTGCATGGCCACGTTGATGGGGATGGAGAACGACAGGCCCATATAGCCGCCCGAGCGGCTGTAGATCTGGGAATTGATGCCGACTACCTGGCCCGCCATGTTGAACAGCGGCCCGCCGGAGTTGCCGGGATTGATGGGTACGTCGGTCTGGATGAACGGCACGTAATTCGAATCCGGCAACAGGCGGCCCTTGCCGCTGACGATGCCCGCCGTGGCGGTGTTGTCGAACCCGAATGGCGCACCGATCGCGAGCACCCACTGGCCCACCTGCAGGGAGTTGGAGTTGCCGAGCTTCACCGTGGGCAGATCGTTGGCATCGATCTTGACCACAGCCACGTCCGACACCTTATCCATGCCGATCACCTTGCCGGG
>JAJZVF010000077.1 GCA_021845825.1 Pseudomonadota bacterium | reverse complement strand
GCCGAGGCGAGCGTGTCGCCCGGATGGCCGCTGTAGCGCCTGCGGTCGAAGGTGAACGACAGCGTCCGGTCGCGCTGAATGGCGCCTTCGCCGCCGAGGCGGTGCGAGCTCATGGGCCGGCATCCTCGCCGGCGAGGCGCACCTCGAGAATCTCGTGCGTGCGGGTATCGCGGGTCACCCGCACCCAGGAGCGGCAGCCGAATTCGTGATACCACAGCTCCCGGTGCGCACCGGCCGGGTTCTCGCGCAGATACACCGCGTCGATGAAGCGCTGCAGCGCATCCTCGGCGCCGGGCGCCGGGCGTGGGCAGTCGGCATCGCCCAGATAGGCGAACTCGCTGTAATCCCGCTCACCGCAAAAAGGGCAGTCGATGCGCACGATTCCAGGCTCCTCAGTGCAGGTTCGGCTGCGGACCCTGCCCCTTCTCATCGAGCAGGTGTCCGGTGGCGAAGCGATCGAGGCGAAAGGCGCGCGCGCGCTCATGGCTCTCCTCGCGCGCGAGCAGGTGAGCGAAGCACAAGCCGGCGGCCGGCGTCGCCTTGAAGCCGCCGTAGCACCAGCCCGCATTCAGATACAGCCCGGCGAGCGGCGTGCGATCGATGATGGGCGAGCCGTCCATCGACATGTCCATGATGCCGCCCCACGAGCGCAGCAGCCGCAATCGGCCGATCGCCGGCATCAACGCCATGCCGCTCGAGCAGACATCCTCGACGGTCGGTAGATTCCCGCGCTGTGCGTATGAGTTGTAGCCGTCGAGATCGCCGCCGAAGACCAGGCCACCCTTGTCCGACTGGCTGACGTAGAAGTGCCCCGCGCCGAAAGTCACCACGCAGGGCAGGAGCGGCTTGAGCGCCTCGGAGACGAACGCCTGCAACACGTGGCTCTCGATCGGCAGGCGAAGACCGGCCATCGCCGCTACCCGCGAGGAATGTCCCGCGACCGAGACGGCCACCTTGGCCGCCCGGATGTCCCCCCGCGTGGTGCGCACGCCCGTGACCCTCGCCCCTTCGCGCAGCAACCCGGTCACCTCGCAATGCTGCAAGATGTCCACGCCGAGGCCGCTCGCTGCGCGCGCATAGCCCCAGACGACCGCGTCGTGCCGGGCGGTGCCGCCGCGGCGCTGCAGCAGCCCGCCCTGGATCGGGAAGCGGGCGTTCTCGAAGTCGAGAAACGGCAGCATGCGCCTCACCGCGACGGCATCGAGCAGCTCGGCATCGACGCCGTGCAGGCGCATCGCGTTGCCGCGGCGCACGCAGGCATCGCGCTGCGCATCGGAATGAAAAAGATTCAGGACCCCCCGCTGACTCACCATGACGTTGTAGTTGAGGTCCCGCTCGAGTCCCTCCCACAGCTGCATCGAGAGCTCGTAGAAGGGGTTGTTGCCGGGCAGCAGGTAGTTGGAGCGGATGATGGTCGTGTTGCGGCCGGCGTTGCCGAGGCCGATGCCGCCCTTCTCGAGCACGGCCACGTCGGTGAGGCCGTACACCTTGGCGAGGTAGTAGGCGGTCGCGAGGCCATGCCCTCCCCCGCCGACGATGACCACCTCGTAGGCGCTTTTCGGGACGGCATCCCGCCAAGCCGGCGCCCATCCCCGGTGTCCCGAGCAGGCCTGCCGCAGCAGACTCGCGAGCGAGTAGCGCATCGGGCCGGACCCGCCTCTAGAGAGGCGACAGGCGATCGACCATGCGGATCGTGCGACTCGCCGCCCCGGAACTCGCGCTCTGCCCGGCAGGCAATTGCCCCGCCTTGGCGATGCGGATCGTAATCAGAGAATTCGGATACAACACGATTTCGTTCTCTCCCCAGCCGCGCATGGTCGGCAGGAAGTACTGCCGGCCGCTCACCGTGCCCACGTAAGGCGTGAAGTGAAAGCCCATCTTGTAGAGATTGCCGGTCTTCGGACCGCGCTCGGCGCCGGCCGCTCCGAGCGCGGCGTCGCCGCTTTGCACCAGCGCGTCGCGGGCATTCAACAGATCCTCGGTGAGAGCCCGGTGCAGGATCTGCCGCGAGCCGGCGGCACCGCGGTTTTGAAAGAGGAGGGCGATCTTGCCGAGGTCATCGAGCAGCGGGTAGTAGCCGGCGTGAAACCAGGGAACGCCGCGCCGACCGTCCGCCTCCCGCGTCCTCACGATGGGCGCGTGGGGGATGCCGATGGGCTTGAACACCTCGGCTCTCAACATGTCCCAGATGTCCGCCTGCGGTCCGCGCACGGACTTCAGGAACCGGTCGAGGGCCGCGCCGAGCAGGTAGTAGTCCTGGTCGCGATAGCGCATCACCGTGCCCGGCTCCCAGGGGTAGGGCCGGTCGGCGAGCTCGATCTGCCGCAGCTTGTCCTGGTGCGAGCGCGCCTGCATCCACTCCTGATACCGGCCGTCGAGATAGCCGTCCTCCGGGTCGTTCGGATGGGTCTTCCAGGTGCCCGCCCCGCCGAAGCCGCTCGCCATGTTGGCGGCGTCGATGAAACGGACCCGGCGATACTTCGCATCGAGGCCCTCGAGGTAATCGCCGACTTTCAGCGCGAGCACGTACGGCCCGTAGAGCTGCGCCAGGCGCAGCAGCGCGAGCGGCGCCGCCACGCCCTTGAGAATCGACCGCACTCCGAAGCGCATCTCGAGCGGATAAGGAAAGTCTCCGTACGGCGTGTGCGCCTCCTGGTAATACAACGTGCCGTCGCGGACCAGGCCGGTCTGCACCCGCCACTGCTCGCGCACCGGCGCGCCGAACTCGTTGAGCCGCCCGCGCTGAAACTCCCGTGCGAGATCGTTCAAGGGCTTGTGGGGCAGGCGCCGCTCGAGCTCGGCGAGTGCCTGTGCGCGCTGGGCGGCCGCATCGGCGGTGCGCGGCTCGAGCCAACGCGCTGCGGCGCTTCCCCATGCGACGAAGTGCTCCTTCAGCAGATACGGCGCGGTCTGCTGCACGAACTGGAACTCGAGCTCGCTCACCTCGCGGTCCTTGTATTTGAACCGCGCGAGTCCCTGGTGCGCATGGGTGTCGCAGTTGCTGACGAGCATCAGTGGAAACGCGGCGTTCGACCAGCCGCCCTCCGCCCGGCTGCGCCACACCCGCCCGAGCTGCGGGATGACGCACCAGAAGCTGGGCGTATGCCCCGGATTGTGCTCCCGGACCATCTGCCCGCGCTGCAGCGGCACGAGCACGCCGTCGGCCGTGACGAACTCGAGCATCAGGCCCGGAAACAGGCCCGCATCGCCGCAGCCTTCGACGTTCAGTGCCTGTACCTGCGGCAGCACGCGCATGCGCGCCGGCGCGATGCGCAGCGTCCCGGAGAAATCCGGCGCCGCATCCGCGCCACGCTCCGGAAAAAAAGCCTCGTTGGCAATCGGCGAGTCCGGCACACCGAGCTCGGGCATGGCAGGCCTTTCATATGAGTCATCGGCCGTGTGGTACATTTCTCACCGCCACCTGCGCCCACGAGCGGTTTCGATGGCGATCAGATCCTCTGACAAACCGGTCCGCATCGCGTTCTTCCTTGCCCCGGAGTTCTCCATGATGGCCTTCGCAGCGGCCATCGAGCCGCTGCGCGCGGCCAACCGTCTGAGCGCTCGGCAACTGTTCGCCTGGCAGCTGGTCTCGTCCGATGGGGCGCCCGTCACGGCAAGCAACGGCATCCCGGTGGCGACCCAGGCGCCGATCGCCGAGGTCGGCAGGGTCGACATGCTGGTGGTGTGCGCGGGCATGGAAGCCCCGCCCCGGGTCAAATCCGCGCCGGCGATCGTGCACCACCTGCGCCGGCTGGCCTGCCATGGGACGATGGTGGGGGCCATCAGCAGCGGCTCGTTCCTGCTCGCCGATGCGGGGCTGCTCGCCGGCAGACGCTGCACGGTGCATTGGGAGTACGCCGAGGACCTGCGCGCCCGGCACCCGCAGCTCAACTTGACCCAGGAGCTGTACGTCATCGACGGGGAAGTGTTCACCTGTTCCGGCGGAACGGCTGCGCTCGACATGATGCTGCATTTCGTCACCACCGTGGGCGGAACCGGACTTGCCCTCGGCGTCGCCGAGCAGTTCATCCATGCGCCCATCCGCTCCCGCGAGGAACAGCAGCGACTCGACCTGCGCGTTCGCTACGGCATCAGAAATCCGAAGCTCATCGCGGCCGTGCGCCTGATGGAGGGCTCGCTCGATGAGCCGCTCGACATGGAGGAAATCGCACGCCGTGCGCATCTTTCGGCCCGGCAGATCGAGCGGCTGTTCCGCAAGTACCTCGACAGCTCCCCCAAGGGATTTTATCTGGGCCTGCGCCTGGCGCGGGCGCGCACGCTGCTGCGCAGCACCGCGAGCCCGCTGCGCATGATCGCGCTCGAGTGCGGCTTTGCTTCCCCTTCGCATTTCAGCAACGCCTACAAGCGCGCATATGGAATTCCACCCACCCACGAGCAGCGCCTATTCTCCGCCCGCGGCGGCGGGCAGCCAACCCTGCAGCGCGCGCCAGCCCGGCTCGAGCCCCGCAAAACGGCCGAGTCCCAGGGTTGACAGATCCGCGAACCCGCACGTGCCGCTCACCACCAGATCGCGCACCGCCCGCCCTGCCGCCGGCGAGAGCCCGAAGCCGACGCTCGAGAGGGTGGCGATCGTCAGGTTCCCGGGGCTCGCCGGACGGTCGATGACCGGGCGGCCGTCCGGGGTGTTCTCGATGAATCCCGCCCAGCTGCGGATCACGCGGGCGTGCGCCGCCTGCGGAAACAGCGCGCGCAGGCGCCGGGCGATGCTCCCCTGCAGCACGGTGGAGTAAGCGCGCCCGCCCGTGTCCTGCAGCTCGACCCACTCGTGCGGGCCGCCGCCGTAGGCGAGATTCCCGCGCAGCGTCTGGCGACCGTAAAGACCATTGCCGTCGACCCCGCCGGTCTGCATGAGCGCGAGCGGCTCGGTCACGATCATCTCGGCCCGCGCGCTCATGAGCGGCACCGAGACGCCGAGCTGCGCGGCCAGCGCTCCCGTGGCAGGCCCCGCGGCGATGACCAGGTGATCGCAGGCGAATGCGCTGCGGGACGTTCTTACCCCGACCACCCGGTTGCCGCGGGTGTCGAAGCCCAGCACCGGCGCGTGCTGCAGGATCCGTCCGCCGTGATCCTGCAGCGCCCAGGCGTATGCCTGGACCGTGCGGTGCGGATTGGCGTGCCCGCCGAAGTGATGGAAATATCCGCCATAGACTTCGCCGGCGAACGGCACGAGCGCGCGGATCTGCTTTGCATCCAACACATCGGTGCGATACCCCTGGCGCGCGCCGTTCTCGAGGGCGCGCCGATAGAGCCGGAACTGCCGCTCATCGAGCGCGATGCGGATCCGGTTGGGCCGGAACTCCGTCGGATAACCGAGCAGCTCATCGAGCATGGGCCACAGGCGCTGCTCCTCGAGGAAAAGCGGACTGTGATGATGCGAGCAGCCCCCGCCGTTGCGACCCGATGCGGCCGAGCCGATGGCCCCGGCCTCGATGACGAGCACATCGGTGCCGTCGCGGGCAAGCCACCACCCCGCGCTCAGGCCGGTCACGCCGCCGCCGACCACGATGACGGCGGCACCCTCGCTCCCCGCGCGGCTCACTCCCCGGCTCCCGGCTCGCCTGTGCAACGGGTCGCGACCGCGTACGAGGAAGGAACGCGCCAGAACGGCACCCATTGCGTCGCCATGCCGAACCAGCTGTCCCAGTGCTCGGCCATGGCCGGCGACTCGGGCAGCTGCGCCAGCTGATCGAGCCTGAGCGGCCGCACGGGCGGGCGGTACGTCGCGAGCGGCACATCCGCGAGCGGACGATCGGCGGCGAGGGCGAGAAGTGCGGCGATCTGCTCGCGACAACGCCGTCCCTGGCACGGGCCCATGCCCGCGCGCGTAAGTCGCTTCACCATATCCGGATCGGGCACTGCCGCCGGAGCCGCCGAACCCAGACCATACGTCTCGGCCGCTTCCCGCTGCCCACCCAGATAGCGCGGCGGGCGCAGCGAGAGGATGTCATCGCAGGTGACCTGCTCGCATGGGCACACCCAGGGCCGTCCCGGTGCGCGCAGTACCGAGGCGCGCACCCAGGCCAGCCGCTCGAGCGCGACATCCCGCGGCGGCCAGTCCGGTACCGGCGGCTCCTCGGGCTCGCCCTCGCCCCGCACACCGAGCGCCTCGAGTGCCGCGCGCGCCGCGATGGCGCCTTCGCGGCAGGCCACTGCCTCGCTGAGCGTCTTCGACGCCCAGATGCCGGCGCAATCCCCGGCGGCGTACACGTAGGGAAGCGAGGTGCGCTGCGAGGCGTCGAGCACGGGGACGTGGCCGCCCCGCTGCGGCTGAAAGCCGACCGCACAGCCGCTCGCCTCGATCAGCTCGATCGCCGCAACCGCCCCCACGCCCAGCAGGACGGTGTCGCATTCGAGGGTCTCGAGCGCCCGCCCCGTGTCCCGCCCGAGCCCATCCACGGCCGCCACCTTGACGGCGGTCACGCCGCGGGCATCGCCGCTCGCCTCGCGGATGACTCGGCCGGTCAACACACGCGTGCCCCTGCCGGTCAACCGGGCGAGCAGCCTCGCCGGGCCGCCGGCGGCCTCGGCCTGCTCGATGACGGCTGCGATCCGCACGCCTTGCGCCGCCAGCGCATCGGCAATCTGCAGCGCTTCGGTGCCCGCACCCAGCAGCACCGCCGTGCGCGCATCGAGCGCGCCGTAGGTCTTCGCCAGCCGGTAGGCCGCGCTCGCTCCCATGACCCCCGGCCGCTCCCAGCCCTGGAATGCGAGGCCCATGTCACGGCGCCCGCAAGCGACGATGACCTGCTTGAAGCCGAGCAGATAGGCTCGCTGGGCATCGGCGAGTCCGGCCACGTGCCCGCCGATCCAACGGGTCGTGCGACGCTGAGGAAACAGCCCCCAGACCGCGGTGCCGAGCCGCACGTCGATTCCGCGCTCCAGGGCCTCGGCGAGCTGCGGATTGGCCTCGAAAACCGCTTCGAGCATTGCGTTGCGATTGGCCACTACGGCGCTCATCCGTGCGCCGAACTGCAGCGGCACCTCCTCGCCCATGACGCTCGAGGGCACGGGATTCTCATCGACCAGCGTGATCCGCACCCCGCGCCCCGCGGCCGCAAGCGCCGCCGAGACTCCGGCCGGCCCCGCCCCGATCACGAGCAGATCGGTCGCTTCACCGATCGGCGGTGCCTTGCCGATGACTGAGGCGGGGTCGTGAGGCCTGCTGTCCGGCGGGATCATGTACCCTCATGTCCGACTAACGCTGTGGCGGAAGTATTGCCCGGCGGCCGTCCGTCAAATTCGCAAACCCGACATCTTGCGCCCATTACGCGACGTATTCGCCGCGCTGCCTGTCGAGCGGCGCAGGCCCGGCGGTCACCCCATATCGGTCGGGCGAGCGTACGCTTGCGTCGGATTTCCGTAAGCGCGGAGCGGCGGCGCGCCCGATCCTTGGATCCACAGACATGCGAGCGTCTCCCCATGGAGTCACACCGACGACGCGCAGGCACCAGAAGCCGCCGCAGCCCGGGCGGCGCACTACCCCAGATCCCCTGGCAGGCGGTGAGGAATCCGTTCGCGCCCTGGGAGCTGCTCGCAGCCGAGCAGCTCGAGGCCATTCATTGCACCTCGCTGCGCATTCTGGAGGAACTCGGCATCGAGCTGATGTCGCCGCGCGCCCGCGGCATCATGCAGGCTGCCGGCGCGCAGGTCGATGAGACGAGCGGCATCGTGCGCATCGAGCGCGGTCTGGTGGAGCAGGCACTGTCGAGCGCTCCGGGCTCTTTCACGCTGACGCCGCGCAATCCGCAGCGCCGGCTCACCTTCGGCGGCAACCATGTCAATTTCGGGCTGGTGGCCGGGCCGCCGAACGTGCACGACCGCGAGCGCGGCCGCCGTGCCGGCAACCTGCCCGATTATTGTGATTTCATCCGCCTCGCCCAGTACTTCAATGCCATCCACCTGATCGGCAACCAGGTCTGCGCGCCCATCGAGCTGCCGGCGAACTCCCGCCACCTCGACACCTATCTCGCGAACCTCACGCTCTCGGACCGGGCATACCACTGCACCGCCATCGGCGCCGGCCGCGCGCTCGATGGCATCCGGATGATGGCCATCGCCCGCGGCGTGACGCTCGAGCAGATGGCCGAAAGTCCCGGGGTCATCACCATCATCTCGGTCAACAGCCCGCGCCGCTTCGATGAGGCCATGGCCGAGGGGCTGATCGCCATGGCGACTCACGGCCAGCCGGTGGTCATCACGCCCTTCACCCTCATGGGAGCCATGGCGCCCGTATCGCTCGCCGCGGCGCTCGCGCAGCAGAACGCCGAGGCGCTGTTCGGCGTGGCGCTCACCCAGGCGGTACGGCCGGGCAGTCCGGTCATGTACGGCGCATTCACCTCGAATGTCGATCTGCGCTCCGGCGCGCCGGCGTTCGGCACCCCGGAGCACACCAAAGCCAACATCGCGAGCGGTCAGCTCGCCCGGCGCTACGGCCTGCCCTACCGGACCTCCAACGCCAGCGCCTCGAACGCCGCCGACGCACAGGGTGTCTACGAGACCGAGATGTCGCTGTGGGGGGCGATTCTCGGCCGGGCCAACCTCGTCTATCACGCGGCCGGCTGGCAGGAAGGCGGACTCACCGCCTCGTTCGAGAAACTGGTGCTCGATGTGGAGATGCTGCAGATGATGATCGAGCTGCTCAGGCCGATCCGGATCGATGAGGCCGAGCTCGGTTTCGAGGCCGAGCGCGGCGTGCGCCCCGGCGGGCACTTCTTCGGCGAGCCGCATACGCTCGAGCGCTACGAGCACGCCTTCTACCGACCGCTGGTGTCGAATTGGCAGAACTACGAGAGCTGGCTCGCCGGCGGCGCCCAGGATGCCACCGAGCGCGCCACCGGCATCTGGAAGCGCGCGCTCGCGGAGTATGAGGAGCCGCGCCTCGAGCCTGCCGTGCGCGAGGCGCTCGAGGAGTACGTCGCGCGCCGCCGGGGTGAAATCGGCGACGGGGAGCCGTAACGGCGGACCCGCCGGCGCGAACCCCGCCCACGCCCGCACCGCACCTGCGGGGCGCAACCTGCCGGCGCGGCCGGTGCACGCGGTGCGCACGCCACCCCGAACGGGTTGCGGGCCCGCAGATATCGCCGCAGGATCGACCTGCGATCCGGCCTGCGTGAGAGAGGGTCTTTGCACGACAACAGCGAATCCGCGGCGGTCTCCGCGCTCAACGAGATCGAGTCGCTCTCGGCCAAGTGCCTCGGGGCGGGCATGCTCGGCAACGTGCTCGAATGGTACGACTTCGGGCTCTATGGCTTTCTCGCCCCGCTGATCGGCGCACGCTTCTTCCCCTCCTCCAATCCCATCGCCTCGCTCCTCGGGGCCTATGGCGGCTTCGCCATCGGTTTCGCGATGCGCCCGCTCGGCGGGGCGATCCTGGGCCACGTCGGGGATCGGCTGGGCCGGCGCGCGATTCTGGTCCTGTCGGTGCTCATGATGGGCACGGCGACGATGCTGATCGGGGTGTTGCCGACTTACAGCGAGGTCGGCGTGTGGGCGCCGGTCCTGTTGATAGCGGTGCGCCTGTTCCAGGGCCTGTCGGTCGGCGGGGAATTCACCGGCTCGGTGTCGTATCTGATCGAGACCGCACCCGCTCGCTGGCGCGGGCTCGCCGGCAGCTTCGCGAACATCGGCTCGGAGCTCGGCTACATTCTCTCCTCGGCGCTCGCCGCCGCCACGCTCATCGCCCTGGATCGGCACTCCGGGCACGCCTGGATCTGGCGGCTCCCGTTCCTCGCCGGCGGCCTGCTCGCCTGCCTTTCGTGGCTGTTCTTAAGGCGCCTGTCCCGTGTGGGCTATGAGCCGCCGCGCAGCACCCGGGTCCATCACGAGCTGCCGCTGCAGCAGGCGTTCAAGCAATCCCGGCGGCTCATGGTGCTGACGATGATCTTCACCTGGGGCTACGGGGTCCTCAACTATCTGACTCTGGTCTTCCTGCCGACCTTCGCCAGCAAGTTCGGCAACGTCAACGCCGGGACCGCATTGACGATCAACTCGGCGCTGCAGCTCGGCGCGCTGGCGCTGGTGCCGCTGTCCGGTTGGCTGACCGACCGTTTCATCCGCCGCCGCGTGCTGCTGCTGGCGGTGTTCGCGCTGGTGTGTCTCACCGCGGTGACGTTCTTCGCAGTGGCCGGAGAGAGCCCGGCAAGATTCGGCGTGGCGCAGGCGAGCCTCATCGTGCTGCTGTTCCTGGTCGAGGGCGCCGCGCCGGCGATGCTCGCCGAGCAGTTCTCCTCGCGTTACCGGATCTCCGGCTACTCGTTGGCATTCAACGTCGGGATCGGGTTCGGCGGCGGCACCGCACCGTTCATCGCCACCGCGCTGATCGCGCCGTTCGGCAAGCTGGCCGGTGCCGGCTACATGGTGGTGTGCGCGCTGCTGTCGTTCGCGGCGCTGTACCTGATGAGCGACCGCAGCCGCGAGCCGCTCTCCTGAACCGCGCTGGTTCCGCGCTCACATTAAATCGCGTGCGATGGCCACGTCCCAACTTCTCTCGGCCAACAGCTCCCCGTTGAGCCGGGCGGTCAAAGTGCCGCTGACGTAGAATCTATCCCCGTCGCTGCGCATCCGAGTTCGGCTGTCGATCACCGTCCGCCATCCCTCGCGCCCCATCTCATAGGTTTGCGTCAGGTCGTAGCGCGCGGACAGCGGATCATCGTCCTTGATCGTCAATTCACGCTTCAGGCTGTGAGCGATCTGAACGTCGACTTCGTCGAAGCGCACTATACCTTCGCCGAACAGGCCGCCGATGCCCTCGGTGATATACGTCGCCTCGCCGGTGACCGGGTTCTGGATGCTCAAGCGGCGAACGATGCCGGGATCGATCAGGGTAAGGGGCGCATGCGGGCCATGAGCCGGCTGCGCGAATGAGACCTCAGGCTCCTGATCCGCCCGCCGGACGGGCAACTCGAGAGAGCTGCCCGCGCTGCGGATCGAGAGGGTAGCCGCATAGGGCGCCGGCCAGACGATCGGCCAATAGGCGCTCGCGATCGCGAGTCTGAGGCGGTGGCCCCGGGGAAATCGATGGCCGCACGCATTGAGCGCCACGATCACGTCGTAGTACCGTCCGGGCTCGAGCGCCGTAGGGTATTCATGCCCGTCCCGATGAGTGAGATTCAGCACTTGGTAGCTGATGCGAGTAACGCTATCGTCCGGCGCGACGTCGGACAGACGTACCGAGAGCTGCGCGACCGGCGCATCGGCGGCGAGTTGCAGGCTCAAGAGCGGCGAGCCCAGAACGCAGATCTCCTCCTCGAGAACCGCGGTGTCGAATACCAGGGCGCCGCCGTCGTCGAGCCGTTGGTCCGTCGGCTGCTCCCCCGGGCAGCCGGTGGCCATCCATTCGCCGGCCGCCTTGCCGTGACTCTGCGGGGAGCGAACCGCGAGTACCGCACCGGGTGCGTCCGAGAGCTCCCCGAGACTTCGATCCGCGCGCAGATGCAGCCGCCGCGGGCGGATATTCGGCGAAGGCCAGGTAGGCTCGCCGACCCAACGGCCCGGTATGAAGGTCCGGGTGCCCTGCGGCGCGACCGGATCCTCGAGGTAGGCCCGCAGCATCGGCTCGTCCATGATCCCGGTGTCGACTCCCTTCAGCCAGTAATCCCACCAGCGCACCGCCTCCTGCAGATAGCCGACAGCCGGCCCCGGGGCGCCGTCATGCGGATAGACGTGCCCCCACGGGCCGATGATGCCGAGCCGCGGCACCGTAAGTTCCTGCAGCAGCCGGGGCACGGCATTCGTGTAGGCGTCCGACCAGCCGCCGATCGCCAGCACCGGACAGTCTATCGCCGCATAATCCTCGCAGACCGAGCCGTGCTTCCAATACGCATCGTAGCGCTGATGGGCGAGCCACAGCGCCGGAAAGAACGGCAGGTCCTCGATCCGCTCGAGCCACTTTTGCCGCCAGCCCGGGCCGAGGATGCGCGGATCGGGCGGGCGGCTCTGATAGGCCAGCATGATGCTGCCCCACCAGAGATTGTCGTTGAGCAGACACCCGCCCATGTAATGAATGTCGTCGGTATAGCGGTTGTCCGTCGAGAAGGTCGTGATGATCGCCTTCAGCGCGGGCGGCCGGCGGGCGGCGACCTGCAGCGCATTGAAGCCGCCCCACGACTTGCCCTGCATGCCGACCGCGCCGCTGCACCACGGCTGGCTCGCGATCCAGGCGATCACCTCGAGAGCGTCGTCCTGCTCCTGTTGCAGGTATTCGTCCGCCAGGCGGCCGTCGGACTCACCGGAACCGCGCATGTCGACACGCACGGCCGCATAGCCGTGCTGCGCGAAGTACCCGTGCATGGGCTCATCGCGCGCGCGCGTTCCGTCGCGCTTGCGGTACGGGATGTACTCGAGCACCGCGGGCACCGGCTCCCGCAACGCCGTCTGCGGCAGCCACAGCCTGGCGCCGAGACGGCACCCGTCGCTCAGAGTGATCCACAGATGCTCCTCAACGTGCACCGACATCGACGCCTCCGGGAAATTCACCTTCACGCTGTACCGATTCCTATGCCGCGGGACGTCCGATCGGCGCGCGTCGCGCATCGAGATGCCCCGATCGCCCGTGGATCAGCGAGGCAAATGCGTACAGTACAACGCTTGCGCATGCCGCGATGACGACGATCCACACAACGGCGTGATAATCGCTTGGGGTGACGAACAGCGCCGCCAACGCGGCGCCGCCCGCCGAGCCGAAAAACGCACACGCGCCGGTGAGCGCCACGGCGCGCCCCGTGACATCGACCCGGTTGACGAGTGTGAATTGATAGGCGAGCGAGTAGCACCAGGAAAAGTAATAGAGGACCCCGGCGGCGCCGAAGGCGAGCAAGCCGTGGGCACCGCCGAGCAGCCAGGCGGCGATCAGCGTGAGGGAGGTTGCGAATGCGAGCGGCCGCAGCATGCCGAGCCGCCCGCCCTGCGCCGAGGCGAGCAGTCCGCCCGGAATCCCCGCCGCCACGCTCACCGCGGTGCAATCGGCGACGACGTGAGTCGGTAGGCCTTGCGCCTGTCCCATCAGCTCGATGTACGTCCAATACGCCCCGGCGCCCACGAAGAAAATGGCGAAGCCGAGGAATGCAAGCAGCGTCGCCGGCCGCAACAGGCCGCCGCGGGCCTCGGGCGCCACTGCCCGACCCTGCGCCGGCAGGAGCCGTGTCAAGGCGATGGCAAGTCCCGCCGGGACCGCGAGCAGCAGCAGGACTCCGTTCAGGCCCGAGAGGCGCAGCAGCGCCGGTCCGGCCCAGAGAGCGGCGATCTGATAGGCGGCCTGCAAGGAGACCGCCAGGCCGAATCCG
>JAJZVF010000076.1 GCA_021845825.1 Pseudomonadota bacterium | reverse complement strand
AGGTAGGTGTTGAGCGCGTCGGTCTCGCAATAGCGGCGGATACCGAGGAGATTGCCGGCGAGAAAGGCATCCCAGACCTGCCCGCCGGAGAATCCGAGCTTGCCCGGAAGCCCGAGCAGCGCCGCCACGTGCTCGAGCGAGGCCCGGCCTCGCCCCTGGAAGCCGGACAGCACGTCCATCAGATCGATGTGCCGCCAGTGAAAGCGGCTGAGGTAGTTGTTGTAGCGGAACGCAGGATCGTTGTCGCCGGTTTCCCAGAACCGGGCCGCCTGCACGCCGGCGCGCAATGCGCGATAGGTGAGCACCGGCAGATCGAACCCCGAGCCGTTCCATGAGACGAGCTCGGGAGAGAAGCGCTCGAGCCCGTCGAAGAAGCGCTCGATGAGCTCGGCCTCCGGAGCCTGCACGTCCCCGAGGCTCCAGACCCTGAGCGCCTCGCGGCTGCGCAGCACGCAGGAGATCGCCACGATCCGATGCTGCTCGTACGGCAGGAACTCCCCGCCCGAGCTTTGGCGGCGCAGCGCGAACATCGCCTTGGCGACCTCCTCGTCCCCCAGGCCGGCGAGCCCGTAGAGCCGCCGTCCGAGCGCCACATCGGGCACCGTCTCGATGTCAAATACCAGACAGTTCATGTGTACGCCTTCATGAGCACCGCGACCGCGACCACGAGGCCCGCCTCATCGGTGAGCGTGACGAATCCTTCGCCGATCCCGAGCGCGCGGCGGACCTGCTCCCCGCGCGGGGAGTAGACCACTTCGGGCCGACCCCAGCTGTTCTGCACCACCCCAACGTCGCGGATCCAGACGCCGTGGGCAAAGCCCGTGCCCATCGCTTTGACGATGGCTTCCTTGGCCGCGAAACGCATGGCAAGAAAGCGCTCGCGACGCTTCGTGCGCTCGAGCTGGGTCCGCTCCTGCGGCATGAGCAGCCGCTCGATGAAGCGCTCGCCGTGACGCTCGAGAACCTTGCCGACGCGCTCGGCGGAGAGCGCATCGACCCCGATGCCGAAGATCATGCGCGCGCGGCGGCCATCAGCGCCTTCATCTCGCGCACCGCCGCCCCGAGACCCTCGAACACGGCCCTCGCCACGATCGCGTGCCCGATGTTGAGCTCGACGATCTCGGCGATGGCCGCAACCGGCTCGACGTTGTGGTAGTCCAGGCCGTGGCCGGCGTGCACCTCCATACCGAGGCTCGCGCCGAGCCGGGCGCAGGCGAGGAGGCGCTCGAGCTCCTTTGCCCTCCCCGCGCCGCTCGCCTCGGCGTAGGCGCCGGTGTGCAGCTCGATGGCCGGCGCTGCGGCCCTCGAGGCCGCCTCCACCTGCTGCGGGTCCGGGTCGATGAACAGCGCCGCCCGCACCCCGTGCGTGCGCAGCCGCTCGAGTGCCGCACGTACTCTCGCCTCCTCGGCGCGCACATCCAGACCGCCCTCGGTGGTGATTTCCCGGCGGTTCTCCGGCACCAGGCAACAGTTCGCCGGCCGCAGCTCCGCGGCGATGGCCAGCATTTCCTCGGTCACCGCCATCTCGAGGTTCATGTGCGTCTTGAGCAGGTCCCTCAGCACGCGCACATCGGCGTCCTGGATGTGCCGGCGATCCTCGCGCAGATGCAGCGTGATGCTGTCTGCGCCGGCCATCTCGGCGGCGAGCGCGGCGTGCACCGGATCGGGATAGCGCCCGCGGCGCGCCTGGCGCAGCGTCGCGACGTGATCGATGTTGACGCCCAAGGCGATGGATGAGTGCGCCACTGACCTGTCCTTTAAGCTTGCGCCCAATTGTCACTTACTCGCGCGGCGGATGCGAACTCTTGTGCGCCACCGCCCTCGCCACCCGCCGCGTCGCAAGCTCCCGGCCCTCCAGGCACTCATCGAGCGCCGCCTTGAGGAGCCTGCGTGCATCGGCAAGCGCCCGCTCCCCCTCGAGCGCCTCCCGCTCGAGCGCGAGCAGCGATCGGCCGGCGAGCGCCCCCGGCTCATCGGCAGCCAGGCGGTACAGTCCCTGCGAGGCTCGAAAGCGATAAAAGCCCTGCTCGTCGATGGGGCTGCCGTTGCTCTCCGACGTGAGGGTAAGGCCGTACCCCAGGCTCCAGAGCAGGCGCCGCTCGAACAGGCGCAGCGTCCGCTGCGGCGCTCCTCCCGCACGGAACCCCTCGAGCGCATGGCGGTAATCGTCGAACATCTCCGGCGCCGGATCGTGCCGCGAGGTGAGCTTCAACAGCAGCTCATTGAGGTAGAACGCCGCCATGAGGCTCCCCGGGGGCAGCGGCGGCACGGTCTCGGCGCACTCCGCCCCCGAGAGCTGGCCCGCTTCGTGCCCAAGATGAAACGACAGCAGCAGCGGCTGAAAGGGCTGCAGCACCGCCGCAAGCCTCGATTTCGGGCCGCTCACGCCCCGGGCGAACAGCGTGAGCCGCCCGTGCTCGCGCACCAGCACCTCGAGGATCCTGCCGCTTTCCCGGTAAGGCCGGTGATGCAGCAGATACCCCGGCGAGAGCTGTACGCGGCGGGACTGACCGCTCATGGTCCCCCTACTCGAGCTCCAGTTCCTTCAGCGCGCGGGCACTGTCCGCCCAGTTCTCGCGCACTTTCACCCACAGCGTCAAATGCAGCCGCCGCTCGAGCAGCCCATTGAGCGCGAGCCGCGCCGAGCGGCCCACCCGCTTCAGCCGCTCGCCCCCCGCGCCGATCACGATGGGTTTCTGGCCTTCGCGGTCCACCCAGATGGAGGCGTCGACGGCGAGCTGGCCGTCCTCCTCGGCCAGCCGCTCCACCTCCACGGCGATACCGTAGGGCACTTCCTGGTTTAGCTCGAGCGTCAGCTTCTCGCGGATCATCTCGGCGATACGGAACTTCACGCTCCGATCCGTCAGCTCATCCCGGGGAAACAGGGGCGCTGAGCGCGGCAGCTGCGCCGCGATGACGCTCAGCAGATCCGTGAGCCCCCGCCCCTTGAGCGCCGATACCGGCACCAGAGCCTTGAAGTCATACCGCTCACCGAGCTGCTTGAGGTACGGCAACAAGCGCTCCCGCGGGCGCACTTGATCGACCTTGTTGACGGCCGCCACGGCCGGCTTGCCCGCGCGCCTGATGCGGCTCAAGACCCGCTCGTCCTCGGCCGTCCAGGCGAGCGCCTGCACCACGAGCACCACCAGGTCCGCCTCGTGCAAGGCCGCCGCGGCGGTGCGGTTCATCGCCTGGTTGAGCGCCCGGCGCGCGTGCGAGTGCAGACCCGGGGTATCGACAAAGGCGATCTGCGCCTGCGGCTGCTGCACGATCCCGAGAATCCGGTGCCGGGTGGTCTGCGGTCGCGGCGTAACGATGCTCAGCTTACGCCCCACGAGCGCATTGAGCAGAGTCGATTTGCCGACATTCGGCCGCCCGACGAGCGCCGCGAAGCCGCAGTGCAATTCAGATGATTCGGTCAAGGACTCGTTCCGCCAGCCGGGTGATGCAGGGGATCATGAACCATGCGGATCGCCGCCGGACCCGATGAGCGCCAGTATGCGCTCGGCCGCCTCCTGCTCCGCACGGCGGCGGCTCGAGCCGCTGCCTGGGGCGTCAAGCCCGAGAGCCGGCACGCGGCAGCACACGGTGAACGTCTGCGCGTGCGGCTCGCCCTCGATCCCGTCCACGGTATAGGCGGGCAGCGCCAAGCCGCGCGACTGCAGATATTCCTGCAGCCTCGTCTTCGGATCCTTCAGCGCCTCCGGGGCCGGAAGCGCGGCGATGCGCGGCCCGAGCAGCCGGCCGATGACCGCTTCGGCCGCCTCGAGGCCCCCGTCGAGAAACAACGCCCCGAACAGCGCCTCGAGCGCATCGGCAAGGATGGACTCGCGGCGAACGCCCCCGCTCTTGAGCTCGCCGGTGCCGAGCCGCAGCGCCTCCCCGAGCTCGAGCGAGGCGGCCACCTGCGCCAGCGGCTCGGCGCTCACGACGCAGGCGCGCAGACGGCTCAAATCCCCTTCGCTCGCGTGCGGGAAGGCCGCGAACAGCTGCCGCGCCACGACGAGGTTGAGCACCGCATCGCCGAGGAATTCCAGCCGCTCGTTGTTCGGGCCGGGCGCGCTGCGATGCGTGAGCGCGGCTCGGAACAGCGCCTCCTCGCGCGGCGCGTACCCGAGGCGCCCGTGCAGCCAGGCGCGCGGGGAGTGCGCCTTATCCACCGCGGCCAAAGGTGACGGACTTGTCGAATTTTACCTGGATCGACAGCGGGCCGAACAGCGGTGCGTAATCGTAGTAGGCGGCCTCCATGTGCCAGCCCGCCCCATCGCGGGTGATCGCGATGTCATTGACCGTGGGGTAGTTCACCTCATCGATCTCGAAGTGCCGTTGGATCGCATCCTGGATCTGCCCGACGCTCGCCGCGCCTGCGCCGTTGCGGTACTCGCTCGCCACCTCGGTGAGCGTGTGCGCCACGTTCATGTAGTTCAGATACACCGGTATCAGCCGGATGCCCGCGTACAGGACCAGGGTAAGCGGTATCAGCAGCACCAGCCAGCCGATCAGCGTGATTCCGCGTTGTCGATGCATCGCCAGCCCCCTACTTGATCTTCATGCCGATGCGGCTCCAGATCGGGCCGCCCTTGCGATCGATGTCCCAGTTGAACCAGATATAGGTCGCCTTGCCGACGAGGTCTTTCTGCGGCACGAAGCCCCAGAAGCGGCTGTCGTCGCTGTTGTCGCGATTGTCGCCCATCATCATGTACGCCTTCGGCGGTACGGTCCTGTCGAACAGCCTCGGCTCGGTGAGCGGCAAAGCGTCCGGGGGCGGGTTGCCGCCGCAGTAGTAGCCGCGCGCATCGGAGCGCGGACAGGTCGGCAGCGGATCCTGCGTGACCTCGAGCGGCACCGGGCACAGCAGCGCCTGGTGCACGTGCGTGCCGATGTGCTCCGTGGCGATCTGCATGTGCTCGTAGCAGCCGTCGCTGTACGTGCCTGTCACCTTGAAGGGCACCTTGCGGCCGTTGATGGTGATGCGATCGTCGCGCACCACCACGTGATCGCCCGGCAGGCCGACCACGCGTTTGATCCAGTCCTGGGACGGCTTGAACGGCGGGCGAAAGACCGCCACGTCCCCGAGGCGGGGCTCGCCGGTGCTCAGGATCTTGGTATGCGTGATCGGCAGGCGCAGACCGTAGGCGAACTTCTCCACCACGATGAAGTCCCCATCGAGCAGCGTCGGCATCATCGAATCGGAGGGGATGCGGAACGGCTCGAACAGGAACGAGCGCACGAGCAGCACGACGATCGCCACGGGAAAGAAGCTGCGCGCGTAGTCCACCGTGGTCGGCTCGATCCGCGCGGCCGGCTCCACGCCTGCGGCCTGGGCGGCGCGGCTGCGCCGCGGGGCGAGCAGCAGCGCATCGAGCAGCCAGATGAGCCCCGTCGCGGCGGTGATGATGACCAGCACGGCGCTGAAGTTGAGCGTCTCGGAGATGAATATCCGCAGCACCACCGCCAGCACGACGATCGGCAGCGCACGGTAGCAGACCCTGACCAGCGCGTGCTCGGCGGGCGCCTCGCCCGCCTTCAGCCTGCGCGCGGGTCTGAGCAGCCAGTCGTCGATGAAGCATACCAGGCCGACCGGGATCGCCAGCCACGAGAGAACAATGATGAGCTGCATCACGATCGACGGCATGAGGACTCCATGAGTGACTGCGGAGGCGAGACGGGAATGTGAGGAATCGGGCAACGCGTTGCCGGGATGCCTCGGACACTTGTGGCCATGGAGCCCCCGGGGTTACTTGTGGCCCACTTTCAGGACGGCGAGGAACGCCTCCTGCGGAATCTCGACGCGGCCGAGCTGTTTCATGCGCTTCTTGCCCTCTTTTTGCTTCTCGAGGAGCTTGCGTTTGCGGCTGACGTCGCCTCCGTAGCACTTCGCCAGCACGTTCTTGCGCAACGCCTTGACCGTGGCGCGCGCGATGATTGCGCTGCCGATGGCCGCCTGCACGGCCACCTCGAACATCTGCCGCGGGATGAGCTCCTGCATCTTGTCGACCAGCTCGCGGCCGCGCTGATACGCGCTGTCGCGGTGCACGATGATCGAGAGCGCGTCCACCCGCTCGCCGTTGATGAGAATGTCGAGCTTCACCAGCGGGGCGGCCTGGAAATGCGAGAACTCGTAGTCGAACGACGCGTAGCCGCGGCTCACCGACTTCAGCCGGTCGAAGAAATCGAGCACCACCTCGGCGAGCGGCAGCTGGTATTGGAGCGAGACCTGCGTGCCGAGGTAATGCATCTTCTTCTGCACCCCGCGCTTGTCGGTGCAGAGCTTGAGCACCGCACCGACATGATCGGGCGGCACCAGGATGTTGGCGGTGATGATCGGCTCGCGGATCTCGTCGATCTCGTTGACGGGCGGCAGCTTCGCGGGGTTGTCCACGTACTCGATCCGCCCGTCGGTACGCGCCACCTCGTAGATCACCGTGGGGGCGCTGGTGACGAGGTCGAGGTGGTATTCGCGCTCCAGGCGCTCCTGCACGATGTCCATGTGCAGAAGCCCGAGGAACCCGCAGCGGAATCCGAACCCGAGCGCGCCGGAAACCTCCGGCTCGTAGTGCAGCGCCGAGTCGTTCAACCTGAGCTTGGCGAGCGCGTCGCGAAAGCTCTCGTAGTCCTCGGAATTGACCGGAAAGAGTCCGGCGAACACCCGCGGCTTGATCTGCCTGAACCCCGGCAGGGGCGCCGATGCCGGGCGGCTCTCGAGCGTGATGGTATCGCCCACCGGAGCGCCATCGATCTCCTTGATGCCGGCCACGATAAAACCCACGTCCCCGGCGGGAAGCTCCTGCGCGACGATCGGCTTAGGGGTGAAGCGCCCCAACCGATCGACCGTGTGCGCACGGCCGGTGGACACCACACGGATTTTCTCGCCCGTGCGCACCGTGCCGTTGACGACACGCACGAGCGACACTACACCGACGTAGTTGTCGAACCACGAATCGATGATGAGCGCCTGCAGGGGCGCCGCGACATCGCCCTTGGGCGGCGGAATACGCCGGATCAGGGTCTCGAGCAGCTCCGGCACCCCCTCGCCCGTCTTGGCGCTCACCCGCGCCGCATCGCGTGCCTCGATGCCGATGATCTCCTCGATCTCGCGCATGACGCGCTGCGGATCGGCCGAGGGCAGGTCGATCTTGTTGATGACGGGCAGGACTTCCAGACCCTGCTCGATCGCGGTGTAGCAGTTGGCCACGCTTTGCGCCTCCACGCCCTGGGAGGCGTCGACCACCAGCAGCGCACCATCGCAGGCTGCGAGCGAGCGCGAGACTTCGTAGGAGAAATCCACGTGCCCCGGCGTATCGATCATGTTCAGCTGATACCGCTGCCCGTCGAGCGCGTCGTAGTACAGGGTCACGCTCTGGGCCTTTATGGTAATGCCCCGCTCACGCTCGAGATCCATGGAATCGAGCACCTGCGACTGCATCTCCCGGTCATCGAGCCCCCGGCAGAGCTGGATGAACCGATCGGCAAGGGTGGACTTGCCGTGATCGACGTGGGCGATGATCGAGAAATTACGTATGCGCCGCATGAATCCGGATCGCGTTCTCTGCCGCGCCAGATTTTCACGGCTGCGGGACTGATATGGCGCGCGATTATACGCGCCTGAGCATTCGCTGCAGCTCGAGCGCATCGAGCCGGTGGCGGCACACCACCGTGCCATCGAGGAGCAGTACCGGCACGTGCAATCCGTGCCGGCGCCGCAGGAGCGCATCGCTGTCGACGTCGACGATCTCGATGGGCGGCAAGGCAAGCGTGCGTCCGAGCTCGCGCAGCTCGGCGAGCATCTCGTCGCACAGCGGACAATCCTGCCGGTGCACCAGGGTGAGGGTGCTCACGGGGGCGACCCGTGCGCAAACCGTCCGGCCGGCAACCGGCCGACGGAGGCGCTCTCGGCGCGCACCGAGTCGGCAATGGAACGGACCGTACGCGCCGGCACCTCACCCACTGCAGTCACTCGGTGGTCGTCAACGAACGTCGAGAAGACATACGAGGCGCCCATCCGGGCCGACTCGACCGCCCGTCCTCGGGGCGGGGTCTCGGCGTGCTGCTCCACGAACACCGACACCGAGGCGAGCCCGTCGGTATAGACGAGGTGGTCCACCGGGCCCGGCGAGCCCGGCATGACCTGCGCGGCGCTCATGGCCATGTGAAACCCCGGCGGCAGCCAATGCGCGCTCCATGCCGGCACCTTCTTGCCGCTGTGCACCGCAGGCGCATCGGTGCGCAGCCATCGGTACCCGGCGGTGGAAATGCCGGGCTTGAAGGCCGAGGCCGGGATGTGGGAGCGGACCTTGAGTGTCGCGAAGGCGATCTGATCGATGACGTGGCCACCGGCTCTTTTACCCCCGTCCCACAGCTGGATCTTCAACGGCAAACCCGACCGGTCTATCCACAGCCGGTAGCCGTAGCGGTACTGGTCCCTCGGCATCACGGTGATGAGGCGCGTATTGTGCTGATCGATGCGCATGCGCGCCACCTCCCGGATGTCGTAAAAGCGCGCGGTCTTGGCATCGATGACGGGGATGCCGCCGAGGAGCGGGCGCTCCGGCGGCATGTGCTCGACCAGCACCACGCGCTTGTCGGGCAGATAGCAGGTGAGTTTCGATCCGCGGCGGATGAACTCGCGCCCCGAGCCGTCCAGGGACTGCAGCCGCTCGGACACCACACCGTTCTTGACGCGATGGATGATGCGCAGCATCTGCACCTTGCCGTTCTGCGAGTGGGCGAAGGTGCCTTCGTAATCGAGCACGGTGAGCGCCCGATTCATGCGCTGCAGCCACTGCATCGGCCCGATCGAATGGGTGGGCCGGGCCGGCTCGGCGGCGCTCGCCGCCGCGCACAGCGCCACCGCCAGCGCAACAAGCGCGAGCGCGCCGCAGGGCTCGCTAGCGCGTTTGCAGGGCCGCATGGGCGCGCCGGCCGGAGGCTTGCCGCCCGGACGCGGCCGAGGAGCTACGGGTTTCAGGCTGGCCCGCCATCAGTGCCGAGAGCAGGCTCCCGCGGCTGATCGGCCAGGAATAGGCGCTGTGCGCCACGACATAATCGGCGAGCTGCGTGGGCGGCACCGCCATCATGGCGGGTGCGCTCGAGGGCGGCGGGACCACGAAGCTGTCCGAGGCGTTCGACACGGTGCGCTCGCCGGCAGGCGCGGAAGCGCTCGCCAGCGTCATCTGCACCGGCTGGCCGGCGCCGAAGGTCTGCAGGCGAAGCCACAGAATCGACAGCGCGGCCACGCCCGCCGCCACGCCCGCCCCGGCCGCCAGGCGCGTCCAGCCGGCCATCCTTGCCCGCCAGGCCTGCGCCGAGGCGGCGAGTACCGGCTCTCGGCTGATGGCCTCGTTCACGCGGCCGGCCACCGCGCTTTGCAACACCACGCCCCGCTCGGAGCGGATGACCGCTCCGATCACCGCGTAACGGCTCCAACGGGCTTTCAACACATCGTCGCGCGAGAGGCGCCGCGCGAGCAACTCGCACTCGACGGCCGGCAGCTCGTCGTCGAACATGGCGGAAAGCTGACTGTCTAGCTCCTCGTTCATTCGAGTTCCTCCGTACGGCCGAGCCCGCCCTCAAACACCTCGCGCAGCCGGTGGTCGATCGCCTCGCGCGCGCGAAAAATGCGCGAGCGGACGGTTCCCACCGGACATCCCATGGTCGAGGCGATCTGCTCGTAGGAGAGCCCCTCGAGCTCGCGCAGCACGATCGCGGTGCGCAAGTCCTCGGGCAGCTGCTCTATCGCGGCATTGACGGTCTGGCGGATCTCGTCCGTCAGCACCAGGCCCTCGGGCGTTTCGGAATCTTTCAATCGGCCTTGCATGTCGTAGGACTCATCGATGCTGCTGCGGTCGAGGTCGTAGTCGACGGGGCTGCGGTCACGGGAAACCACCGCGTTCTTGGCGGTGTTGATCGCGATGCGGTAGAGCCAGGTGTAGAAGGCACTGTCGCCGCGGAACTGCGGCAGCGCCCGATAGGCCTTGATGAAGGCCTCCTGGGCGATATCCTCGGCTTCGGCCGGGTTGCGGACATAGCGAGTCACCAGCTTGACCAGTTTGTGCTGATATTTCAGTACCAGCACATCGAATGCCCCTTTGTCGCCGTGCTGCACACGGCGAACCAGGCTCAAATCGCTGACATCGGCGCCCATTCGCGCGCCCTCTGCTCCTGTCCGGAAGGCCGCTCTCGCGCCGCGACCTGAATAGACCCTGAACTCGGTGGAAAGTTCAGGCCCTCCCCGTCCCCGCCGCCTGCGCGGGGGAACTGTCCATCATCATGCTCCAAGCGGCTCACGGGGCGCTACGATCCCCGGGCCGAGCGCGCCGCATCTCGCCCGGCCGCAAATGCGAGAATGCGCGCAACGAGCCGGGCGAGTTCGGGGTCCTGCGGTACGCGACCGCCGAGCAGGTAGCCGGCGAGTTGCGGATCGGGCTGCTCGAGAAGCCTCGCGAGCGCCCGCCGCTCAGGCTCGCCCGCGCCGGCCAGGGCCGCCCCGGCATAGCGCCCGAGCAGCACGTCGAGTTCTTTGAGACCGCGCCGGCAGTGCCACAGGAGCCGGCGCGCTTCAGCATCCATCCCGCATGTTCCCGATCATACAAGGTTCCATCATAGCCCTCTGAGCCGCGCACGCACGATCACCCCAGGCGTACTGTCCCTCTGAGCGACACCTGACGAAGACGGAAGCGGCACTGGGGAGCCCTCTGAGATCCGCCTGACGAAGACGGAAGCGGCACTGGGGAGCCCTCTGAGATCCGCCTGACGAAGACGGAAGCGGCACCGGGGAGCCCTCTGAGATCCGCCTGACGAAGACGGAAGCGGCACTGGGACACCCCCCCCGCTCAGCTTTGCCGCTCCACGAGCATCTTTTTGAGCTCCGCGATCGCCTTGGCGGGATTCAAGTCCTTCGGGCACACGTCGGTGCAATTCATGATGGTGTGACACCGATACAGCTTGAAGGGATCCTCGAGCGCATCCAGCCGCTCCCCGCCGGCCTCGTCGCGGCTGTCGATGATCCAGCGATACGCCGCCAGCAGTGCGGCCGGCCCCAGGTAGCGCTCGCTATTCCACCAGTAGCTCGGACAGGCAGTCGAGCAGCACGCGCACAGAATGCATGCCGCCGGCCGGTCGATGCGCTCCTGATCGGCCTTCGACTGCAGCCGCTCTCGATCGGGAGGAGCCGGGGTGTGCGCTGTCAGCCAGGGCTTGACCGATGCATACTGGGCATAGAAGTGGGTCAGGTCCGCCACCAGGTCCTTGACGACCGGCAGGTGCGGCAGCGGATAGATGCGCACCTCGCGGCCGAGATCGTGCAGCGCGGTGATGCAGGCCAGGCGATTCAGCCCGTCGATGTTCATCGCGCACGAGCCGCAGATCCCCTCCCGGCAGGAGCGGCGGAAAGTGAGCGAGGCGTCGACGGCGCTTTTGATGCGAAGCAGCGCATCGAGCACCATCTGGCCGCACTCGAGCGCATCGAGCTCGAAGGTGTCCACGCGCGGGTTCTCGCCGGAGTCCGGATCGAAGCGATAGATGCGGAAGGTGCGCACCTCGCGCGCGCCCTCGGGCGCCTTGTAGGTCGCGCCCTTGCGGATGCGGGAGTTGGCGGGCAGTCGGAAGTCAGCCATCGGAGAGCCTTGGATCAGTAGGTCCGCGCCTTCGGCGGGATGGTCTCGGCGTCGGAGGTGAGGGTGTTCAGATGCACCGGCCGGTACCCGAAGCGCACCTTGCCCGGGCCCTCGACCCACACCAGGGTATGCTTCAGCCAGTTCGCATCGTCGCGGTTCGGGAAATCCTCGCGCGCGTGCGCGCCGCGGCTCTCGGTGCGGTTGCCTGCCGAGTGCATGGTGGCGGTCGCGGCCATCAGCAGGTTCTCGAGCTCCATCGTCTCGATGAGATCGGTGTTCCAGACGAGCGAACGGTCGGTGGTGCGCACGTCGGCGAAGCTCCCGTAGGTCTGCTCGAGCTTGCGCGCGCCTTCCTCGAGGGACTGCCTGGTGCGAAAGACCGCCGCGTCGATTTGCATGGTCTTCTGCATCTCGAGGCGAATGTCGGCGGTGGGGCGCGAGCCCTTGGCGCTGCGCAGCCGGTCGAGGCGGGACAGCGCCAGATCGGCGGCGTCCTTCGGCAGCGGCGCGTGGCGCGTGCCGGGCTTCACCACCTCGGCGCAGCGCCGCGCCGCCTGGCGCCCGAACACCACCAGGTCGAGCAGCGAGTTCGATCCCAGGCGATTCGCCCCGTGCACCGACACGCAGGCGGCCTCGC
The DNA here is from genome assembly GCA_021845825.1 of Pseudomonadota bacterium. Taxonomy (GTDB): domain Bacteria; phylum Pseudomonadota; class Gammaproteobacteria; order Steroidobacterales; family Steroidobacteraceae; genus 13-2-20CM-66-19. The sequence goes on along the minus strand of JAJZVF010000076.1, from coordinate 1,059 downwards.
CGACGGCCATGAGGCCCGGCACGACGCTGTCGGGGTCGCCGTCCTTCGGCGACACGACCTCGCCGTGGTAGTTGCACGGGATGCCGCCCATGTTGTAGTGAGCCGTCGGCTGCACGGGGATCGGCTGGCGGGTAACGTCGACGCCGGCGAATATGCGCGAGGTCTCGGCGATGCCCGGCAGCCGCTCGTGAATGACCTCCGCCCCGAGGTGCTCGAGGTGCAGATGGATGTGATCGTGCTCGGCGCCGACTCCGCGCCCCTCGCGGATCTCGATGGTCATGGCGCGGCTGACCACGTCGCGCGAGGCCAGGTCCTTCGCGTTCGGCGCGTAGCGCTCCATGAAGCGCTCGCCCTTGGAGTTGGTGAGATAGCCGCCTTCGCCGCGCACGCCCTCGGTGATCAGGCACCCCGCCCCGTAGATGCCGGTCGGGTGAAACTGCACGAACTCCATGTCCTGAAGCGGCAGCCCCGCGCGCAGCACCATGCCGTTGCCGTCGCCGGTGCAGGAGTGCGCCGAAGTGCAGGAGAAATACGTGCGCCCGTAGCCGCCCGTGGCGAGGATCGTCATGTGCGCACGGAACCGGTGCAGCCTGCCTTCGGTGAGGTCCAGAGCGACGACGCCCCGGCACACGCCGTTTTCCATCATCAGATCGATGGCGAAGTATTCCACGAAGAACGTCGCGCAGCGGCGGATCGACTGCTGATAGAGCGTGTGCAGCATCGCATGGCCCGTGCGGTCCGCCGCCGCGCAGGTGCGCTGGGCGATCCCCTTGCCGAAATGCGTGGTCATGCCGCCGAAGGGTCTTTGATAGATGCGCCCTTCCTCGGTGCGGGAGAAAGGCACGCCGTAATGCTCGAGCTCGATCACCGCCGCCGGAGCCTCCTTGCACATCAGCTCTATGGCGTCCTGATCGCCCAGCCAGTCCGACCCCTTGACCGTGTCGTACATGTGCCAGCGCCAGTCGTCCTCGCCCATGTTGCCGAGCGCGGCGCTGATGCCGCCCTGGGCCGCCACGGTGTGGCTGCGAGTGGGAAAGAGCTTGCTGATGCAGGCGGTCG
>JAJZVF010000075.1 GCA_021845825.1 Pseudomonadota bacterium | reverse complement strand
TCCGAATATGTCCGCCGGATCGCTCCCGGCGATCTCGCCGCAGCCGACCTTAGATTGCCCCGCTCGCCATGATTTAACCCGGCGTGTTCACGCACGCTCACCCGGTGCGCCGGCGGGCCTCCCCCGGCATTTCCCCGGCCGCCGTAGCCAGCGCCTCGCAGGCTGCGGGGAAGCCCTCCCGCCTGTCCAGCCCCCGGGAATGCCGGCGGAATCCGATCCGCGCTGGATGATCGCGCCGTTCATGAACAATCCGGGTCAAGGAGCACCCGGGAAGGGAAAGTCTCCCCGATAAGGAACCGCCCGGGCTCACTGCGCGCGCTCGGCATGACTACCACAAGAGCGGTAATTTTACCTGTCTGAGGGCGTTTTGAACTCGGCTCGACGCACTGGATCGAACGCTCGTCGCACTCGCGCGCTCGGCCTCCCTCGGCCGCAGGAAGCGGGCCTCCCCCGGCAGAGCTAAAGCCGCCGCGCGGCCGCTTGCGCCTGCCGGCGGCGCTGGATTTGCGCGAAGAAGGACTTTTGCAGAAAGGAGGTCGCCTGGACCCGTCCGTTCAGCTGAAAGCGCGCCACCGTGAAACCGCCGTTGCCGAGCGGAACCGCAAAGCCGACCCGTGCCGCATGCGCAATGCTCTGCTCGAGTTTCTCGCGGTTCATCAGCGCCATGCCATAAACGCTGTTGCCGAGCGCACCGACGCAGAAAATCGCGACCGGATTGGCACCGCTCCTCGAATTGGCGAGGATCGGGTACACGTCCCCGAACCGGCAGCGCGTGCGAACGGCGAGCAGCCAGCGACACGAGGCGGCCCTGTAGGCGCAGAACTCTCCGAAGACCTCGCCCTGCCCGTTCACGGTGGCCGCATACGAGTAGCTGCCGTCGGCGGAGGTGGCGACCAGCCAGTGGCCGAATGTGAGCGCGGCGGCCGAAGCGTGGCCGGCGAGCCCCAGTGACAGGACCACGAGCAGCGTGGCATAGGATCTCTTCATGGACAGGCTCCGTGGTCGCTCTGCGGACCGCGATCGGGCGGCCCTCTTTGACTTAATTCTCGCGGCCTGCGGCGGACAGGGCGCATGAGTTTCGGCTTTTGTGAATTTACTCCTTGCGCCCGCCCGCGCCAATGCGCTAGCGGACATAATATCGAAAGCTTGCGCTGCACCCTCACGGCGGAGCAGGCCGCGGCTCGGCGCATGCTCGGGGTTGAGCGAGGTCGAGTGACTCGCGCTGTCAGCCTCCGGCATCGGCCATGTGGGCCGCGCGCTCGCCGGCAAGATAATCGCCCACCGGTACCCGCTTGATGACCCGCCCGGCCCCCATCACCACGACCTCCTCGACGAGGTGCGCCAGGCCGGCCAAACGGTGCGTAATGAGGAGCAGCGTTCGATTGCGCGCTGCCGCATCCAATGCGGCATACAGATCACGCGCCGTGCGCGCATCCAGGCCTTCCGTCGGCTCATCGAGCACCAGCACCGGCGCATCCTGCAGGAGTGCGCGCGCGATGGCGATCCGTCTCGCCTCGCCGCCGGAAACGAGCGCGCCCCCCTCACCCAACAGGGTGTCATAGCCAGCGGGCAAAGACGCCACGAACCGACCGAGCTGAGCCGTGCCGACGGCGCGCTCGAGCTTGCCCGCATCGGCCTCGGGCGCGGCCAACAGCAGGTTCTCGCGCAGCGACAGGTTGAAGAGCACCGGCCGCTGCGCGATCACCGCGATGTGCCGTCGCAGCACGTCCCCCTGCAGCGCCTGCACCGGTTGACCGCCGAACAGCACGCGCCCCTTCTGCACAGGGTACAGCTTCAGCAACGCCGCCAGCAGAGAGCTCTTGCCCGCGCCCGAGGCGCCGACCACGGCCACGCGCGCCCCGGGCGGCAGGACCAGATCGACGCCATCGAGCGCCCAGGGCGCATCCTCGGCATAGCGCAGGCTGGCGTTCTCGAACACGATCGCCGGAGCCGGCGGCAGGGGCGCGCAGCTCACCGGCTCGACGAAAGGCGGCGGCGTATCGGCGAGCTCGAACACGCGCGCGCCGGCGACGAGCGTCGCCTGCCACTGTGCGAGCGCCTCCGATAGCGGTGCGACCACCTCGAACGAAGCCAACGTCAACAGCGACAGCATCACCGCCAGCGGCGGCGCCAGTGTCCCGCGATGCGCCGCCGCCAGGGCGAGCACCAGCACGGCGAGGACCGTGAGCTGCGCGAACAGCCCGACCGCGCCGCCGGTCATCGCCTGCAGCAGCTCCAAGCGGGTCCGGCGCGCGTCCACCCGCGCCGCCAGCGCATCGATGCGCTCGGTATGCGCGCTGACGCCTCCCCAGGCCAGCAGCTCGGCGTGCCCGCGCAGCGCATCGAGCAACAGGCCACGCAACGCGGCGGTCTCGCGCACCGTTTGCGCAGCGTCGTACGCGGCGCGGCGCTGCATCCGCATCGGCAGCAGTACGCCCGCCGACAGCGCGCCGAGCAGCAGCACCGGGGTCGCGACGGGCAGCACGAGGAGGCAAACGATCAGCCCCGCCGCCACGGTAAGCAGCGCCACCACCGCCGGCACCAGCACGGCGAGATAGAAATGCTCCAGCGCGTCGATGTCGGCGCGCAGACGCGCAAACAGCTCCCCGCTTCGCAACGCCGACAGGCGCGCCGGCGCGAGCGGTATCAACCGCCGAAACAGCCAGGCCCGCAGTCCCGCAAGACCGCGCAGCGTCGCCTCGTGGGTTACGATACGCTCGCCGTAACGGCCGCCGCTGCGCAGGATGGCGAACGCGCGGATCGCCGCCGCCGGGGTGTAGTAGTTGATGATGACGCCGCCGGCGCCGGCCACCGCCATGGCCGCGATGAACCAGCCCGAAACCGCCATCAGACCGATCGCTGCGAGCGCCGCGAGCAGGGCAAGCGCCGCGCCGCCGGCCATCCAGCCGCGATAGGGGTACAGCATGGCCAGCAAACGGCGCGGCACGGGTGGAAGCGACGCTCTCACTGCAGTTCTGCCTGCAACAGGTCCGCGTAGGCGCCGCGCGTACGCTCGAGCTCGAGGGGCGTGCCCTGCTCGACGACACGGCCGGCGCGCAGCACCGCTACCCAGTCCGCCGAGCGCGCCGCGCTCAGCCGATGTGCCACCAGCACCACGGTACGTGTGGCGGCGGCGGCTCGAATGACCGCCTCCACCGCGTGCGCGCCGTCGGGATCGAGATGTGCGGTCGGCTCATCGAGCAGCCAGACCGCCGCCTGCTCGCGCAGCAGCGCGCGCGCCAGTGCCAGGCGCTGCAGCTCCCCGCCGGAGAGGCCCAGGCCGCGCTCACCGAGCGCAGTGTCCCAGCCCTTGGGCAGGCGGGCAATGACGGCCGCGAGACCGCTGCGCTCGGCGGCGAGCCGCACCGCATCGGCGCCGGCCTCGGGGGCTGCGAGCAGCAGATTGTCACGCACACTGCCCTCGAACACGTGCGGCTGCTGCGGCACCCATGCCAGGCGTGCGCGCCACTGCACCGGGTCGAGCCCGGTGAGATCAACCCCATCGACCCATAGCCGGCCGGCATCGGGCACGGCGAAGCCCAACAGCAGCTCGAGCAGGGTGCTCTTGCCGGCGCCCGTGTCCCCGACCAGTGCGGTCACGCGACGCGCTTTGAGCACGATGCTGCACTCGCGGAGCGCCGCTGCGCGGCCGCTGTGCGCATAGCTCACGCGCTCGATGCGGATCTCCGGCGGCCCCGCGGGCGCAGCCCGTGCGCCGCCTGCGAGCCGCGCGCCCGAGACGGGCGGAACGTCATCGAGCACCGAGAGGCGCTGTGCCGCGGCGAGCGCGTCCATGCGCGTATGGCGCAGGCCCCCGAGCGCCCTCAGCGGCAGATAGAACTCCGGTGCCAGCAGCAGCACGAACAGGCCGGCGCGCAGCTGCAGCTCACCCCAGAGCAGCCGAAAGCCGATGAGCACCGCCACCACCGCGATGCTCACCGTGGCGAAGAATTCCAGCACCAGCGCCGAGAGAAACGCTATGCGCAGCACCTGCATGGTGAGCGCGCGATACTCCTCGCATTCGCTGTCCAGCCGCCGCGCGCAGCGCTCGGCGGCCCCGAGCTGGCGCAGCGTGACGAGTCCGCCCAGCGCTTCGATGAACGCCGCGCCGAGGCGCGTCAGCTGCGCGTAACGCCGCTCGCTCGCCTGCCCGGCGGCCTTGCCCACCAGCGTCATGAACAGCGGAATGAGCGGTGCGGTCAACAGCAGAACCAGACCCGAGAGCCAATCCGCCGGAAACACACACACCGCGAGCAGCGCCGGCAGCAGCAGCGCATTGCCGAGCTGCGGCAGATAGCGGGCGAAATAGCCGAGAATGGCCTCGATCCCATCGACCAGGCGGGTGATCAGATCGCCGCTCGCCTGCGCGCGCAGCCCGTACGGGCCGAGTGCTTGCGCACCGCGCAGCAGACGCGCGCGCAATTCCTGGGCAAGGTGCTGTGCCGCGCGAAACACCGTGCGGCGGGCGCCGACGCTCAACGCGAAGCGCAGCACTGCGAGCAGAAGCAGGCCGAGCCACAGCGGCCACAGGCGCCCGAGGGGCACATGCGCGAACACGGCCTGATCGAGCAGGCCCGCAAGCAGCCACGCTTGACCGGCCAGCGCGAGCGCCAGCAATCCGCTGAGCAGCGCCGCGCGCAGCAGGGGCTTGCGGATGCCCCGGGCTTCGCGGCGCAACCACTCTGCGCCGGATGCTGCGGCGTGCGGACGAGACGGGGCCGGGACCGGTCCCGAAGCGAGCACCTGCCGCTGCCCGGTCAGACCGGCTTGCGCTCGTCGGCGCCGGCCTGTGCGGCGGCTTGCTCTTCCTGTGCATCGAGCAGCGCGCCACCGGCGGCCGAGATCAGCACGATCATCGCGGTGCCTACCAGCCAGGCAAAATACCAGGCGCCGTGGACGCCGAGAACGGCGGCGAGAAAGATCACCCCGACGGCGATCGCCATGAACAGCACGAAGTAAAGAAAGGTCCGCATGGGCGCCTCCTCAGTAAGCGTGCCCGTCTTTTTGGTTGATCCGCTCAGCGGTCACCTTGCCGCGCATCACCCAGAACGCCCAACCGGTGTACCACAGAACCAGCGGCACGAAAAATACCGTGAAGCCGAGCATCCACAACAGCGTCAATTCGCTCGAGCTGGAATTCCACACCGTCAGGCTGACCGACGGATTGGTGCTCGAGGGCAGCATGAACGGGAACAGCGCCGCCCCCGCGGTGCCGATCACGCCGATCCACGCCGCCGCGCCGAGCCACCATCCCAGATGCGAGCGCCCGGTGCGCGCAGCAAACAGCGCGCCGGCCATCCCGGCGAATCCGGCGAGCGGCACCAGCCATAGAACCGGATGCGCGCCGTAGTTCGATAACCACCCGCCCGGTATCAGCGCGACGGCCTGCTGCAGAGGCGTCTGCGGCACGCCCGGTCCGGGGCCGCCGAGCAACCGGTAGCCGGCAAGCGCGTGCACCCATATGCCGCAGAGCGCGAACAGCGCGATCGCGAGGCCTGCCGCGAGCTGCGCGAGCCGCCGAGCGCGCTGGAACAGCGTGCCCTCGGCACCGTTCATCACGGTCAACGCCCCCATCATCGCCGACAGCGCGAGCGCCAGCACGCCGGTCGCGATCGCGAACGGATTGAGGAGTCCGAGGAAGCTGCCGGTGTAGAAGGAGGCCATGTCCCACGCGAAGTGAAACGGCACACCCTGAAACAGGTTGCCGAAGGCCGCCCCGAAGACGATCATGGGCACCGCGCCGCTCACGAGGAAGACCCAGTCCCAGACATTGCGCCAGGCGGGGCTGACCAGCTGACTGCGGTACTCGAAGCCGAGCGGCCGCATGATCATGGTCCACAGCAGCAGCAGCATCACCACGTAGAAGCCGGAGAATGCCGTGGCGTAGATCAGCGGGAACGCCGCGAAGATGGCCCCACCGCCCAGGATGAACCAGACCTGGTTACCGTCCCAATGAGGTCCGATGATGTTCAGCGCGATCCGTCGCTCGATGTCGGTGCGGCCGACGTAGCGCAGGATCGCTCCCACCCCCATGTCCATGCCGACCATGATCGCGAGTCCCATCAGCAGCACGCCGAGCAGCAGCCACCAGATGACCTGCAGGATCGCATAGGACGTCATGACTCAGTCCTCCAGTTTGCGGTCGAAAGGGGCCGCGGGCACCGCACGCCCGGCGAGCACGGGGCTCGGCTGCAGCGGCGGCCCGCCCGGCGCCGCGTGCTCGGCGGGCCCGAGGCGGATCGCTCGGACCATCAGGTATATCTCGACGGCAATGAAGATCGAGTACAGTGTCACGAAGCCGACCAGCGAAAACGCCATGTACGCCACGCTGTGCGTCGAGGCGCTCATCCAGGTAGGCAGCACACCGAACACCGTCCACGGCTGGCGCCCGAGCTCGGCCACCAGCCAGCCGGCCTCATTGGCGATGAACGGCACCGGGATCATCCACATCGCCGCCTTCAGCAGCCAATTCTTGCGCTGAATCCTGTTGCGCAGCGTGTACAGCACGGCGATCACGAAGTACGCCAGCATCAACAGGCCAAGGGCCACCATCACCCGGAACGACCAGAACACCGCCGCCACAGGCGGCATGACGTCGCGTGCCGCCCGCTGCACCTGTGCGGGAGTGATCTGGCGCAGATCCGGCGCATAGCGCTGCGCGAGGAACCCGTAGCCGAGATCCTTGCGATGCGCATCGAACTCGGCGAGCGCCCCCCGGTTGCCCGGATCCCTGGCCAGCACCTTGAGCGCCTGCACTGCCGGTATCCCGTCCTCGATCCGGCGCGCAGCCTGCCGCTCGAGCGCATCGGCGCCCGGCACCGTCCCCGTGAGCGAATGGGTCACCAGGAGCGACAGCAGGTACGGCACCTGTACGGCGCCCACGTTCTCGCGTTTGGCCTGGTCGGGGAAGGCGATGAGGTTGAACGGCATCGGCGCCGCCTCCGACTGCCACAGCGCTTCCATCGCCGCCAGCTTGGTCGGCTGCACCCGCGCGTCGACGAAGCCGAGCGCATCACCCAGCGTGATCACGGCAATCGTGGCCAAAACGCCGAACAGCGCCGCCATGCGAAATGAGCGCTTGGACAGCTCGATGTGCCGCTTGCGCAGCATGTAGTAAGCGCTCACGCCGGCGACGAAAACGGCCGCGGTGACGTAACCGGCGACGCTGGTGTGCACGAACTTCGACTGTGCGTCGGGGCTGAAGATCAGGCTCTGAAAACTGGTGAGCTGCATGCGCATGGTAAGCGGATCGAAGGCGGCGCCGCGCGGGTTCTGCATGAAGCTGTTGGCGACCAGAATCCACAGTGCGGAGAGGTTCGAGCCGAAAGCCACCAGCCAGGTGACCGCCAGATGCTGGCCCTTGGACAGTCGCTCCCAGCCGAACACCATCAGCCCGATGAAGGTCGATTCCATGAAAAACGCCATCAGGCCCTCGATGGCGAGCGGCGCCCCGAAAATGTCGCCGACGAAACCGGAATAGAACGACCAGTTGGTGCCGAACTGAAACTCCATGGTCAGGCCGGTGGCGACGCCGAGGGCGAAGTTGATCATGAGGAGCTTCCCCCAGAACTGTGCCATCTCCTTGTAGATCGGCTTGCCGGTGGTGACGTAGACGGTTTCCATCGCGGCGAGCAGAAAGCTCAGCCCGAGCGTCAGCGGCACGAACAGAAAGTGATAAAGCGCGGTGGATGCAAACTGTATGCGCGAGAGATCGACGACGGTTCCGTTAATCATTGAGCGCTACCTCCAGGGAACACGATCACCCGGCCCGCCGCTGGCGCGGGCGCGGCACATATCAGCGGGGTCCGGCGGTGTCCGCCCCTTGCATGCGAGCGGCAGCTTAGCCGGCGGTCTGGGGACCGGGCATGAGTAGCTGGCGCAGCCGGCATGCACAAAGTACCTATACGTCGCCGGCCGATACCCTGGCGGGGCGGGCTGCAGAGGACGGCGCTCCCTGGCGCATCCGCGGGCCCTGCGGTAAGTTACGCGACTCGCCTGTCCGCCGGGGTTGATGTGAAAAAGACACCGCTTGGATTTTACGCCGCGTGCGTTCTCGCTGCAGCCACGCTCGCCGGTTGCAGCTCGCCGAATTCAGCCTGGAACAAGGCGTCCGCGCAGAATACCGTCGCCGCCTACCGGAGTTTTATCCAGCATTATCCGAGCGACCCGCGGGTGCGGCAGGCACGCAACCGCATCGATGCGCTGAAGGATCGGCAGGCCTGGAGCGCCGCCGAAAGCGCCGGCACGGTGCAGGCCTACCAGCAATACCTGCAGCAGTATCCGGACGGCGCGCATGCCGCCGATGCACAGAGCGCCGTCACCAAGCTCGAGCAAGGGGCGGCGTGGCAACGCGCCGAGTCCGCGGGTACGGTGGCGGCCTACCAGTCGTTCCTGGATGAGTACCCCGGTGCGCCCCAGGCCGGCCAGGCGCAGGCGAAGATCGACACTCTCGCCCCCTACCAGCTCCTGCTCGGCCGGTATCGCTCGCCGGCACTCGCGCAGACCGTCGCCAAACGGCTGAAAGCGAAATTCGCCGCTATCCTTGCCGACGTCGTCGTCCTGGCGCCGGCAGGCAAAAGCACGCTCACCGAGGTGCGCTCCTCGCAGATGAGCCAGAGCGCCGCACAGGCCGCCTGCCTCGAGGTGCGCAAAGCCGGTCAACCCTGCTCGGTGGTCAAGATCCGCGCCTCCTCGGGGGGCCTGTCCACGCTGTAAGGCAAGCGAGCGTCCCCGCCGAGCCGATCCGCTTCCCCGTCCCTCCGCGAGTAGCCGTTCGGCACGGTCGCGGCTTACCCACCGGAGGCGAGCAGCAGCCGGATGGTATCGAGGTACTGACGCTCCTCGGCCCCGAGCAGGCCGAGCTCGGCGCGCTCGCGCTGACGCTCCGCATCGAGGACGGGCAGCAATCCGGAGTTGCCGGCGAGGTAGCTCTTGCGTTCGAGGATCAGACGTTTGTATGACAAGGACAGCGCGCGCGCCTGCGCGGCGCGCAGCCGCGCATCCTGCTGCAGCGCAGCGAGCGCATCGGCCACTTGCTCGAAGGCGTTCACGACCACCTGCTGATACAGGTCAGCCCGCGCTCGCAGCGCATCGAGCGCCGCGCGCCGCTCGGCATGCAGCCTCCCGCCGTCGAACAGCGGCGCGGTCAGGCCCGCGATCAGCGACCAGGCCGTCGCGCCGGCGTCGAACAACTGGCCCGGCCGCAATCCTTCCTGGCCGAGCGTACCGGTGAGCTCGATCCTGGGATAAAGGTCGGCAGTCGCCACACCCGCGGCCGCCGTGGCCGCGCGCAGCTGCGCCTGAGCTGCGAGAATGTCGGGGCGGCGGCGCAGCAGCCGCGACGGTATGCTCACCGGCACGCGCCGCGGCAACGTCAACTCGCCCAGCCTCGGGTTCGGCCGGCGCCACCGGGCGGGCGCGCGCCCGAGCAATGCCGCAAGCGCATGCCGCGCCACGGCAAGATGCCGATACAAGGGAGGCAACAGTGTCGCGTCGCTCGCGAGCTGCGTCCGTGCGGTGAGCACGTCCAGGCGCGGCACGGACCCCGCCGCAACCGCCTCGCGCACCAAGTGGACGTTGGTCCGGTCCGCGCGCAGCAGACCATCGAGCGCACGGATCTGCGCGCGCGTCGAGGCGATTACCACCGCCTGGGAGGCCACCTCCCCGCTCAGCACGAGCCGCGCCGCCGCCAGCTCGCTGCGCTGGTATTGCTCCAACGCGCGCCGCTCCTCGACGGTATGGCGCGTGAGGCCGACGTAATCGAGCTCATAGGCGACGCTGACTCCGGCCTCGAAGTACGTAAAAGGAGGGAAATACTCCGGCCCAAGAAACGCCGCCCCATACTTCTGCCGTCCGGCGCCCAAGTCGCCCTCGATCTGAGGGTACCGGGCCGCGGCGGCGACCGCGACGCCCTCCTGCGCCTCGGCCACTGCCTCCTCGGCCGCGGCCACTCCGTGATTGTCGGCAAGCGCCTGCCGTACGAGCGAGTCGAGCTGCGGCGAGCGGAACAACCGCCACCACCGCGCACGCGGACCGGCCCCGAGCACCGTCTGTTGCCGATAGCGCGCCCCCGCCGAGGGAGCGGCCGCGACCGGCCTTGCGGGCGGGCGATAATGGCGCGGCGTGGGCACGCGCGGGCGCTGAAACACAGGCCCGACCGTGCAGCCGGCGAGCAGCAGCGTCGCAAGCGCGAGCGCGTAGCGTGCGGCGGCGCGCCCGGAATTTCCCCGGCTTCTCATGCGCTCATTCCATCACGACCGATTCTTCGCGGCGCACCGTTCCTTGGCGCAGCAGCAGCACCAGGGGTGCCGCCGCGAGGGTGAGCAGAGCCATCAGCTTGAAATCGTCGTTGTAGGCGATCATGGTTGCCTGTTGCGTCACCAGCTGGTTTAGCGCGGACAAGCCGGCGACCGAGGCGAAGCTGAATGGTGCATGCAGCCGCAGCTGCCCGCCATATGGCACGATATGCGACACCAGACTCTGGTGTATGACCTGCGTGTTGTACGTGAGGATGGCGCTCGTGCCCGCGATACCGATGCTGCTGCCGATATTGCGCAGGAGGTTGAAGATCGACGTGCCTTCGGAGCGCTGGTGGCGGGCGAGCGTGCCGAACGCCACGGTCGTCAGGGTCACGTAGGTCAGTCCGATGCCGAGGCCCTGGACGAAGGTCTCGCCCCAGATCAATGACTGCGGGATCTGCAGGGAAAAGTCTGCGGCCATGGTCCACAGCGAGCCCGCGGCGACCGCCAGGCCGACGGCGATCAGCACGCGCGAGTCGATGCGCCCGATCAGCCGTCCGGCGAGAAACATGGCGATGAAGCTGCCGGCGCCGCGCGGCGCCATGGCGATTCCGGCCGTCAGCACCGGATAGCCGAGCAGGTCCTCCATGAGCGGCGGCAGCAGCGCAAGCGTCGCGAACAGCACCATGCTGATGATCAGCATCAGGAAATTGCCCGTGCTGAAGTTGCGGTCGCGGAACAGCGCCGGACTGATGAACGGCTCGCGCGCGGTGAACATGTGCACCAGGAACCAGTACAGGCCGAGCAGCGCCACGGCCGCTTCTATCCAGATCTCGAGCGAGCCGAACCAGTCCTTGAGGGAGCCGCGATCAAGGAAAACCTGCAGCGCGCCGACCGCGAGGCTGAGGACCGCAAAGCCGAAGAAATCGAACGTGGACCTGCGCTTCTCGGTCTCGCGCATGTAGATCCCGATGAGGATCGCCGCGAGAATGCCGAACGGCACATTGATGTAAAACACCCAGCGCCAGCTGTAGCTGTCGGTCAGCCAGCCGCCGAGCACTGGCGCCAGCATCGGCCCCAACACCACGCCCTGCCCCCACAGCGCCATGGCCCGGCCGTGCCGTTCGGGAGGGTTGATGTCGAGCAGCACCGCCTGCGACAGCGGCACGAGCGCCGCGCTGAACCCGCCTTGCATGAGCCTGAACAGTACGATCTGATCGATTGATTGCGCCAGGCCGCACAGCGCCGAGCTCACCGTAAAGCCGATCACGGACACCAGCAGGACGCTCTTGCGGCCGTAGCGGCCGGCGAGCCAGCCGGACAGCGGGGTGGCGATTGCCGCCGCGACGATGTACGAGGTGAGTACCCAGTCCATCTGCACGAGCGTCGCACCCATGCTGCCGCCGATATGCGGCAGCGCGACATTGGCGATCGTGATGTCGACCGATTGCAGTATGGTCGCCAAGGTCACGGCGATCGTGATCGGAACGCGGTGCGGGTGGGCGCTGTGTGCCGTGGTATCCATGAGATGCTGAAGGCGCCCCTGCGTCTCGCTCAGCCGCGCGCGCGCTGTGCAGCAGGCCCCGATTGCGTATCGATCGTGACTTCCGCGCTCAGCCCCGAGCGCACCGGCGGCAGCGGTCCGATGAGCCGCAACCGCACATCGAGGCGCTGCACCACCTTGACCCAATTGCCGGTGGCATTTTGCGGAGGCAATATCGCAAACTGCGCGCCGGTGCCGGGGGTGACGCTCGCCACGACCGCGTGGAAGGTTCGGCCCGGATAGTCGTCTATGGTCACCGTGGCTTTTTCGCCCGGACGGACATTGGCGAGCTCATCCTCCTTGTAATCGGCGGCGATCCACACGTCCCGCGTCGAGACCAGCAAGAACGCCTTCTCGGCGAGCGGCAGGTAGTCGCCGACCTGAAAGTGCTGCACCTCGGTCACAATGCCGTCGGTGGGGGCCCGTACGGTGGTGTAAGACAGCTCGAGCAGCGCATGCTTGAGCGCCGCCCGGGCTTCGGCGACCTGCGGATGTCGGCTTACGGGAATGTCCGCGCGGCCGCCGAGGCGGGCGAGCGCCGCCAGAATCCGCTGTTTCGCTGCGGAGACGTTCTCGCCTGCCTGCTGCAAGGCGAGCCGCGCTCGGTCGAACTGGGATTTCGAGGAAACGCCGATCGCGAGCAGTCGCACCTGCCGACGATACTCCCGCCGGGCATACGCCTGCTGGCTCCTGGCCGAGGCGAGCGCGGCCCGATCGGCCCGGTAATCGGCCTCGAGCGACTCGACGGCGAGACGCGCGGCGGCAAGGCGCGCACGCGCGGCCTGCACGGCAATCACGAACGGACGGGGATCGAGCCGGAAGAGAATCTGGCCGCGCCGCACCGGCTCATTGTCGTGCACATAGCGCACCACCAGCCGGCCGGATACATCGGCGCTGATCGGCACCTCGGCGGCCCGCAGGTAGGCATCGTCAGTCGACACATAACGACCACTTGTGAGGTAGAAATAGAGAGCGGCCGCGCTCACCACCAGCGGCACCCCCCACATCAGCAGCGGGCGCCCCCACGCACGCCAGCGGCGCCGCATCTGCAGCGCCGGTGGCGCAGATTCCGGCACCCCCGGCTGGGCAGGCGCCGGTGCCGGCTCCCGCAGCCGCGCGGTCTTCGCCGAATCGTTCATCCTAGGGTCCTTTGCGCCTTGGGTGCCGGTTCGAGCGGCTACGACTGTTGCTCCGGGAGCGGTGGCAGTGAAGTCAGGTTTGCGTGGACCTTCTCGAGCAGCGTCACGAGCAGCGTGCGCTCCTCGGCCGACAGACCCTGCAGCATTTCCGCCCGGGTTTCCTGGATGAGCTGCCAGACGTGTTCGACCACCGGCTGCGCCTTCGCAGTGAGCCACAAGGAATTCGCCCGGCGATCGGTGGGGTCGAAGCGCCGTTGCACCCACCCATCGGACTCCATCCGGTCGAGAATGCGCACGAGTGTCATCGGATCGAGCTCGGTGAGTTCTGCCAGACGTTTCTGGCTGATGCCCTCACTGTCTTGCAGATAGATGAGCGCCTTGCACTGCGGCAAGGTGAGCGACAGGCTGTGCGCCCGCTCTTCGAAGCGGCGCGTATAGCGGCGGCTGACGTCCTTGAGCAGAAAGCCCAGCTGACGAAGATGATCCACACTCATATCGACGCATATAATATCTCAGTATATTATATATTTCTATATGGTGTGCCGCAAGCCGTCGCTTCCTGAGCGCCGGCGTGCGTACAATGATCGCTGTAATTTCTCCCTAGGTAGAGCCCATGGCGAGCGGCTGGGCCGGCGACGGCGCCGTACAAGATCAGATCGATGCAACCGTGAGCGACGCCATCCGGCGGGCCCAGAGCCGTCTGCCGCAGGGGCCGGCACTCACCCATTGTGCCGAATGCGGCGCGGTCATTCCCGAGGCCCGCCGCCAGGCAGTCCCGGGCGTGCGCCTGTGCCTGGCCTGCCAGGAAGCCGCCGACAGGTCGGTCGCCCGATTCAGCGGCTACAACCGGCGGGGCAGCAAGGACAGCCAGCTACGCTGAGGTGCGCCGCGTTGCTG
>JAJZVF010000074.1 GCA_021845825.1 Pseudomonadota bacterium | reverse complement strand
TCGTGAACTCACCGTCGACCGTCTCCCTCAGCATGACGTCGCGGACCACGGATTCTGCGGAGATCCCGAGCGCCCGGGCCTGCTCGGGAATCTGTCTCTCGACAAGCGCGGTGCGCACGAAGCCCGGACAGATCACGTTGGCTCTCACCCCGTGCCGCGCGCCTTCCTTAGCCACCGTCCTGGCGAGGCCGAGCAGACCGTGCTTGGCCGTGACGTAGGGAGCCTTGAGGCGGGAGGCTTCCTTCGAGTGCACCGAGCCCATGTAGAGAATGTTGCCGCCGCCCTGGCGATACATGAGCCGCAGCGCGGCACGAGTGGTGAGGAAAGCGCCATCGAGATGCACCGCAAGCACTCGCTTCCAGTCCTCGAACGACAGGTCCTCGATGGGACAGACGCGCTGGATCCCCGCGTTGCTTACCAGGATATCGATCCGTCCGTAGGTCTCGACCACGCGAGCCATCCCGGCCTCGACCTGCGCCTCATCCGTCACGTCCATGACGGCGGCGATGGCCTGCCGACCTTCGCCGAGGAGCTCCGCGACCGTCTTCTCGGCCGCTTCGCGCTCGAGATCGGCGACCGCGACGCGCGCGCCCTCACGGGCAAAAGCGCAGGCGATTTCCCGGCCGATGCCGCCGGCCGCTCCGGTCACCAGCGCCACTTGGTCTCTCAGACGCATGAAATCGCTCCTCAGTTGCGTGCTCAAAAGGACTGGATGAAATCGCCCGCGCGCCGCAGCGCCGCGCTCGCCTCGGGCAACTGAGGCGCGAAGCCCTGCCACACATGCACCAGCTCGGGCCACAGCTCGAAGCTTGCCTCGCCGCCCCCGGACAAAATCTTCCGCGCCACGCGCACGGTGTCGTCGCGGAATTGCTCGGCTGCGCTCGCCTGCATGAGAAGCGGCGGCAGTCCTTTGAGGTCGGCGAACAGCGGTGAGGCAAGCGGATGTCTCGGGTCCGTCCCTTGCAGGTAAAGCCCGGCGAACAGGTCAGGGACCGCCTTGACCGCCCCGAGCTCCGGCTCTTGGTTCTCGATCATGGAAGCGCCGCTGTTGGTAAGATCGGTCCACGCCGAAAAGGTCACGGCAGCATCCGCGCGCTCGCCATAGCGCTCACGAAGCGCAAGCAGCGTGGCAAGCGCGAGGCCGCCTCCGGCGGAGTCCCCGACCAGAAATGCCCGCCCGGCCGCGGCGGAGCCGTCCGGCCCATGCTCACGCATCCAGCGAAACGCCGCAACCGCATCCTCGAGCGCGGCGGGAAAGGGATGCTCGGGCGCGAGCCGGTATTCGATGAGCAGCACCGCGCAGCGCGTCGCCTGCGCGACCCACATGGCGAAATTCCGATACGCCGTGATGCCGCCGGCCACGTAGCCGCCGCCGTGCAGGAAGAGCAGCCGCCGGCTGCCGTCCGAGTCGCGCTCGAGCAGCCACTCGGCAGGCAGGCACCCCAAATCCGCCGGCAGACGGTGCACGTTCGCCAGGGGCGGGGCCGTAAAGTATTCCTCCATGGCCGCGCGCGCCGCAACCTCCGGCGGCTGCGCCGAGGAGGCGGCCATGCGTCGGCCGAGCCCGATCAGGTGTTGCCGCACCGTCGCGAGTGCCTCGGAGGACATGCGCGCCCTTAGAAATTCGCTCGCAATACGATGCCGACCGTGCGCGGCTGCGAGATGATGACGGGGGTCGGCGCCGCCGGATCATACTCGTTGGCAAGGGTAGTCGCATCCACCTGTCCGGCCGTGTCGAAGGCGTTCTTCAGGTACAGATCCGCGGACAGCGCATGAGTCAGGTCGAGCGCCAGATCGAAGTCCACCGTGTTAAAAGAAGGCAGTGAGTAGCGCGCACTCGCGCTCGTGCCGAAACCTTCGGTGCGCTGCCCGAGCCAACGGTCGCTCACGGTCAGGGCGGCCGGATGGCCCGCGGCGAGCTTGAAGCGGTAGGTTCCGAGCAGCGCGAAATTGAACCGCGGAGACATCGGCAAACGCGCGCCGGAGTAGCCGATCTCGAGCACCGGCACCGCCCCTGTGAGCCAGGCATGGGTGTAGGCAGCCGAGCCGTCGAGCGTGAGGCGCTGGGTCAGGCGGGCTCTGAAGCTCATCTCCGCACCCTGCACGCGCGCATTGTTGCCGTTCTCGAGCTGGTTCACGCCGCCGTTGTTGACCACCAGCTGGATGCGATGCCATTCGATGTCGTAGACGTCGAAGTCGAATTGCACCCGGCGGTCAAACAGCGAGGATTTCTCTCCGAGTTCGTAATTCCACAGCTTGTCCGGCGCGAAGCTCGGGTTGTGCAGGCCGGAGAAGAGCACGAAGTTCGGACCGCCCGGCCGGAATCCGCTCGCCGCCCGCACGTACAACATCACATCGGGTGTCAGCTGGTACTTGGGATTGATCGAGTAGGTGGTGACGCTCTGATTGGTGACGGCGACGGGCGAGTCGTAAACCGCATTCGAGCCGGTTGCGAACAGCCCGAACGTCGTCTCCTGGTATGACTGATGCTGGGTGCTGTAGCGCACGCCGAGACCGAGGCTGAGCCGCCCGGTGAGGGAGATCGTCGCATCGGCATAGCCGGCCACCTCGCGATAGCTGCTCGGCAGATCGGCATTGAAGGGCACCAGCCCGAAGAAGGTTCCGCCCGCATTGGCGCGGTCGAAGAGGTCGACGATCTCGTTGGTGCTCTCGTGATCGTAGTAGCCGCCGAGGATCCAGCGCAGCCGACCCTCCTGCCGGGAAACCAGACGCACCTCCTGCGTGGTTCGGTGCGTATTGGTGTCGACAGGGAGCTGAAACGGATCGCTCGCCGCGCCGAACGAAGCGAGCAGCGCGTCGTAGACCAGACTCTCGTCGCTCAGGGAATAACCGTGGTCGGCCTGGTCGCCGGTTATAGACGTGAGAGTGAACCACGGTGCCCGCCAGTTGATCTGCGCAGAATACAGCATCAGGCTGCTCACCGCCGGCTGCTCGAGCGGGTAGGCCTGATCGTAGGTGCCGATGGTCGGCCGATGCGTCACAAAGTTGCGAAAGGCGGTATCGAGGCCGACGCTTCCGTCGCGCTGGTAGAAGACGCTCAGGCGCACATCGAGTCGCCGCGTCGGGGCGAGCAGCAGTTGCACCCTTCCTCCCTCATTGCGCGTGGCACCCTGGTTGTTTCGGTGATAGACCGGATCGGTCATATAGCCCGAGTCATAATTGTCGATGCCGTCGATGCGCAGCGCACCAAAACCGCCGCCGAAGGGCAGATTCAGCATGCCGCGCAGACCGTAGTTGGTGCCGCCGTGCTCGGTGTGCGAGATCTCCGTTTCCGCCGTACCGTGCAGGGCATGCGGATCGGGCGCGGCGGCCACGTATTTGATCGCGCCGCCCAGGGAGTTCGCGCCGTAGAGCGTTCCCTGCGGCCCGTTCAGCACCTCGACACGCTCCAGATCGAAGGTATCGATATTGAAGCTCTGGTAGCCGAGCCCGAAGGAGGTGCTCGCCCCGAGCGGCACGCCATCGAGATACAGCCCGATGGCGCTGCTTAATTGCCCGCCGGTGCCCATCGTCACCCCGCGGATGGCGATCAAGCCGGGGGCGGCGCCCGAGTCGGTGATGAGTCCGGGCACGTATGCGGCGAAGCCGCCGAGATTGTGTGCATCGATCCGGGTGAGGTCGCGGGCGGTCATCGCGGTGACCTGAAACGGGACGCTCTGCACGGACTCCTTGCGCCGCGTCGCAGTGACCACGATCTCTTGCAGACCGGCGACGCTTGCGCCGCCGGCCGCCTCGGATCTGCGTCCGGCGTCCCCGACATGAGTGATGCCGGAAGATGACGAAAGCGGATTGACTGCGGCGGCGGCCGCGTGCGCGGCGAGCAGACCGCATGTGACGAGGAATGCGCTTGAGAACCTGTTCGACATGGCCGACCCCCCTTCGTCCCTTGACGGTGTGCGAGGGCCATCGACCCTCGAGCCGGGACGGGAACGAAAGGAAGTCTAATTCAATCGCAATCAGAAAACAACCGATCGATCGGTAGGTTGACACAATTTTATTAGAAGTATTTACTACCGAGATGCATGAACGATCGATAGTCTTATGATTCCCGGCGCTAGTCGGCGACTCGCCGCGACCCGTGCAACGCTCCTACCCGAGCACAAGCCCGAGGGTACCCGTGGAGTAATCCTCGAGGTCTCGCTCAAGCTATTTGCGGAGCGCGGCTATGCGGGCGCCTCCATCCGCGAAATCGCCGAGGCCGTCGGCATGAAATCGGCCTCTCTCTATGCCCACTATCCCTCCAAGGAGCACATCCTGGCGGAGCTGTGCCGCATCGGGCACGAGGAGCACCGCCGCAGCATCCAGCGGGCGCTGCTGGAGTGCGGCGCCGATCCGCGCGACCAAGTGGTCGCATACGTGCATGCACATGTCGCGATGCACGCGCAATTCCCGATGCTGGCGGTGGTCGCCAACGGCGAGCTACACGCACTCTCGAGCGAGCTCGGCGCGGCGACCTTCGAGTTGCGCAACCAGTCGATTCAAATGCTGGAAGACATCGTGCGGCGCGGGATCGAGCGCGGAGTTTTCCAGATTCCGCACGTGTGGCTCGGGGTGGCGGCGATTGGGGCCATGGGCATGCGCGTGGCGTACTGGTACACGCCGGAGTTCGAGCTCAGCTCACAGCGTGTGGCGGATGTCTATGCGGAATTTGCCCTGCGCCTGCTCGGGGCCTCCGCGCCGGTGCACAGCGAGGCACCTGCCGATCGGTCCGCCGCGCAGTCCGGGCCCGCACAAGGATAGACCGCACCGGCGCTTTGCAACTTCGTCGCCAGCCGGCAAGCAGTGAATCCGGATGGCGCCGGGCAGCCGCAACGGAAGCGACCTGCGCCGCATGGTATATTGCGGCTCGGGAATCGGACGATGCCAATAAAAATTTCACTGTCACCTTTGACGTGCCGCGCGCAGACCGCGCCGCAGCGCAAAGTGACCCTCCGCTTGCAGATCGGAAGGGCGCGCGATGCGCTGCGGCCTCCCGGCATTCCGCCCGGCCGATTTTGAATCGAGTTGACCGCACCGCCTCGCCATCGTTCTGCGCTCACCGGGGCCGCCCTGGCCCAAGCGCTTTTCCAGCTGCGTGCCCCTCGCCCGGCCGGTTGCCCGGGCCGGCAGCTTCCCGTGAGACCGCACGAGTGACCGGCGGATCCATTACCGAGATGCGCTCCCAGAGGAAAGGATCGAGATGACCAGCCGAAGCAGTAGACACGCACGCCGCCGCCCGCGATGGCCGCTCGCTCTCGCCCTCGGCGTCTGCCTGCCGGCATTGGCCGGCGCGACGGCATACGCTCCGCGGCAGATCGTTCCGGCGCCCGTGAGAATCACCGCAGGCAATCGCGCCCATTACACCGGCGTTCTTCCGACATGGCGCCGCGTCTCACCCGTGGGGACCATCGTCAGCACCCCCAATTTTCCCACCAAGGTCCTGAGCGTCGGCAGGCACATACTGGTTCTTGCCAACGGCGCCACTCCCTTCCAAACCGTGACCTGGTACAGCGCGGATCTGCAGCGGCAGACACGCCTTGCTGCCTTCGGCAAGCAGGCGCCGGCCAAAGCGACCGCGACCGCGCTCGAGGACGGCATGGCACTTGCGCTCAATCCGCGGCATACGGGCGCCGCCGGCATGGTCTACTCCACGGATCAGCCGCCCAAAAAGCGCGCCGCGGAGGCGATGGCAGCCGCGCGGGCGGAGGAGAACCCGCAGCCCATTCCCACGACGGTCGTGTCGCACAACGATTTATTCCAGGGCCTCGCCGCCGGCCGTAACGGCATCGTATATGCGACGGGGGGGGATTCCGACAAAGTACTGGCGTTGAAGATGGAAGATGACCAAGTCCGGGTCATCCGCCAGTACCGGCTGCAGTGGCAGATGTTTCCGGGGACCCAGTATCCTTATACTTACCAGGGAAATCACGGACATAAGCCCTATCATTTCTACCCGGATTCCGTCGCGGTCGGTCCCAACGACCGCCATCTATACGTCACGGGAATGCTGGCCAACAGTCTGGCGCGCATCGATATCCGCAGCGCCAAGACCCGATACGTCAACGTCGGCCCCTACCCCTTCGCGGTGATCCTCGCCGACGGGGGGCGCCGCCTGGCGGTGAGCGACTGGGCGGGAAGCGGGGTCACGATCCTCAGCCGCCGCACGCTGCGCGTGCTGGGAACCGTCCCCACCGGCCCGGCCATCGGCCCGCACACGGTGGCCGCCGGCGTCCATCCCACCGCCATGACGGGCGCAGGTGACGGACCGTACATCTGGGTTGCCGATGCCAATGACGATGCGCTGGTGGAAGTGGACACCCGGGCACTCAAGGCCGTGCGCGTCATTGCCGACAACCCTTATCCCGGCGCACCGCCCGGCAGCTATCCCGACTCCCTCGCCGTGGCGGACGGGAATCTGTTCGTGGCCAACGCCGGCAATGACGACGTGGCCGTGTATGATCCCGCCACGGGCCGGCTACGGGGCCTGATCCCGACGGGCTGGTACCCCAGTGCGCTCACCATCGCTCGCCGGGACCTGTACGTTGTCGCGGCCAAGGGGCTCGGCACCGGACCGAATCTCAAGTGGCAGTACATCGGGAACATGATGCACGGCCTGCTGCAGAAGGTGCCGCTGCAAGGGCTCTCGCAGCGACTTGCGGCATGGACCCGCTCTGCGCTGGAAAACGATGATTTCCTGAGTGCACAGCGGCGCACCCTGGCGCAGCGCAATGCGCAGACCACCGCCTTTCTGCATCGGCGCATCCATTACGCGGTGTTCATCCTGCGCGAGAACAAGACATTCGACGAGGACATGGGCGACTATCGCCCGGCGGGAAAATGGGCCAACCCGCATTTTGATCTCTATGGGCCGAAGGAACTGCCCAATCTGTACCATTGGGCGGCGCACGATGTCCTGTTCGCCAACTTCATGGCCGATGGCGAGGTGACCGCCCAGGGACACCAGTGGACGGACGGAGCGTCGGATTCGGACGTCGTGCAACGGCTTTGGCCCGAGTATTACTCCGACCGCGGTCTCATCTGGAATGCCGGACCGGGGGGAGTCGGTGCCCTGAACCCCGCGGCGCCGGGCAGCCACGATCCATTCGAGTATGCCCGCAAGAAGATGGGCGCCTTCACCAATCCCTGGATCAGCTATCCCGAGCGCCTCTATCTGTTCAACGACCTGCTCGCCCATCACGTATCCTTCGAGGACTTCGGCGAAAACCTGACACGCGCCCGGGACGGCATCATCCGCAATGCCCTGCTTGCGCACGTCGATGCGACCTATCCCGGCTGGGACCGGATGATTCGCGACACCGACCGGGTCGCCGCGGCCATCTCCTGGCTCAAAGCGCACCCCGGCAAATCCTTCCCGCATTTCATCTTCATCTGGATCCCGGACGATCACACGGCGGGCTTGAGCCCTTGCTACTACAGCCCCGACTACTACGTCGCCATCAATGATCATGCCACCGCGCAATTCCTCCATTACCTCTCCGGCACGCCGCAATGGCGCCACATGGTGGTCTTCCTGGACGAGGACGATGCGCAAAGCGGCGCTGACCATATCAACGCGCACCGCACGCTCGGGCTGGCCATGGGACCGTGGGTAAAGGCGGGCGACCTCGATACCCGGCCCTTGTCGCAGGTGAACATCGTACGCACCCTGGAAGCGGTGCTCGGCCTGCCAGCCATGTCGCAGTGGGACGCCAACGCGAAAGTGATCTCCGGTATCTGGCGCAAGACCCCGCGCAGGGAGTCGATGCCCGTGCTGCCGATGCAGGTGCCGGTGCAGTTCAATGCGGGCAAGTGCAGCAACCGGCTGCTGCTGCGACGCGAAGCCGGTGCAACCGGCCACGCGCTGACGCCCCAGTGGCTGAAAAGTCACACCGATCCGCATGGGAGCGCAAACGCCTCCGTCGCCGCCGGCGAGCGATACACGCCGACCTCCATTTTGAAGGTGCCGGGGCCGCAGCAGTTGCGCCAGGAATGGATTGCAAGCAAAGGCGAGCGCAGTTACAGACAGTTCCAACGGTACTTGCGCACGTATGCCGCTGAACATGGCAATACGGTAGCCTCCTACGAGGCGAACGAGGGGCAGCTCAGGTGAGCCTGACTCAACAGCCGCTCGCGGCGCCGGACTCGATCGGGGGGCCGCCCCTCGGCGTCGGCCCCGGGCGGCGCGCCGGGTGGATGCGCAGCGCCCTGGTGCCGGCCAGGTGATTTTCACGGTCAATCTGTCATAATTATCGGCAAATGAAACGCACCCCAGCCCGCTCGCCCCTCGCTTTTTATCTGTGTCTGGCTGCGCTCGGTCTTTCCCCGGCGCTGTCTCGCACGGCCACGGCAGCGCAGACCGCGGCGCGCATTGCAGCCACGGTCAAGCTGCCGGCACCGGTGCAAACCGAGCGCTTCGTGCTCAAGCCGGGGCAGACCGTCATCGGACGGGTGCAGATGGTGCGGCTGAAGCCGCACCAGGTGTTGGACGATGTTGCACGACTGTTCGACGTCGGGTATGACGCGATCAAGCACGCCAACCCCAAAGTAAATCCATGGCTCGCCCCCGCCGGCACCCGGATAATCGTGCCGACGCAGTTCATTCTGCCGGATGCGCCGCACGTTGGCATCGTGGTGGACATCGCCGCGATGCGGCTCTTCTACTTTCCGCCACATCAGCCGGGCCAGCCGCAGGTCGTCATCACACATCCGGTCGGGATCGGGAGAGTCGGCCATCCCACGCCGACGATGCTGACCCGCGTCACCTGGCACCAGGCTCATCCGGAATGGATCGTCCCGCGCTCGATCCTCGCCTCGCATGCCCGCAGGGGCACACCGCTCCCGCTGGTGGTTGCGGCCGGGCCGAACAATCCGCTCGGCAATTACGCGCTGCACCTGGCCTATCCGGAAATCCTCATCCACGGCACCGACCGGCCCGCCGGTGTGGGACGGCGTGTCAGCCACGGCTGCATTCACCTTTATCCGGAAGACATCAAGCAGCTCTTCAAGATGGTGCCGAACGGCACCCCGGTGCGAGTGGTCAATCAGCCGTTCCTGTTCGGCTGGAAGGACGGGCGGCTGTACATGCAGGCTTACGGCGCGCTGCAGGACGACCCCCGGCCCTGGAAGACCGATCCGCTCCTGCTCGGTCACATGTTGACGGCCAACCTGGTTAATGACCTGGCGCAGGCGCACCAGAGGATCGATTGGTCGCGCGTGCGTGCGCTGCTCGCCGACCCAAGGGTCGTGCCGCTGCCGGTTTCCGGCCCCGGCCTGTCCGGCAGCGGCCTGCATGCCACGCTCGTGCAGAACCGCCTGCCCAAGGGCTCAGCCTGGAACGGCAAGACCCATCTGCCGCTCACTGCGGCCCAGTTCCGTCTCATCATGGCCCAGATCGACGCCTCGAGGCGCTCACAGCCGGGCCAAGAGGCGGATCGCTCCGCGCGCCTGCGCGCCTCCGGACCATCGCGGCCCACCGGCTGAGCGGGGCCGCTGCGGCTCTCACGCACTGGGCAGCGGTCAACAAAGGCGACTCGCAGCGGCCAAGGCTGCAGGGACAGCCGAGGTCAGCCTCCGGCCGCACCGCTGTCGGGCTTGAGGGCGACGGCGTCGATCAGCGCCGAGCGGCCGGCGTGTCCGCCGCCCTCGGTGAGCGTCTCTTCGTGCTCCCGCAGCAGCAGCCACTGCGCATCCGGCAACAGCTCGCGCAGCATCTGCGGTGTGTACAGATGATCGAGCCGGCCCGGGCCTCCGGTACGGTACTCGAGCTGCTTCGGAGCGTACCCCTGCAGCAGCAGCAAGCCGCCTGGCTTGAGGGTGCGCCAGATGCCCGCGAACATGCGGACCCGCATGGCGGGTCCGGCAAATTGCACGAAAATCGCCGCCACCGCGTCGAAAGCAGACGGCGTCCAGGGCCATGTATCGACATCACTCACGTGAAAATCGATCTGCACGCCACGCTCAGCCGCCCAGCGCCGCGCCTTCTCCACGGCAACGGGTGAGAGATCGAAGGCGGTGACGCGAGCTCCCCGCTCCGCCAGATGAATCGCATTGCGACCTTCGCCATCGGCCACGCTGAGCACTGCGGCCGCGGGGCGCAGGCGTGCCGCCTCACGCCGCAGGAAGACATTGGGCTCGTCGCCGAACCAGCGGCCCGGCCTGGAGAAGCGCTCGTCCCACTGGGCGCGCGCGTCGTTGAAATCGGTGTCGTTCGCACTCATTTGTTATTGGCTCCGCAAGTCGGCGTCGATGTTCCATGGCCGGGCGGCGCCGCGCGAGTCGGCAAATGCGTCATTTGACCTTGACACCGCGGCCGTCGAACACCGCGACATCGGTCGGGATACCTGCACGCACACTGGCGCCGACGGTGCAAAAGTCCTCGAACTGCGCGAGCACCCGTTCCAGATGCGACACTCGGTCGGCCGTCGTGCCGAGGCGGATCTCAACCTCGATGTGCAGCACGCGCATGCGTCCCGCTTCGTTTCGGCCGATGTGCGCGCGCGCGGTCGTGGTGATGCCGCCGGGATCGCTCTTGAACTTGGCGAGCGCGAAATTCAGGCTGGAGCTCATGCAGCTGGCCACCGCGGCGAGCAGCAGATGCGAGGGCGAGGGCCCGGCGGCCCGCCCGAGCGGCGGCGGCTCATCCGATACCAGGTGGGAGATGCCTTCCGTGAAGGCGATATCGAACTCGTAATCCCGCACTTGGCGCAGGGTGACGCTCGGCGGTTGCTCGGGCATGGGAGTCCTCCGGCAGGGTGAGTCGCCTCAGCATACCTGCGGCCGATAGGAGCTGCCGCGGAAAGTGCCGTCGAATGAACTCCACCCTGGGCGCGCCCCGGGGAGCCGGCGCGCATGGCTCGCAAGCCCGCCGGACCCGGAACATTCGCCGACTGTCCCGATTGAAGCGGTGGTTCCGGGCATCGTACCCGGCCCGGCGGCGCTCAAAAAGCTTGCCGTGCCCGCCGCCGCCCGCCGGCGGCGGGCACACCGTATGCCTGGGCGCCTCTGCCCTTCCTCCCACGGAGTGCGACGCTCCCGGATGCAGAACTACCGGATCAGCCCCTCGGCCTTCATCGCCGCCTGCACCGCCGGCCGCGCAGCCACGCGCCGCTGGAAGGCCTGCAGATTGGCGAACTGCGACAGATCGAGCTGCACATGCGGGGCCCAGTTCGTCACGGTGAAAAGGTATGCATCGGCCGCCGTGAAGGTGTCGCCGAAAAGATACTGTCGGCCCTCGAGCTGCTTGTCGAGCAGCGCATAGCGCCTGAGCAGATACGCCTGCCGCTCGGCGCGCGTCTCCGCCGGCGTGTCCGGCCGAAAGAGCGGCGAGTAGCTCTTGTGGATCTCGGAGTTGATGTAGCCCAACATCTCCTGCAGGCGATAGCGCGCCATGCTGCCCGCAGGCGGCGCCAGCCCGGATTGCGGCTTGAGGTCCGCCAGGTACTCGACGATCGTCGGTCCTTCGGTGAGTATTTCCCCGTTGTCGAGGCCGAGCGCCGGAACAGAGCCCTTGGGGTTGATGGCGAGGAAATCACCCTCCGTGACGATGGTCTTGGTCTTCAAGTCCACTTTCTGCAGGGCGAGGTCGATACCCGCCTCGCGGGCGACGATGTGCGGCGAGAGCGAGCACGCGCCGCTTGCATAGAACAATTTCATGCCGGTCCTCCTGTCAAATGAATGCACGGCGGCGAAAACCTACCATTCGAACTTACTTTTGTATAGCATATTACTTTCGGTGATGGAAAATTCCGCTAACCTTCCGGTAAGGAGCCGCACATGCCGCACAAGATCCGCAGGAGCACGGCCCCGCCGCCGCCTGCCGGCTGCCCCATGGGCAGCTGCATGCGGCTTCTCGGCGGCGCCTGGACGCCGAATGTGATCTGGCAGCTCTCCGGCGGGCCACGCCGTTTCGGCGAGCTGTACCGGGACATCCGCGGCATTTCTCCGAAGGTGCTGACCACGCGGCTGCGGGAGCTGGAAGCCAAACACGTCGTGGTCCGCGAAGTTGCGCCCACCTCGCCGCCGTCCGTCGAGTACGCACTATCGGAACTCGGCAGGGAGCTGATTCCCGTCATTGACGCCATCGTGAAGGTGGGCACGCGCCTGCTGCGCGCGGCGGGCGCCACCGTGACAAGTCAAGTCGCCCCCCGGGACAGAGGGTGAGCCGGCCGCCGCGTGGTGACGAAAAACGCGCACACGCCGTGCATGATGCGCGTGCTGCCAGTCGCCGCGAAGTGCGCGAGCACCCCGGAAAGCCGCCCGAGTGAGCCCTTGGCTCGGGTGTAGAAGTCTGTCGCAAGCGGCGCCACGACACCCAAGGCCAACGCCGCGGCACGGGCAGGCGCGCAGTGCCTCCGGCGTCCTTCGCTTGCACCGGCGGGCGGCCATGCGCTCCTCACCCGCAACGGGGGCAAGGACGCCCCGGCAGCGGGCGGATTACCCCCGTGCCCGGCGCAGAGTATCGAACAGCCCGGCTGCCCCTCCGGCGAGCGAGCCGACGATCTGACCTGCGGTGGTCAGCGTTCCCACGGCGCCGAAGATCGGCAGCACCGTGAGCAACGCGACCCCGGCGGTGGCGCCGAGCGCTATGTTCTTCACCAGATCTACGAGCTTCATCATGCACCTGGAGTCCGCGGCTGCGGACACCCGCTCATTGTAGACTCGGGCGCAGCCGGAGGAGCAATCCCGGCGGTACCGCACTGCCCAACCCGGATGATTCACGAACGGTACGATCATTCGGCCCGGCTGCAGCACGAGGTCGGAGGCGGCGAGTCATGCAAGCTGAGCATGGAATATATTGTAAGGATTTCATTTTGTTACAGAGCAATCTGCAAGTAACGTCCAGCTCATGCAGTGCTTCTGCAATGACGCCATCGCAGCCCCCGCCTATCATCGGGACGCCTCAGCGCTGCGGATGACTCTAGCCTTGATCCTCGCTGCATTCATCGCCGGCCATGCGATCGCGATCCGCCTGGGAAGCTTCCTCGGCATCTTCGCCCTCATGGCGCTGTGGGAAGCGCTCTCGCCGCGCCGGCATCGGAGCATGACCCGACGAGCGCGCTGGACCGGCAACCTCGGGCTCGTCATCATGAACAGCCTCCTGTTGCGCCTCATCTTGCCCGCTGCGGCGGTGGGGGCGGCGGCATTCGCCACCGCTCATGGCTGGGGGCTGCTCGCACTCGCGCATCTTTCCGCCGGGGCGACCGTCGTGATCGCTGTCGTCGCACTCGACCTTACCATCTATTTCCAGCACGTCATGCTGCACGCCGTGCCGATATTGTGGCGGCTGCATCGGGTCCATCATGCCGATCTCGACCTCGACGTCACCACGGGTTTGCGCTTCCATCCGTTCGAGATCCTCCTGTCCCTGCTCATCAAGCTTGCCGCCATCGTACTGCTCGGCGCACCGGTGGTCTCGGTGGTGATCTTCGAGGTGCTGCTCAACGCCACCTCGATGTTCAATCACGGCAACGTGCGCCTGCCGGCCGCGGCCGACCGGCTGCTGCGCTGGCTCATCGTCACGCCGGACATGCATCGCGTGCATCACTCCATCGAGGAAGACGAGACCAACAGCAACTTCGGGTTCAACCTGCCGTGGTGGGACCGGCTGTTCGGAACCTATCGTCCTCAGCCGCGTGCCGGCCACGAGGCCATGACCCTGGGGATCCGCACCTTCAGACGGCCCAGGGTATGCGCGTGGCTGCCGGGCATGCTTGCCATACCGTTCATCGGCGGAGCCGCGGGCTATACGATCAATCGCCGCTCATGGGGGCCTCCGGCATGAGGCGCCCATCCGCGCAGTGGACCCGAATCGGCCTGCTCGGCCTGCTCGGCGGTACCGGGGTCTGGGCCTACCTGCATCGGAGCGAGCTCGA
>JAJZVF010000073.1:4658-13897 GCA_021845825.1 Pseudomonadota bacterium | reverse complement strand
CCGAATCACCTGGAGCATGCACTTCATTTCTCTGCCGGTCAGGTACATGGCGCGCCCCTCATTGGCCCCAGCCTCTTTGGTCAATCATGCTACCGGTGCGGGTCGAGCTCAATAAGTTGCGCCGGCCCGGTGGGCTATCGCGATGAGTCATGGAGTAAACGTTGCCTTTGGGCAACGAGACGGTTTGGCGTCGCAATGCCGACATCGGTCACCGCGCGCAATTCGTCATTTCTGTGGACTACCGGGCGATGCGCCTCGTGGCTGCGATGATCTGCTGGGCTTCGTGCCAGCAGGGCGCCGCATATGCCGATAGGGATGCGGCGCAAGCCTGGACAGTTTGCCGCCGAGCCACATCGGAAGACCGCGGTAACTCATTGCTTTCAGGAGTGCGCCCATGTATCCGAGCGCAGCCGGTTTGGGTGGATGGACGGGGCACAAGCATGCGCGGCCGGACCCGGTCAAGCTTGCCGATTTGAATAGGGACTATCGTAGGTTTCCTGACACCTGCTGCACGGATTCCGCCGCACTACTGCGCAATCCGCAAGCGGGCGCCGAACCGCAACCACTCGAGCTTTTCGGTACCGACGAACGGCAGCCGAGGCGGGAATGATCGGCAGCGGCATGGGCGGTCCGGTCGCCGGTTTCGGACATTCTCAGGCTGAGCGCTCCCGGTTTTCGCCCGGACTACGAAACCCAGATTGCCAAGGTGATCGTGGGGCAGGAAGTTGGTACCGCGGACGCATTCAACTACGCCATTGCCGAAATGACCACGTGTGCCATGCAGCATGTGCGGCTCGTTCTGAATTATCCGGAATCGCCGCTCCTGCCGCAGGCGAAGAAGCTCCGTGAACCGCTCGGGCTCGCGCAGGCGATGCGGGTGGGCGATCGCGGCATGATCTCGCAGAAACCGGTCGGGGCGCTGCGTGAGCACGAGGGGTTCTCGTGGATCACCGCGCTCCAGAGCAGCTGGATCCGCTCGCGCGTGGAGGGCGATGTGCGGCTGTCCGGGCTGTTCGATGAGCGGCGGATTCTTGAGTTCACACGCGAGGATCCGCCATCTACCTGATCGGCAGGGGATTTCCCCGTGCACGCGGAAACAATTGCAGGCTAGAGGGAAAGAAAGTCGACGATCGCCTTCTGCCCGGCCGTCATCTGTTCCCGCGGTGTAAGCACCGCCTGCTGGAGCGAGTGCCGGCATGGGCGCGACTCGTCCTCGCCGTAGTCCGTCACGGCGCGCGCGATCAGGCGCTGCACCCGTGCCAGGCTGTTGCCGAACTGGCTCATCACCTGATCGACCGAGACGTGCTGCGAAGGATCGTCGAGCCAGCAGTCGTAATCGGTCGCCACCGCGATGGTACAGTAGCCGAGCTGCGCCTCCAGGGCGAGGAAGGCCTCCGGCACATTGGTCATGCCGACTAGGTCGGCGCCGGCGGCCCGCAACCAGAAGCTCTCCGCCCGGGTGCCCAGGCGCGGGCCTTCGACGCACGCGTAGGTCTTGTCCAGGTGCAGAGCCTGGCCGAGGGACTGCGCGGTGCGCGCCAGGAGCGAGGCGGTGGCGGCGCAGGTCGGATGAGCCGTCGATACGTGGGCGACGAGGCCTTTGCCGAAGAAGCTGGCTGCGCGCAGCCCTTTGGTGAAGTCCAGGTATTGGGCAGGCAGCGCCAGGTCGCCGGGGCGGATCTCCTCGCGCAGGCTGCCGACCGCCGAGACCCCGATGATGGTGCGTACGCCCGTGCTCTTCAGCGCCCAGATGTTCGCCCGGTAGTTGATCTCGCTCGGCAGCACATCGTGGCGAAGACCGTGGCGGGCGAGAAAGGCGACCGGGCGGCCGGCGAGCCGGCCCAGCATCACCGGCGAGGACGGCGGGCCGAATGGGCTGTCGACCTCGCGAGTTTCCGTGACCTCCAGGCCGTCCATGCGATACAGGCCGGTGCCGCCGATTATGCCGATCATGAGGGAGCTCTCTGTTGCGCGACTTGCCGTAAGGCTGCAAGATGCCCGAAACAGCGCCGGGCAACAAGCTCGGGTCATTGCGCGGGGATCCCTGATGTGAGCACTCTGCCCTTCCCTCCGTTGCACCCGCCGCGATGGCCGGCGTATCTGACCAAGGCGGGTCTGTGGAGCCTCGCTGCCGGCGTTCTGCTCGCTCTGCTCGCCGGGCAGCTCAACCGGTTGTCCCTGGCCGGGGTCGGCACGGCACTCATGATGCTGATGGCGGGGCTCGGCGTGACGGTGCTCGGCACGGCCGTGGCCATTGTCGGCGTGCTCATCGCCAAGGCGAAACACTCGCCCATTCCGCGCCTGGCGGCCACGGTCGGTATCGTCACCGGGCTGGCCGTCACGGCCTACATGGTTTTCTGGCTCGTGAAGGCGCGCTCCGCCCCGCCCATTCACGACATCACGACCGACACGGCCAACCCGCCGGCGTTCGTGGCCGTCGTGCCGCTGCGTGAGCGCGCGCATGCTGTCAATCCCCCGCAATATATAAGGCGGGAGCGCGTCGGAAATACGATAATCGACGTGCCGAAGCTGAAGCGCGAGTACTACCCGTACATCAAGCCGTTGTTGCTCGCGTTACCGCCGGACCGGGCGCTCGCCAAGGCGCTGCGGGTAGGCCGGGAAATGGGCTGGCGCAACGACGCCTACGTGCCCGCCCAGGGCCGGCTGGAGGCCACCGCGCACACATTTTTCTTCGATTTCAAGGACGACGTCGTGGTGAGAGTGACCCCGAACGGGCCCGGCTCCCGCGTCGATGTCAGGTCGGAGTCGCGGGTGGGAGTGAGCGACATCGGCACGAACGCCGCGCGCATCCGCCGCTTTCTCGATCTCATGCAGCAGCCTTGAGCGACCTTAACCGACAGACCCGATGAGCAGCACTGCGATCGATATTGCTTTCGAGCGGCGCTTGTCCGCGCTCGTCAACAGCGGGCAGCCCGAGATCCTCCAGGGCGGTCTCCGGGGCGTGGAGAAGGAGTCGCTGCGCGTGACGCCGGCAGGCCGTCTCGCCCAGACGCCCCATCCACGCGCGCTCGGTTCCGCGTTGACGAGCGAGCACATCACCACCGATTACTCCGAGGCGCTGATCGAGCTCGTCACGCCCACGTTCACCACGACCTGGGAGCTGCTGCAGTACCTGCTGGATCTGCACGAATTCGTCTACCGGCATCTCGGCGATGAGCTGCTGTGGACGACCAGCATGCCGTGCCGGATCGACGGCGACGATGAGATTCCCATCGCGCAGTACGGCCCCTCCCACATCGGTCGGATGAAGACCGTGTACCGCAACGGTCTCGGCTTGCGCTACGGACGCATGATGCAGGCCATCTCCGGCGTGCATTTCAACTACTCTTTCCCGCAGCAGTTCTGGCCGGCTTATGCGGACATCCTGAAGGCGCGCGGCTCGGGTCCGGACTTCGTGTCGGCTCGCTACTTCGATCTGCTGCGCAACTATCGCCGGCACGGCTGGCTCGTGCTGTACCTGTTCGGCGTCTCGCCGGTGGTGTGCAAGTCCTTCCTGCGCGGCCGCGAACACCACCTCGAAGACTTCACACCCGGCACCGCCTACGGGCGCCATGCCACCAGCCTCAGGATGAGCGACATCGGCTACCGTAACCGCAACCAGGCCGATCTTTCCGTGTCGGTCAACAGTCTGGAGGAGTACGTTCGCGATCTTACCCGCGCCGTCACCACTTCTCATCCACGCTATGCGGCTTTGGGTGTACGGGACGACGGCGTCTACCGTCAGCTCAACGCAAACATCCTGCAGATAGAGAACGAGTACTACAGTTTCATCCGGCCGAAGCGGGTGGCCCGTTCCGGCGAGCGTCCAACCCAGGCGCTCAAGCGCGCCGGCGTGGAGTACGTCGAGGTGCGGGCGCTCGACGTGAGCGCCTTCGATCCCGTGGGGGTCAACCAGAACAAGCTTCGCTTCCTCGAGGCGTTCGTCGCGCTGTGCCTGCTCAAGGACAGCCCGCCGATCGCCGCCGCCGAGCAGCGGGCCCTCGACCAAAATCACCTCGACGTGGCCCGCCGCGGCCGCGAGCCGGGATTGGCGCTCTGGCGCGACGGCCAGAGCGTTCCCATGCGGGACTGGGCGCGGGAGCTGATCGATTCCATGGCCGGCATCTGCGAGATCCTCGACCGGGGCGATCCCTCGCGGCCCTACTCCCTCGCCCTGGCGACCCAGGCCGCCAAGGTCGAGGAAGTCGCCCGCACGCCCTCGGCGCGCATGCTGGCCGAGCTTGCCGCCACCGGCGAGTCGTTCTTCGCGCTGGCGCTGCGGATGTCGAGGCTGCACAAGGAATATTTCCTCGATCTGTACCCGCCGGACGAGGCTCGGCTCGCTGAATTCGCCCGCGAGGCCGCGGAATCACTCGCGCAGCAGACGGCCATCGAGGCGGCCGATCGGGGCACGTTCGAGGAGTACCTGGCACGGTATTTCGCCGCTTGAGCGGCTCGCCGGTACGCGGGTTCCGGCCCTGCGGAAGGACCCGGCCCCGGGGGCTGCGGGTCGCCGCCCGCTCCGCCGGTCGTGCGCACCGCACGCCGAAGCGGGGCTGCGCCGCGGTCAATCTATCGACTGGGCCATTGCAGCCAGACTTCACATGGCCGATTCTTGAGCTCATGAACGCGCTTTCCGTCCGGGGACTGAGCAAGACCTACCGCAACGGCGTGCAGGCTCTGAAGGGCATCGACCTCAGCGTGGAGCAGGGGGATTTCTTTGCCCTGCTGGGGCCGAACGGTGCCGGCAAGACCACTCTCATCGGCATCGTCACCTCGCTGGTCAAAAAGACTGGCGGCGAGGCAAGCATCTTCGGCTATGACCTCGATCGCGATCTTGAGGCGGCCAAGAGCTGCATCGGCGTGGTGCCGCAGGAGATCAATTTCAACCTGTTCGAGACCCCCGAGACCATCGTGGTCAACCAGGCAGGCTTTTACGGCATTCCGCGCCCGGTTGCGCGCGAGCGCGCCGAGCGCTACCTCAAGCAGCTGCAGCTGTGGGACAAGCGCAAACACGCTTCGCGTGGCCTCTCCGGCGGCATGAAGCGCCGGCTGATGATCGCGCGCGCGCTCATGCACGAACCGCGCCTGCTCATTCTCGATGAGCCGACCGCGGGCGTGGACATCGAGATCCGCCGCTCGATGTGGGACTTTCTGCGCGAGATCAACCGCAGCGGTACCACCATCATCCTGACCACGCATTATCTCGAGGAAGCCGAAACCCTCTGCCGCAGCATCGCCATCATCAACGGCGGGCGCATCATCGAGCGCGACCGCATGAGCAACCTGCTGCGCCGGCTGCACACCGAGGCGTTCGTGATCAGCCTGCGCGAGCCGCTGACGCGGGCGCCGTCCCTCGAGCCGTATGTGGTCAGGCTTACCGACGAGCACACCCTTGAGGTCGAAGTGTCCAAGGACGCAAACCTCAACGATCTGTTTGCGCGGCTCTCGGCGCACGGCATCGAGGCGCTGTCCATGCGAACCAAGGTCAACCGGCTGGAGGAGATCTTCATGCGGCTCGTGGAGAAGGGGACCGCGGCATGAGCGCTGTGGCGGAAAACGTCCCTCCGCAGCCGCTTGCCGTCGGCAGGACCCGTTGGGTCGGCTTCAAGACCATCGTTATCCGCGAGTTCCACCGGATCATCCGCATCTGGAGCCAGACCATCCTGCCTTCGGCGGTGACGGCGACTCTGTACTTCGTGATCTTCGGCACCGTTTTCGGCCGGCGCATCGGTCCCTTGGGCGGCTTCGGTTACATGATGTTCATCGCACCGGGGCTGATCATGCAGGCCGTGATCAATAACTCATTCACCAATGTGGTGTCGTCCTTCTTCGGCGCGAAGTTCGGCAAGCACATCGAGGAGCTGCTGGTCTCGCCCCTGCCTAGCTGGCTCATCGTGTCCGGCTACGTGACCGGCGGGATGGCACGTGGGGCGATGGTGGGTCTCGCCGTGACGGCGGTGGCGCTGTTCTTCACCCATCTGCCGGTGGCGCATCCGCTGATCGTCGTCGGGGCGGCCATCCTCACCTCCCTCACGTTTTCTCTGGGCGGGTTCCTCAACGCAATGTTCGCCAAGAACTTCGATCAGATCAGCATCATCCCGACTTTCCTGCTCTCGCCCCTGACCTACCTGGGTGGAGTGTTCTATTCGATCAACTGGCTGCCGGAATGGGCGCACCATCTGTCGCTGATCGATCCCATCCTGTACATGGTCAATGCCTTCCGCTTCGGCTTCCTCGGGGTGTCCGACGTCAGTGTGACGGAAGCGTTCGCGATCATGCTGCTCGCCGTCGCGGGCCTGTTCACCGCGGCCGTCGTGCTGATGGAGCGGGGCGCGGGGATCCGCGAGTAAGGGCTCACTTCAGCCAGTCCCCGCTGGCGTTGCGGTAGTACCAGCCGGCCTGCTTCGCGTGGGCGATCCAGCGCTGCGCAAAGGCGCTGCGGATATCGGCGGTCCACTCCGGGTGGCCGTTGGCGTCGGCGATCTGCGCGTACAGCTCAGATAAATCCCGGTTCTGCTGCGCTACCAGCTGCGCGAGCATCGCCCGTTGCATGAGCGGCACGGCGCTCTGGTCGCGCACGGCGATCGTGCCTTGGGCGGTCACCCCGACCACGCCCGCGGCGAAATACGGCTTCAGCCTCTGAAAGCGCTGATGCATGTCGGCGATGATGTCGCGGATCTGTGGTGTGGAGATGTCGAGATTGGGCTCGGCGGCCTGTGCGGCCGGCACGAGCGTCGCCAGGGTCCGCCCGGCTGCCGAGGCCAGCATCGCTTCCGTTCGGCCGAAGAACCCGGCGTCGGAGGAGGGCGGCTGGGATTGTGGTGAGCTCGGCGGCTTGGATTGTGGAGCGGGTGTGCCCGGCGGGGAGGCGGTTGTGCTGCCGGTCACCTGCTCGATGATCTTGTCGGCAGCGCGTTGCGCTTCGGCGGCTGGAAAATATACGTTGACCGTCACGCACCCGGCGATCAGGGTCAACGCCAGCACGGCCGCGGCCGCACGAATCCCGCGAGCGGTCGCCGCGAGGGGGCGGGTGTCGCATGCCGGGCGGGAGCAGATCGAGGCATTCATGGTCGGACTCCACTGCGTCTTGGGCCTATTTCCGCACCGTACCATGAACCAGGGCTGCCCAGGAGCCCGACCGCCTCCGACCTTTTCGGGCCACGGGGTGGCGGACTAAAGACCGGCCATGCGTTCACTGCACCTTGACCCCGTGGGCGTCGATGCCTTGGCTGATCTCGGTGAGCAGCATCGGCCAATCCACCCGCCGGACGTTGCCGATGATGTTGAGCCGGGGTAGCCAGCTGCCCTGAACCAGGTAGTAGCCTCCGCCCGGAGCCAGACCGACGCCGGACATCCGGCACACCTGATTGCGCAAGCGGCAGCCGATAGCGAGGCGCCTGTAGTGGAAGGTGTGGAAGAAGCGCAGCACACCGGACTCGAGCG
Source organism: Pseudomonadota bacterium (assembly GCA_021845825.1). Taxonomy (GTDB): domain Bacteria; phylum Pseudomonadota; class Gammaproteobacteria; order Steroidobacterales; family Steroidobacteraceae; genus 13-2-20CM-66-19. The sequence goes on along the minus strand of JAJZVF010000073.1, from coordinate 6,451 downwards.
CTGCCGTGACCGCTCCCCCATCGCCGCCCAGGGCAGCGATGCGGGTCACCGCTTTCTGGCTGATCAGATGTGCCGAGCGGTCACCCGGCATGGTGTAGAGCTTGGCGTCGAAGGCAACGGGCGACCAGTCGAACAGCTGAAGCCCACGGATGTCCGCGTCCACCCGGCCCGTGATCGACCCGAAGGCGAAGGTGCGGGTCACCATGCCGAGATCGAGCCCCCGCGCCTCGACGTCAGCGGTGAGCTGTGGCCATTGCCCAAGCGGATGTTCCAGGCGGATATGGCGGCCGGTGATCGTGCCGTCGAATACCCGGGCTACCAGGTTGCCGTCGAAACTCAGCTCATGGTGGCGGTAGCGCACCAGGGGAATGTGTCCGGAGAGTTCTCCGTTCATGATCGGCCAGCCGAATGCTCGGCACAGCCGCGGCATGCTGATGGGAGTGAGGTCGGCGTCGAAATCGAATGTCGCCTGAGGCAGGCCGAGGTTCCGGCCGACGAGGGTATGGATCAGGACGGCGCCGTTGAGCACTGGCAACCGCCCGTTACCCCCGAGCAGTGCGAAATTGCGCTTCCAGAGGAGGAACGTGAGCCTCGCCGGCCCGCCGGCGAGGCCGTAGGCGCCGAAGCGGGTCCATCCGATATGCGAACGCGAAACGGAGCCGCCGGCAGCGGCGGCCCAGTGAATCTCACCGTTGGCGTGGCGGACGAACAGTCGCGCCACCGGATCGTCGAAGCCGAAGTCGCGAACCTCCACATCGACACGGGTGATCGCATCGCGGGAGATCCGGACCTCGCCACTCAGCTTGCCGCTGCTGCTGATCGCCTCTTGTGCGCTCGACGCCAACCGCATTTGCAAGTAACTGGTATAGGCGCCGGGGAAGATCAGGCGGGTGACGTCCACGTGCGCACTTTGGATGCTGATGCGGGGACTCAGAGCCACGACGCCCTGTGCGCGCGCGTCGATGACTCCTCGCTGCTTCACATCGAGCGATGCCACCTCCAGGGGACCGACGCCTCCCCGCGTCAGCCGGGCGCTGAGCGTCAGCGGGTGAGCCGCGAGGTCGAGGAGCGCGGGTCCGATCAGAGCTTGTCCCCGCATGCCGTGCACGGTCAGACCCAGCGTCAGCCGCTGGCCGATGTGCTGCAGCGTGCCGGCGAGCGAGGCGCCCAGCTGCTGCCCGGCGACCGTGCCCGGCGCGTTGCTGAAACCGAGGTCCGTCGTGCGGGCGGTGAGGCCGGCTGTGAGGACCGGAAGATTGGTGACGGCGATGCGCGCATCGAGATGGCCGCTGAGGGTGTCGCCGGCGGGAAGCGCGAGCCAGGGCCGTACGAGTTGCGCCGCCTTGGCCAGATCGACGCCGGAGACCCGGGCCGTGAGCGCCCAGATGCCGGGTCGCACGGCGCCTGTGAGCTGCACCTGTCCTCCGGCCAGGGAGACGCTGGAGGCGGCGAAGCGCAGGGTCCGGCTCGCGGGGTCGTAATCGGCCGAAAGCCTGGCCTTGAGCAATCCCATGCCCGCGAGCGCCGTCAGCTGTCCGCCGCGGCAAGCGAACATCGGCGTGCCCAGACCCACGGAGGCGCAGGTCAGCGTAACTTGCCGAAGGGGCGGTAATCCGGGCCTGTGCAGGAGGAGGGTGCCGGCGCGAAAAGCGAGACGGACCGGCCCCGAGGGGTCGAGATGGATGATCGCCGTGCCGGTGCGCAGCGCGGCCAGGGGCGAGGACACGCGCCTCACGGTGATGAGCAGCCGCTGCACCGCCGCGGCCGGCGCCGGCGTGAGCAGCAGCAGCAGC
>JAJZVF010000073.1:0-4558 GCA_021845825.1 Pseudomonadota bacterium | reverse complement strand
CAGAGGCGGCAACGTGGCAGAAAGACAGGCGCGGGACGCCGATGGCGGGAATGCGGCTCTGCCGGTCCTTGCCCGTCCACGAACTCTCCTAGAAGACTTCCAGCCGCCGATCTGGCTGAAAAACCGGCATCTGCAATCCATGCTGGCGAGCGTTGGAATGCGGCGCGGACCCATCGTGCGCCGCGCCGCGCCACTGCTGGCTGCGCAGCGTGAGCTGTTACTCGACTGTGGTGATGGCGTTCGTTTGCAATGTTTTCGTTCCAGTTCGACCCGCCATGGCGAGCCGGTGGTGGTGCTGCACGGCTGGGAAGGCAGTGCAGACTCCCTTTATGTCCTTTCCCTAGGGCAGCAGCTCTTTGAGCGCGGCTTCGACGTATTGCGCCTCAATCTGCGGGACCACGGGGAGACACATCATCTCAACCGCGGCCTGTTTCACTCCTGCCGGCTGGCCGAGGTGATGGGTGCCTTGCGGATGCTGCAGCGGCTCACCGGCCGGCCGCTGCGGCTGGTCGGCTTTTCGCTCGGCGGGAATTTTCTGCTGCGCGCCGGAGCCGAAGCCCGTTCGGCTGGTCTGGATCTCAGCCGCATTGTTGCGGTATCTCCAGTCCTGGATCCGCATGAGACTTTGCTTGCCTTGGAGGACGGATTTCGCGGCTATTCTCTATATTTTGCGCGAAAATGGTGGCGATCCCTCAAAAAAAAGCAGGCTGCCTGGCCGCAGGACTACGATTTCCGGGATCTGCAGGACACCCAGGATCTGCGGCGCCTGACGGCAGAACTCATCCGTCGTTATACCCGGTTTGCCAGCTTGAACGAGTATCTCGACGGCTACTCGCTGACCGGTCGGCGGCTGGAGGCCCTGGAAGTACCTTCGACGCTCATCACCTCGCTCGATGACCCCATTATTCCGCCTACTGGCCTTAGCCGATTGGCGCGACCATCCTGCCTGAGTATCGTTGTAACCCGTCAGGGAGGGCATTGCGGCTTCCTGGAGCGGCTGGTCGGCCCCACGTGGGCGGAACGGCTCGTCGTGGCAGAGCTCACGCTTAAGGCGTCTACGGGCGGTGAATCTACCGAGACCGCCGCCGAGGAAGTGGCATAAGCGTAAACGCGTCGGTTCCAAGGGCACATCGCTCATTCGGTGGGCTCACTCGCCTCCCGGATGTCGCAAGAATCGACCGTTTCCCTCAACGGCCCCTCCACGGGGCGTAAACTGGCTCCATGCGAAGACGAGCCGTCCTTGATCCGCTGCCTGCCGCCCGTGCGCCGGAATTCTCGGGGCGTGAGTCCGTGTGCGCAGTGACGCTCTCCAACGGGCTGAGGGTCATCGTCTGGCCCATTCACCACATCCCCAATGTGGCTCTGAATTTGTGGGTGCGAGCCGGCAGCCGCAACGAGGCCCCGGGCATCACGGGCTTGGCGCATTTCTTCGAGCACATGATGTTCAACGGCACCTTTCGGCGCCACCCCGGCGAATTCGACCGGCTGATGGAAGCCCAGGGAGGGGCCAACAATGCGTTCACCAGCGACGATGTCACCGTGTATCAGGACTGGTTCCCGTCGCACGCACTCGAGCTGGTGCTCGATCTGGAGTCAGATCGGGTGGCGAATCTCGCCTTTACGCCGGAGCTCATCGAGAGCGAGCGCGGAGTGGTGGCGTCCGAGCGCCGGCTGCGTGTGGAGGATAATCCCCACGGGTTGCTGGCCGAGCGGGTGCAGGCGGCCGCCTTCCTCACCCATCCCTACCGTTTCCCGACCATCGGCTGGCCACAGGACATCCGCTCGTGGCGGATGCAGGACCTGCAGGCTTTCTACCGCACCTATTACGCCCCGAACAATCTCACGCTCACCTTGGCCGGCGACGTGGATCCGGAGCGCGCCCTGGCGCTCGCCCGGCGCTACTTCGAGCCTATCGCCGCCCAAGCGCCGCCGGCGCCGGTACGAATCCGCGAGCCCGAGCAGCTTGCAGAGCGGCAGGTGCTGATCCGGCGCAACGTCCGCGCGCCCATTCTGCAGTGCGCCTACAAGGCGCCCGCCGCCGCCGACCGGCGCGCCCCCGCGATCGAGCTGCTGCTGTCAGTGCTGGTCGACGGCGATGCCTCCCGCCTGCACCGCTCGCTGGTCGAGGAGCAGCGCCTCGCGATCGAGGTGGGCGGTCATTGGCAGGAGGGATTTGATCCCGGGCTGCTGTGGCTGTCGTTGACGCTGCCGCAAGAGGCCGGCCCCGATGAGGCCTTGAGCGCGCTCGACCGCGAGCTGACAGGCTTGGTGCGCGAGGGCGTGACCGAGACTGAGCTTGCACGGGCGCGCAACCTCGCCGTGGTCGGCTTCTGGAAGAAGCTCGCCACTATCGACGGCAAGGCGCACTTTCTCGGGGAATTCGAGGCGTTTCACGGCGGATGGTCCGCGTTGTTCGACGCGCCGGCGCGTCTGGAAGCGGTCTCCCGCGCACAGGTGCGCGAGGTGGCCGAGGACATCCTCGATGCCAGGAGGCGCACGGTCGGTATGCTGGTGCGGCAGGCTGCCGGCGGGAGCGCGGGCGGATGACGGATGTGCACGTGCCGGCGCATACGCGTCGCGTGCTGGATAACGGCGTCACGCTCATTCTGATTCCTCGACGCGATGTGCCGCTCGTCGCCTGTCACGCCGTGATGCGTGGCGGAGCGCTCGCCGATCCCCAGGGGCTCCCGGGCGTCGCTTCCCTGGTGGCAGGCCTGTTGGAGAAGGGCGCGGCCGAGCGCGACGCTTATGCGTTTGCGGACGCAGTGGAGGGCGTCGGCGGCGGGTTTGGCGCCGGCGCCGGTCCCGAGGCGATCACCCTGCGGGCGCAGTTTCTCGCGCGCGATCAGTCGTTGATGCTCGAGCTGGTGGCCGACGCGCTGCGCTCGCCGAGGCTTGCGCGCGAGGAATTCGAGCATCTGCGTGCGCGCCAGATCGAGTTCATCAAGGCGGCCAAGGACGCCGAGCCTGCCGAGCTCATCGATGCCTATGGTCGGGCGCTGCTGTTCGGCGAACATCCCTACGGGCGGCCGGTGCACGGCAGCGAAGCCTCCCTGGCGGCGATCGATCATGCGCAGGTGAGTGACTATTACCGGCGACACTTCGGCGCCGACCGCCTCACTCTGGTGGTTGCGGGCGATCTTGATCCGCGGCAAATCGAGGCGGCAGCCCGTGCGGCCTTCGGCGACTGGCGCCGGGCGAGGGTTGATGTGCCTCCGCTCGAGCCCCCGCCGCCGGTCACGGCAAGGCGCGTGCTGCTGGTGGATGCGCCCGGCGCGACCCAGACGCACTTCTGGATCGGCGGCATCGGGGTCGAGAAGCGCTACCGGCGGCGAGCCGCGCTTGATCTGGTCAACACCCTGTTCGGCGGCCGCTTTACCTCGCTGCTGAACGCCGAGCTGCGCATCAAATCAGGCCTCTCTTACGGAGCGCGCTCCGGGTTTGCGCGCGGCAGAGTCCCTGGGGATTTCGCCATCCGCTCGTTCGTCGAGGCGCACAACACCGGCCTGGGCATCGGCATGGCGCTCTCGGCGCTGACCCGCCTCAGGCGTGACGGCGTGACGGCGCAGATGCTGGATTCGGCGCGGGCTTACACGCTCGGCCAATATGCGCTTGCACTCGAGACCGCCACGGATTGGGCCGCTGCAATCGCCGACATCGAGCTCTATGGTCTCGGGACAGCCTACATCGACGCTTACCCTGCCGAGCTGGCGGCGGTCGACCCGGCTGCGGCCTGCGCGGTGATCGAAGAGGCGTTTCCGCTGCCCGACGCCGTGGTCATCGTGGCGGTCGGGGATGGCGCGCTCATCCGTGCCCAGCTTACGGAATTCGGCCCGATGCGCGAGATGCCGCTCACCGACCCCGGTTTTCTCCCGCGGGTATCGGGAGACGAAGCGCACCCAAGAGGGGGGGGATGGGCCGCTTCGCCTCCCGGACCCGGTAGCTTCCTCGCACGGGGGAGGTGCCTGTTATGACAAATCCGGCGCAGGTGGGTTCCGGGAGACGAAGCGCACCCAAGAGGGGGGATGGGGCGCCTCGCCTCCCGGACCCGTTCAGCCGGTCAACTGCTGTTTGCCTGCGCGTCAGTATCCGGGACTTTCATTGCCGTAAGATTACGAGGGCGGAACTATGCCTGAAGAAGCCCGAGCGCGCCTTGGCGACGTCCCTTTGTGCGCACGCCGCATCCTGCGAAAACCAACGCGTCGCGCCGCGATCGGTGTGGGCGGCGAGGCCGTCGAGATCATCGAGCGCGTCGCTGCGCCGCGCCGCTCGGGAGGTTGCAGCCAGGTCGCTGCGTCTGCGTGGTGACATGCGTGCTCTCCGGTCGCCTCGTGTTTCGGGAGTGGATTAGGGGTCGACGTCGACACGATAGAAGCCGAGATCGGATCCGACAAACGAAAAGATTTGCAGCGTGGCATGAGCGCTGCTCATGAGCACGCCGCGACCCGCAAGCCGGCAGCGGGCGAGACTGCGGCGGGCCGGGGTCCGATGAACTGCACCGCCATCCAGTCACTCAACGCGCGGACATGCGGCTTGTCGGCATCCTTGGGTCGGGTTA
>JAJZVF010000072.1 GCA_021845825.1 Pseudomonadota bacterium | reverse complement strand
GTCGCGGCGGAGCCGGCAATCCCGGCGTGCGCCTCGCGATGGACATCGACCCGCCGGCCGCCGATCGGCACGCGCGCGCGCATGAGGACGGTGTCGGGACGCCTCACGGGCACAACGCCTGCCCGAGCTTCTCGAGCCCTTCCTCCAAGGTGGCATCGGCAATGGTGAGCGGCACCAAAATGCGAATGGTCTCGCCCTGCAGGCCGCAGGAGAGCAGGATCAACCCCGCCTCGAGGGCGCGCTCGGTCGCTCCCTTGGCGAGCGGCCCGGAGGGCTCGCCGCCGCGGCTTTTGAGCACGTCGAATCCGATCATGGCGCCCAGGCCGCGGACATTGCCGATCGGGACACAGGCGTTGCTCTCGGCGAGCGCGCCGAGCCGCGCGCGCAGCCGGGCCCCGATCGCCTCGGCCCGCGCCAGCAGCTGCTCCTCCTTGATCACATCCAACACCGCGAGCGCGGCCGCGCAGCCGATCGGTGAGCCGCCGTAGGTGCCGCCGAGTCCGCCGGGCTCGACCGCGTCCATGACGGCGGCCCGACCCATCACCGCGGAGAGCGGAAAGCCGCCGGCCAGCGACTTCGCGAGCGTCACCAGGTCCGGCTCGACGCCCGCGTGCTCGATGGCGAACATCCGGCCCGTTCGCCCGTATCCCGACTGGATCTCGTCCGCGATCAGCAGGATGCCGTGTGCATCACAGATGCGCCGCAACTCGAGGAGCAGCTTCGGCGGCGCAACGTTGAATCCGCCCTCACCCTGCACCGGCTCGATGAGAATGGCGGCAACGCGGCTCGGCTCCGCGTCCGCGCCGAGCACCAGCTCGAGGGCGCGCAGGCTCTCCTCCACACTGATGCCCCGGTGGGCCGCCGGGAACGGCACATGGAATATGCCCGGCAGCCAGCCATCGACCCCGTGCTTGTAAGGCAGCGTTTTACCCGTCAACGCCAGGCCGAGGCTGGTGCGACCGTGGAAGGCGCCGCTGAAGGCGATGACGCCCATGCGCCCGGTGGCGATGCGCGCGATCTTGATCGCCGCCTCGACCGCCTCGACGCCGGTGGTGAGCAGCAGGGTCTTGGCCGGCCCCTTGAAGGGAGCCATGGCGTTCAGCCGCTCGGCCAGGCTGATGTAGGACTCGTACGCCATCACCTGGAAGGAAGTGTGCGTGAAGCGCGCCAGCTGCGCGCCGACCGCGGCCATCACCTTCGGATGCCGATGTCCGGTGGCCAGCACCCCGATGCCGCCGGCGAAGTCCACGTAGCGGCGGCCGTGGCAATCCCAGATCTCGGCATTCTCGGCGCGTTCGGCGAATGCCGCCGTGGCGCTCGTTATGCCGCGCGGCACGGCTGCCGAGCGCCGGGCATTCAGCTGGGCGGTGTCTTGTGCTCCCATGATGATCTCCTTTTTTAAGGTATGAAGCTGGCAACCCAAGGCGCGGACCCGCACGAGCGTCACGCGCAGCACTCAAAGCCGCAGCCGACGCCACCGCTCCCCCAATGAGGCCCGTCGGCACGCTCCCTCGGCATCAGTCCCGGTAGCGCATCAGCGCGTCCCCGAGCGCCTCGCGCAGCGGGGCGAGCCAAGGCTCGTAATGACGCCACTGAGAAAGACCCTCGCGGTAGATCGGCTGGCGGACCTGCTCGGAGCTTGCCGTGCGTACGCTTCGCTCGGTCCGGTGGAACGTGAGGCACGCGGGCTCGAAGGTAAGCCCGCAGAACTCGAGCAGCCGGCGCACGTTTCCCTCCAGGTCCGCCACCACATCCTCGTACTGCACGCGCAGCACCCGCGCCGGCAGGACCGCATCCCAGTGGCGCATGAGTTCCAGATACGTGCGGTAGTAGCGGGCGAGGTCCTCGAGGCTGTAGGTGAACTCCTGCCCCTGAGCAAACAGCTGCTTGAAGTTGCTGAAGCAGCAGGCCATCGGCTCGCGGCGCACGTCGATGATTTTCGCATTCGGCAGCATCAGATGAATGAGGCCGAGGTGCCGGAAGTTATTCGGCATCTTGTCGATGAAGCGCGGCCGGGCCTCCAGGCGGTATGCGCGGGTGTCGCTCAAGTACCTCTGCCCGAGTGCGTTGAAGTCCGCCGCGCTCATTTGCGCGAGCACCGCCGGATAGCGCGCATCGCGCCCCTGCAACTCGGCCACCATGCGGGCCACGTCGGCGAGCTCACGCGTGCCCTCGACCTGCGAATGCGAAGCGAGGATCTGCTCGATCAGCGTCGAGCCGGCGCGCGGCAGGCCCACGATGAAAATCGGATCGGCAGCGGGCGCACCGCTCCTTGCGTGACGGGCAAAGAGCGCGGGCGTGCAGACCTCGATCTGCAGTTGGGTGTTTCGCTCGACCTGCTCCGGCCGATGCTCGCTCCCCGAGCGCCGCAGCGCATTGCCGCGGCTGTAGTAGCGAAAGGACTGCTCGAACTGCCCGCGGTCCTCGAGCGCCTTGCCGAGCGCGAAGCACAGGTGGTACCGGTCCTCGGCACCTGTCGAGGGGGCCGATTCCGCCGTGATCATCCGCTCGAGCTCCCCGTCGGTGAACCGATACGTCTTCAGATTCGCCAGGCTCCAGTATGCATCGCCATAAGCGGGGCGCGAGTCGGCCGCCCGGCGATACTCGGCCACGGCCGCCTCCGTCGAGCCGAGGGTCTTCAGCAGGTGTGCGATCGACAGATGCAGCTCCGCCGGCTGCTGCGCCCCGGTGAGCAGCTCCCGGTACAGTGCGAGCGCGCGCTCGTGCCGGCCGAGCCCGACTTGCGTCATCGCAAGCAGAGTCCGATAGCCGCGATGCGCAGGCTCGGCCGCGAGCAGCTTCTGCGCCTGCTGCTCGGCCTGCGGGTAGAGCTGACGCTTGAGCAGTACCTGCGCATAGTCGAATCGGGCGGCGTGGTCCTCGGGGGCGAGCTCCAGGATCCCCTCGAGAATCAGTTGCGCATCGCCGTGGATGTCCTGCGCCATGGCGATATGTGCAAGCAGACGCATCGCCTCGACGTGATGACCGTGCTCGATGAGGAAGGCGCGCACGAGCTCCTCGGCCCGTGCCAGCTCCCCGTCCGCGAACAGGGTGCTCGCCCGCACCACCTCCGGCGGCAAGGCCCGCAGCCGCGCGAGCTGCGCGGCAGCCCGCGCAGCCTCCGCGCTCTGCCCGGTCATGCGGTACAGCCCCTCGAGCATGCTCCAGCTGACCGGCAGCGCCCAACTGACGCTCACCGCGCGCTCGAAGGCCTCGATCGCCTGCGGGGCCTGCTTCAGGGCGATGTGACAGAAGCCGCGCTCCTGATGCAAGCGGCTGAAGCGCGGCTGCACGCGCTCGAGCCGACCGAGGGTCTCGAGCGCCCCGGCAACGTCCCCGAGGCGCCGCTGCGCATGCGCACAGGCATACAGCGCGTCACGGTTCTCGGGCACCGTACCGAGCAGCGCCCGGGCCGCCGCCTGCACCTCCGCGAACCGCTCCGCCTCGATGAGGCGACGCAGCCGCTTCACCTCGCTCTCCACCGGCGAAGAACTCGACACGGCCGAATGTTCGCACCTCACCCGCGACACCGGACCCCCGCGATCTCCCTTAGAATGTATAGCCGAATCTTACCCCAACCACCCGCGGTCTGAGCGGGGTCTGCTGGACGATGAAATTATCGGTGCTCGTGAAGACCGCCACGTTGGAATCGGTGAGATTCTGCCCATAAGCCTCCAACGACCAGTGGCCCTTCGAGACGCCCACCGAAGCGTCATAGATCGTGTAGGCGGGATCGATGAAGCGGATTCTCGCCGTGCTGATGGTGACACCCGGGGTGAAGGGCGGATTCGAGCCCGCCTGAGTGTACGAGTGCCCTTGGTGCTGCACCCCGAACTGCACGTACCCCATCGCGCCGTTCCAGAATCTGAAGTACCCGGGGGCGCGTATCGGGAAGTCGTAGCGCAGCAGGAAGCTCAGGCGAATCGGCGGCGAGTCGGCCGCCGGGGCCCCGCGCGGACCGAAGGGATTGCCGACCGGAGTGCAGGAGGTCGGTCCGGAAGGGCACACCTCGGTGATCGGCTTGCCGAAGTTGGCACTTGCCGGGTTATTGTCGATGAGCGCCGGGGAGTTGGTTTGCTCGCTGCTGTTCCATGCGCCGGCCGCCCGCAGGCTGAGCCCCCGCCAGATCTGCGCGATGAACGAGGTCTCCGCACCGTCGATGCGGAAATCCTGACCGTTTGTATTGAAGAAGATGGTGCCGCTCACCCCCGGATCGAAGAACTCGATCTGGACATTGTTCCAGTTCTCGCGGTAAAAGGCGGTATTCCACTGAAAATACCGGTGCAACAGCCGCCAGTCGGTCTTCCAGCCGATCTCGTAGTTGTTGAGCTGGTCCGGGCTGTAGGACTCCGGCGCGATGAACTGCGGCACGCCGTCCGGGCCGGGGGCGTGCAGGGTACCGGCATTGTTGAAGCCGCCGGGACGGAACCCCTGCGAGAAGGTGAAGTAGCTCAAAATATGCTGCTTGTTGCCGAAGAGCACCGGCTTGAGGTGCCAGGAGATGTTCGCCTGGTAGCGCCATCCGGACTCCGTATCCTTCAGATTCTGCGCGTTCATGTCGACCGAAATCGAGGGAATGTGGCAACCGGTCGGCGGAGTGCCGCCCTCGAAGCAGCCGAAGGCTTCAAGAGCGCTGCCGGCGGCGCTGTTCAGGAAGAGAAAGTGTCGCGCGCCGCCGGTCAGCGTCAAGCTCGGCGTCAGATTGAAGCTCACCGAGGCGAATTCGGCAATCTGCCTGAGCTCGCGCTTGGCATCGAGGCCGAACGCGGTCGCGCTCGGCTCCAGGCCGGGGTCCGTGGCGAAGCCCGGGAAGGTACCCTCCACCGCGAAGCAGCCCGTGTTACCCGGGGTCCCCGCCGGACCGTTCGACGTGCACGGCGGCACGGTCCGGTTCAGATCCTGGGTCTCGTCGTAGAGGACGTTGTCTTCCTGATAAAAGCCGAGTATGCCGCGCAAACGCCAGCTATCCGGCGTTTGCACCCGTACCTCGTTCTGCTGCACGCGGTTTTGCTGGTCGGAGTGCGTCGGCGAGACGGCCGAGAAGCACGTCGATTGCAAGCTGTTGTCGTTGCCGGTCCCTGGTCCGTAGCATTGGTAGTAGTCGCCGTACACCCCGCGGGCATAATTGGTGTAGTCGGACTGATTCTCGATGTTGCGGGTGAGGAAACCGCCGGTGTAGATGAGACTGAGCGGACCGGCCTTGCCCTTGAGCGTCCACGCGGTGTTCGACCAGCTGCTCTGGTGGTAGGTCGGGACGAACAGCACGACCGACAGCGGCGGGAGCTTGTTTCCGTCCGGGGCGTTCGGGTACTGGAAAAACACCCCCTCGGCGTCGAGACTCTGCCACATCTGCGTGACGAGGAAGCTCCAGTCGTCGTCGAACTTGTAGAGCGCCTCCACCCGCCCGCCCTGGTAGGTGACCGGATTCATGGCGTTTCTCACCAGGCTCTGGTTGTTGGCGACCGGGCTGCCCGGCGGCACGCAGGCGCCCACGCCGGCGGGGGCGCGGAAGGTGTTCGGCGCACCGCCGTCGGGACAAGTGCTGCCGAGGGGAACGTAATAATTGGCATAGTGGATGCCAAGGTCGCTGTCATGGCGCGTGAACGTTCCGAACACGTTGTTGATGTAACCGCCCTGGCGGTCGTCGTAGACCACGAAGCGCATCGCCAGATGGTGCGGGATGATCGGCAGGTTGAGGACACCGCTCACGGAAGTGTTCGGGCCGCCGTGGGCGGTGACGCCATAGCTGGCGTTGACATTTCCCTCCACCTTGTCGAGCACCGGCTTGTTGGTGATGTAGCGTATCGCGCCCGCCTCCGCGCCCGAGCCGAAGAGGGTCCCCTGCGGCCCCTCGAGCACCTCGATACGGTTCAGATCCACGGTGTACACGTCCAGATTCTGGTTCGGCATCTGCACCGACTGGTTGTCGAGGTATACCCCGACGTTCGGCCAGGGAGCCGTGAAGCCGCTGAACTGAGTGGCCTGGGAGCCGGTGCTGATGCCGCGAATGACGATCTCGTTCTGCCCCGGACCATTGTCCGCGGAAGTGAGGTTCGGCACCATCGTCACCATGTCCTGGAACGAGGAGATATGCAGCTGCCGCAACGCCTTCGCGGTAAGCACCTGCATCGTGATCGGCACGCTCTGTACGTTCTCGCGGTGACGAGTGGCGGTGACGATGATCTCTCTTAAGGACTGGTAGGCCGGACCGGTGCTGGTGTGGGCAGGCGCTGCGAGTGCCTGCGATGCGGCGCCGGCCGCGCCGCTTGCGGGTGCCGGCTGGGCGGCGAGCGCTCGAAGCGACACGCCGCCTAGAATGGCGGCCACTGCATAGGAGACTTTCGATTTCATGGTGAACCCTCCCAAAGTATGATTCTTGTCGGCCCGTACGGGCCTGCGCTCACCCCTCATTCGACGACACGTAAATTACGTCATATTCGACCTCTTGCTTCTTCCTTCCGCCTCGACGCGCCTCATCGTGCCGGGCAACACCCGACCTCGCGGCACGCACCGCCTGCATTGCCCGAGGATGCCGCTCGCTCAAGAGGAGCTCGCGCAAAGGCATGCCGCGTCACCTCGAGCGGCAGGCATGCCTTGAGGGACACGAGCCTCACGGGCTCCCGTATCTACGTCTCATGACACCGGCTTCGGCATCGACATCCACCCCCGGGTGTGCGCGGATTTATCTTGGCATCCGTCTGACATTCCCCAGTTCTGCGCCATAACTTCTCACATCGGGCATTGCCGCGGCACAGACCGCAACGCCCGCTCACCGTTTCAGTAACTAGGCGGTGTGATTGCCCACACGACCTCGGTCTCATCCGGCCCCGGATTCCAGTAGCGATGCGGGCGCGCGCTGTCGAAACCGAAGCTGTCGCCGGTCTCGAGCAGCACGCTCTGTCCGTCGACCCACAGCTCGAGGCGGCCGCGCACGACCACGCCGGCCTCCTCGCTCGTGTGCGAGTAAGGCTCCTCGCCGGAGGAGGCTCCGGGCGCCATGCGGCACAGCACCAGTTCGAGGCTTCCTTTGAGCGAGGGACTGAGCAGCTCATCGACGATCCCGGTCGAGTAGTCGATTCGCCGCCGCCGCGAGCGGCGGACCACGAGCCCTCGCTCCTGGGGACTGACGGCGTCCGCATCGAAAAACCAACTGATGGTGACGCCCAGGGCTTGCGCGATCGACATGAGCGCCTTGATGGAGGGCATCGCCTTCTCGCGCTCCACCATGCTCAGGTACCCGACCGACAAGCCGCTCGCCGCGGCGAGGCGGCTCAGCGTCATGTTGCGCGCCTTGCGCAGCGCGCGCACTTCCGCGCCCACCCGGCTCGGCGCGGGCGAGGACGCCTCGGGGACCTCCGCCGGCGCCGGAGCGGTCAAAGCGTGCGCGTGCCGGCTACTCATCGTCTTGGTCCTGGCCCGCGTCCGCTGCAGCCAGCCCGGCCGGCGCCCGGCAGCGCTCGCGCTTTCTCACCGCACGAAGGAAGGCCATTGCACATTGCAGGCAAGCACATGTCGGCGCTCGGGTCTCAGCCCACGGTGTTTAGCCAGGCCGGTCGATTCAATGATGCATTACTGAAAATTTACTGCAAATTTTTCAATGATAGATATATTATTGGGTCATAAATTTTAAATCAAGTGAACTCGAGCCGGGGGCGCGACGTGCCGAAGCAGTACGACGCAATCATCATTGGCGCAGGCCATAACGGCCTGACGTGCGGAGCGTATCTCGCCCGGGCGGGACTGAAGGTCCTGATCCTGGAGCGCAGGCATGTCGTCGGCGGCGCCGCGGTCACCGAGGAGGTGGTGCCGGGGTTCAGGTTCTCGGTGTTCAGCTATCTCATGAGCCTGTTGCACCCGAAGGTCATCGAGGAGCTCGAGCTCGCGCGCTACGGCTACCAGGTTCTGCCCGCCACCGACATGTTCGCGCCCCTGCCCGGCGAGGACTACATTACGTTCTCGGACGACATCGCTCGCACGCAACGCAGCTTCGCCCGCTTCTCCAAACGGGATGCCGACATCTATCCGCAGTTCGATCGCTACCTCATGGACTCGGTGCGAGTGATGCGCCGGCTCCTGCTCGAGACTCCGCCCGACCCCTCGTGCCGCGACTGGCGCTCGTTCAAGGAAACTGCACGCTTCCTGTGGCGATACCGCCGGGTGTGCGGCAAGTTGTTCCGGTTCGTCGATCTGCTGACCATGAGCGCGGACGATTACCTCTCGGAGTGGTTCGAGCGCAGCGAGATCAGGGCGCTTTTGGCCTACTACTCGAGCATCGGCACCTTTGCCGGACCGAAGAGCCCGGGATCGGCCTATGTCGTCATGCACCACGTCATGGGCGAGCACGCCGGCGCGGGCGGCTGGGGGTTCGTGCGGGGGGGGATGGGCGCCATCAGCGCCGCCATCGCGCGCTCCGGCACGGAAAAAGGCGCGACGATCCGCACTTCAGCCGAGGTCGCGGCCATAGAGACCTCGAACGGGCGCGCGACCGGCGTCACCCTGGCCGATGGCTCCCGATATCATGCCGACATCGTCGTCAGCAACGTGTCGGCGAAGATAACCTTCCTCAAGCTCCTCGACAGCAAGCAGCTCCCGGCGGAATTCGTCCGGGACATCGAGACGTACCGCACGCTCTCCAGCGCTTTCAAGATCAACATCGCCTGCGAGCGCCTGCCCCGCTACAAGTCCTTTGACGCGCAAAAGTGCGCGATTCCCTATCCGACCTACGTGCACATCGGCCCGACCATCGAGTACCTCGAGCGCGCCTATGACGATGCGAAGTACGGTGACATCTCCCGCCGGCCGTTCGTTACTCCCGTGACGCCGACATTTGTCGACGATACGCTCGCCCCGCCCGGAAAACACGTGGTCAACCTGTTCGGCGGGCACGCGCCCTATCATCTTCGCGACGGGGATTGGACCACGCGCAAGGACGAGCTGGTGCGCAACGTGCTCGGTGTTCTCGACGAAGTCGCCCCCGGATTCTCCGACGGCATCATCGGCATGCAGGTGTTGACCCCGCCTGACATCGAAGCGGCCATCGGCAGCCCGCACGGACACATCTTTCACGGGGAGCTGCAGCTCGACCAGCTCTTCTGGTCGCGACCGGCGCCGCACTGGGCCGACTACCGCGCGCCCATCAGGGGACTTTACCAGTGCGGGGCCTCGGCGCACCCCGGCGGCGGCGTCGGGGCAGTCGTCGGGCGCAATGCCGCCCGCGAGATCCTTCGCGACCGCCGCAGACGTGCCTCCGATGTCCTCTCGAGCCGCCTCGGGCGGCGATCGCGGTCATGAGCGCGGCGTGCCTGCACCTCAAGATCAACGCAGCACCCGGGCGGACCGCAAGACCCGACCGACCGGAGCGCTCGGGCACGGGTATTGCCGCCCGGGGTGCGCGATTCTGGCCGCCGCTTAACCTTTGGGGATGCGCATGAGCTCGGACGATCCGACGGCCGTACGGCCAGGTCTTAGTCGCTCGCTCACGCACCGGCACGTCACCATGATCACCATCGGGGGGATCATCGGCGCGGGCCTGTTCGTGGGCAGCAGCGTCGCGATCAAGGAAGCCGGCCCCGCCTCGGTCCTGAGCTACCTCGGCTCCGGGCTCATCATCGTGCTGCTCATGCAGATGCTCGGCGAGATGGCGGTCGCGCTGCCGAACGTGCGCTCGTTCAGCGAGTTCACCCGGGCGGCGCTCGGCAACGGCGCGGGCTTCGTGTGCGGCTGGCTGTACTGGTATTTCTGGGTGGTGGTCATTCCGGTGGAGGCGATCGCCGGTGCGCTGCTGCTGCACGCGTGGCTCCCGCTGCCGGTGTGGGCGCTCGGGCTCGCGCTCATGGGCACCATGACCGCGGTCAACCTGATGTCGGCGCGCTCCTACGGCGAGTTCGAGTTCTGGTTCGCCTCGATCAAAGTCGCGGCCATCATCGTGTTCATCGCGCTGGCGGCGGGCTACGCGTTCGGTTTCGCGCCGCCGGGCCGCGTGGCCGCCGATCTCACCGGGTACGGAGGCTTCGCGCCGCGCGGCGCGCTGGCGGTGCTCGGGGGGCTCGCCACGGTTTTCTTCGCCATGACGGGCGCGGAGATCACCACCGTCGCGGCGGCGGAGTCCGCCGAGCCCGCCCGCGCGATCGCCACCATGACCCGCTCGGTCATGTTCCGTATCCTCGTCTTCTACGTGCTGTCGATCTTTTTCATCGTCGCGGTCGTTCCCTGGACCCGCGTGCGAGCGGGCTATTCCCCGTTCACCTTGGCGCTGTGGGCGAGCGGACATCCCTGGATCGCACGCTCGATGAACGCGGTCATCCTGACGGCGGTGCTCTCTTGCCTGAATTCGGCCTTCTATGTGTGCTCGCGAGTGCTGTTCGTGCTCGCCGAGAAAGGCGATGCCCCGCCGTGGCTGGTGCGGCTCAACGGGCGGCGCGTTCCCACCCACTCGGTGGCGGTCGGGGCGGTGGTGGGCGTGCTCGGCATCGTGGTGGCCTCGACCGCTCCGGGCGGCGTGTTCGCCTTCCTCGTCAATGCCGGCGGCGCACTGATCGTCTTCGTGTACATCCTGACCGCTCTGTCGCAGATCGTTCTGCGGTTCAGACATCGACGCGAGCACCGGCCTCAACCCTCGATCCGGATGTGGGCGTTCCCGTGGTTGAGCTATGCCACGGTCATCGCATTGCTCGCCGTGCTCGCGGCCATGGCCTTCACGCCGAGCCTGGCGAGCCAGCTGTACGTGAGCCTGCTGCCGCTGTCGGTGGCCGTGGCGGCGTACCTGTGGCGGCGGCGGCGGCCGGCGCGCGCTGAGGGACCTTTGCCCGGAGTTGCCCTCGGTAAGCACTCGAGCCACCCGGGAGACTGAGGCGCCGGCGTTCCCAGCGCACCCGGCGAGCCTGACAACGGGCTGCGCGGCCCGCGGGACCGGCGGCGGAGCACCGGGTCGATCGGGGCGCTCGAGGCGAGGAGCCCGCGGCTGGTCCGTGCAGATTACTTCAAACTGGATCTTTCCGAGGGGCCAGGTCTCCTTGATCATAAGCGGCGTACCACCAGGCATTTCCGGTGAATCATGTACGTGCCCAGCCATTTCTCCGTGTCCGACGAGCAAGCCTTGTACCGCCTCATCCGCGAGCACCCCCTGGGTATTCTCGTGACCCACGGGCGCGCGGGCCTCGATGCAAACCATGTGCCCTTCGAGCTCGACACCACGGCGGGGGAGCGAGGCGTACTGCGCGCCCATGTGGCACGCGCCAATCCGCTCTGGAAGGACGTCCAGAACGGCGAAGAGGTGCTCGTCATTTTTCGCGCGGAGGATGCGTACGTCACCCCCAACTGGTACCCGAGCAAGCATGAATTCCACAAACAGGTGCCCACCTGGAATTACCGCATCGCACATGCCTGCGGAAGAATCTCGATCCGCGAGGACGAGGCATTCCTGCGCGCCCTGGTCGGGCGCCTCACCCTCGTCCATGAAGCCGCCCAGCCCGCTCCCTGGCGGATGAGCGACGCGCCCGAGGACTACATCGAGGCGATGCTGAAGGCGATCGTCGGGCTCGAGATCGCAATCACTCGTCTCACGGGCAAGTTCAAGCTGAGTCAAAATCGGGAGCTGCGCGACCGGCTGAGCCTCGGCGAGGCGCTGAAGCGCGACGGTCACACCGCGCTCGGCCAGGCGACGCTCGATGCGATCGGCGAATCGAAGTGAGGCCTTCATTCGAGCGCCCCCACGGTCAGGGAACGGGAACCTCCATGGCCACAAAATCGTCGGCATGACGGCGAGCGGGCGCCCCGCCCGCGCCGATCCGTGGCCGGGAGCCGCGCCGCGCAAGCCGGCCCCCGTGCCCAGGCGGACGCTCACAACGCCCGGCGCAGCAGCCTCACCCAGGCCGCGATCTCCTGCTCCTCAAACGGCGCAAACCCGAGGCGTAAATGCGGTCTCACCCGTCGATCGTACGCATAGTGACGCGCTGTGTGCATCCATGCGCCCTGTTGCCGCACTCGGGCCGCCCACGCCTCGACGTCCACCCCCTCGGCGGCGGTGGCCCACAGCGTAAGACCGCCGCAAGGCACCTCGAACGTCAGCGCCGAGCCGAGCTCCCGGCGCAGCGAGCGCACCAGAAAATCGCGCCGCGCGTGATAGATACGCCGGGCGCGCCGGGCGTGACGCTGCGCTTCCCCCTGCTCGAGCAGCTCGGCCACGGCGCACTCGAGCGTGTGCTCGCCCTGGCGGTCGATACAGGCCCGGTGAGCGACGAGCTCGCGCAGCAGCGGACGGGGCGCGACCAGATAGCCCAACCGTACCCCGGGGGCCAGCACCTTGGCGAGGCTGCCGACGTAGAGGACGACTCCGGCGGTGTCGGCGCTCGCCATCGGCAGCACCGGCCGGCCTTCGTAGTGGAATTCGTGATCGTAGTCATCCTCGATCAGGACGATGCGCTTGGCTCGGGCGAGCTCGAGCAGCGCGATCCGCCGCCCGGCGCTGAGCGTCGCGGTCGTGGGGTACTGATGATGCGGAGTCAGGTACACGGCGCGAAGCGCCGTACGCTCGGCGAGCTGCGCCAGCGCCTCGACGTCGATCCCCCCCGCATCGACCGCGATCGGTGCGAGCGCGGCCCCATGCTGTTGAAAGGCTCGCCAGGCCTGGCGGTAGCCGAGATGCTCGATGGCGACCACATCGCCCGGTGCGAGCAGTGTGCGCCCGAGCAGCTCGAGCGCCATTTGGCTGCCGCTAGTGACCAGCACGTCTTGCGCCTCGACCGCCAGGCCGCGGGTGGCGCGCAGCATCGAGGCCAAAGCGGCGCGCAGCCGCGGATGCCCCTCGGGATACCCGTAGCTCAGCAGGCTCTCGGAACCCTCACGCAAGACACGCCGAAAGGCCCGCGCCAACGGGACGGCCGGCGCCAGGCGCACATCCGGCACTCCCGCGCTCAGTACCCTCACCGATCCCGCAGCGGTATCGGCCTCCTCAACATCCGCGCTCGCCCGGAACTCGAATCCCGCGGCGGCGCTGCTCGGGCGCCGTGCGCAGGCCGCGCCGCCCGAGCGGCGCCGCACCAGCGGCAGCGCGGAGGACACGAACGTGCCGCGAGCCCGGCAGCACTCGATCCAGCCCTCCGCCGAGAGCTCCTCATACGCGGCAAGGACCGTATTGCGATGCACGCGCAGCATCCGGGCGAAGGTGCGGCTGCCGGGCAGGCGCTCACCGGGGCGCAGCCTGCCGCGCTGGATCTCGGCGACGATCGCCCGCGATATCCGCCGGAACAGCGGCTCGCTGCCGCCGTCGAGGCCTAGAGTCAACTCCCAGCGGTCTTCTGGTCTAGCCATATTTTATAAACTGGAACTTTTACTCAGGCCATTTTACCCTGATGCTGCGCGCTCCGTCCCCATCAGCCGGAGTTCCCATGAGCACCATCGCACCCACATCCCGCACGACGTTGGTCCGTAGATCCGACCGCGGCACGTACGATCGTGCAGTCGTGAACGCCATCCTCGATGAGGCGCTCATCTGCCACGTGGGGTTCGTGCTGGACGGCCAGCCGTTCGTGCTGCCGACAACCCATGCGCGCATCGATGAGCGGCTGTATGTCCACGGCTCGGTCGGCAGCCGGATGCTGAGGACCCTGCGGCAAGGCATACCGGTATGCGTCACGGTCACGCTACTCGATGGGCTGGTGCTCGCACGCTCCGCCTTCCATCACTCGATGAATTACCGCTCGGTTCTCATCCTCGGCACGGCGCGCGAAGTCCAGGAAGAGGCGGAAAAGCGCCGGGCATTTTGCGCATTGGTCGATCACGTCGTGGCCGGACGCAGCACCCAGACCCGCAGCGCGAGCCCCATGGAGCTCAAGGCGACCTCGGTGCTGTGCCTGCCGATCGAGGAAGCCTCGGCGAAGATCCGCACCGGACCGCCCATCGACGACGAGGAGGACTATGCCCTGGCGCACTGGGCGGGCGTGATTCCCCTGGCGCTGCAGGCCGAGCCCCCCCTGCGCGATCCGCGCCTGCCGGCCGGCATCGAGACGCCCGCCTCGGTGGCCCGCTATCGCCGTCCCGTCCCTTGAGGCTGCGGGCGGCCCGAGCGCCGCGCGAACATCC
>JAJZVF010000071.1 GCA_021845825.1 Pseudomonadota bacterium | reverse complement strand
GTGGTGGCCTTCGCGCTGTGGCATCACCTGCCGCCGGCGGACACCGCCATCTTCGCGCTCATGCTGCTGGTTGCCTCCGTCCCGGTGGCGCTGCCGGCGACGTACACTCTGGCGACGGCACTCAGCAGCCAGCAGCTCGCACACCAAGGCGTGCTCGTCACCCATCTGCCTGCGGTGGAGGAAGCCGCGGCGATGGATACGCTGGTGTCGGATAAGACCGGTACACTGACTCAGAATTCCCTCAGCCTCGCCGGGGTGATATCGCTCGCCGCGGACGGCACCGAAGACGATGTGCTGCGCGCCGCGGCTTTGGCGAGCGACGATGCGACGCAAGATCCCCTGGATCTGGCCCTTCTCGGCCCGGCTCGGCAGAAGGGCTTGCTTGAAAATTCCCCCCGGCGAGAAGCCTTTCACCCCTTCGATCCGAGCACGCGCCGCAGCGACGGCATATACAGCGTGGACGGGGCCGAATGGCACGCGGTGAAGGGGGCGGCCAATGTGATCGGGCCGCTATGCAAGCTCAACGCGGCACAACAGGCGGCGCTCGAGGCTGCCGAGAGCCGGCTCGCGGAAAATGGCGCGCGCGTGCTGGCGGTGGCCGCCGGCCCCGCCGGGGCGCTGCGGCTGCTCGGGGTGGTAGGCCTGTCGGACCCGCCGCGCCCGGATGCAGCCGACTTGATCGCGCAACTCGCCAAGCTCGGCGTGCGCGTGCGCATGGCCACCGGCGACGCGCTCGAGACTGCTCGCGCCATCGGCGCCCAGCTGGGGCTCGGCACACGCGTATGCGAGGCCAAGGGCGATGCCTTGGATGACCCCGAGAAATGCGACATCTTTGCGCGCGTCCTGCCCGAGGACAAGCATCATCTCGTGAAGTCGCTGCAGCGCGCCGGCCACGTCACCGCCATGACCGGCGACGGCGTCAATGACGCACCGGCACTGCGCCAAGCCGAATTGGGCGTGGCGGTAGCGAGCGCCACCGACGTGTCCAAGGCCGCAGCGGGCGTGGTCCTCACCGACCCGGGTCTTGCCGGTGTCCTCACCGTCGTGCGCACCGGGCGCAAGGTGCATCGACGCATGCTGACTTATACCCTCAACAAGATCCTGCGCACCCTGGTCATTATAGTGTTTCTTACTTTCGGCCTGCTGCTCACCGGACGCTTTTTGATCTCGCCGATGCTGATCGTGCTCATGCTGTTCGCGAATGATTTCGCCACGATGAGCATCGCCACCGATCGTGTCCTGCCCACGCCCAAACCACAGCGTTGGCAGGTCGGGCGGCTCATGGGCGCGGCGGGAATTCTCGCGGCGCTCTCGCTGCTCGCCTCGGTGCTGCTGTACTTGTGGGCGCAAAGCCGCGGACTGAGCCACGTGCAACTGCAGACCGTGGTGTTTCTGATCCTGGTATTCACCAATCAGACCGGGATTTATGCCTTGCGCAACGATGATCGGCTCTGGCGGCTGGCGCCTTCGCGCTGGATGGAAGCGGCAAGTATCGGCGACATCGTGGTGGTAAGCCTCCTTGCCGGCTTCGGCTTGCTGATGGCTGCGGTGCCATGGTCGGTCGTACTGATGGTGCTGGTCGCGAGCGCGGTGTTCGCGATGCTGCTCGATGCGATCAAGCGCCCGCTGTTTGCCCGCTTCGACATCGCCTGAAGGAGACGCCGCGGAGAAAACGGCCGAGCCCAACCGCCGCCTCCCGGCCCGCCTCAGTTGCGCGCTCGCGCGCCGGTCAGTCTCGAAACAGCTGGTTCGCCTCAACGGTCATGTAGGCCGAAAGGGTTTTTATTGCCGAAGTGCCCCTTCCCCCATGGCCCCGCAGCAGAGCAGCCGGAGAAAATACTCGACGCATGCACAGCTCGCGCTTGTCGCGCACTCGAGACTTCCACCGTCACTGTAGCGAATGAGCCGGCAACCTGGCGGAGCGCTGCACAGAGTCCCGGCGGGCCACGCTCTTGCGGCGCCGACGGCACCCGATACAAGCTGCTCGAGCGGCGGACAAGGCGCATCGGGTCTTGCTCCGCGTACGCCTGCTCAGTCATGACGAGGCATTCTCCGTTACGGCATGCTACACTGCGCCATTGAAATGTCGGCGCGCCTGGTGCGTGCCTCTCCCTGACCGAGCTTCGCGGGCCGAAATACCGCGCCCACGAAAATCATGAAAGTCCCCAAAGGCTTACAGCCGCTGATCGATGACGGCGTCATCGACGAGGTCATCCGTTCGTTGAAGAGCGGCAAGGAAGCCACGGTGTACGTCGTGCGCTCAGGAGCGCATCTGCGCTGCGCAAAGGTCTATCGGGACATGACGCAGCGCAGCTTCCAGAGGCGCGCGCAATATCAGGAGGGGCGCAAGGTGCGCGGCAGTCGTGAAGCCCGCGCCATGAGCCGCGGCAGCCGCTTCGGCCGCAGAGAGCAGGAGCACGAATGGAAGAACGCCGAGGTCGATGCGCTCTATCGACTCGTGGCGGGGGACGTGCGCGTGCCGCGGCCCTTAGGCTATTTCAACGACGTGTTGATCATGGAGCTCATCACGGACGCGGCCGGCAATCCGGCGCCCCGGCTGGGCGAGGCGCAGCTCACGGCGGAGCTCGCCCGCGAATATCACGGCTTTCTCATGCGGCAGATCGTGCGGATGCTGAGCCTGGGGCTCATCCACGGGGACCTGTCGGAATTCAACATCCTGCTTGCGCCGGAGGGGCCCGTCATCATCGATCTGCCGCAGGTCGTCAACGCCTCTGGGAACAATGCCGCTTTCGCCATGCTCGAGCGCGACGTCGGCAACATCCGCACCACGCTCGGCCGGTTTGCGCCCGAGCTGCTGCAAACCGAGTTCGCCCGCGAGATGTGGACGCTCTACGAGCAAGGCGAGCTGCACGCGGGCAGCCCCCTCACCGGCGTCCTCGCTTGCGAGGAATCCCCGGTCGACCCCGTCAGCGTCATCCAGGTGATCGAGGATGCCCGGGAAGAGGCGATCCGCCGGCGTCGCGGCCGGGAAGAGCAACTCGGGCAGCCTACTTGAACGATGGGCAGCGGCTGCCGGGCTTGCCGGCACTCGCCCTGTGCGCACACGGATCCTCGATGCGCCGACAGCCCTCGGCTACCCAGCAGCACTCGATTTGAGCGTCGTACGCGGCTCAGCAACGCGGCGGCGCCGGCGAAAATGGCGCACACTGTCCGAGCGCCGCCCTGCGCAAGCGGAGATCTATCATGAGCAAAGATGCGGTTGAAACGGGATGGGAGCGCTTTCTCGACAGGTTGAAGCAGCTGTGGGGGAAGCTTGGCCTGGACGGCAAATCCCCGGCGGCTGCCGGCTGAGTATCACATCGCGCCGCTACCGCGAGTGATGCTGCTGCGCGCGGCATGAGCGTGCCGCTCACGAAGAATGCGGGTCGGGTCAGCGATCGATAGGCCCGGTGTCGTTCCAGAGGCACACCGCCGGCTGGGTGCGGTCGTGCTCGTAGCCGAGGACGCTCACGCTCGCGGTGCCGAGCAGGAACAGAGCGCCGGCGGCTGGCGCAAGGCCGAGCCAGCGCGCCACCAGCACGCGCAAGATATGCCCGCTCGAGATCAGCAGAGTGCTGCCCTCGCTCGCCCGAACTCGGGCGATGACCCGATCGGCGCGTGCTCCGACCTGGAGCAGCGACTCTCCGCCCGGACAACCGTCGCGGAACAACTGCCAGCCGGGTCGCTCGGCGCGAATGTCCGCCGTCCGCCGGCCCTCGTACTCACCGTAGTTCCACTCGAGCAGATCCGGATCGGGTTCCGCCGCCGCACCGAAGCCGGCAAGCTCGCAGGTCCGCACCGCCCGCCGCAGCGGACTGACGAGCACCTGCGCGAATCGCCGGGCGCAGAGCCGCTCGGCCAGGCGACGCGCATCCCGCTCACCGCGCTCGGTCAACGGAATGTCCGACCGGCCGGTATGACGTCCCGACAGGCTCCATTCGGTCTCTCCGTGCCTTACGAGAAATACGCTCGGCGACTCATTGTCCATGGTGTCCTCCTCGAAGTGGGGTCGCACATGCGCGTCGAAAGCCGCGAGTATACGACTGCGCTCCTCGGCGAGCCGCGGTGCTGCAGCCGGACCATGGGGCGCGAGCGCAGCGTGCGCCGCGCTCCGGCACGCAGGCTCGATGCCGCCCGGCCGCTCACGCATGCCATCGGGGAAGCTACGCATTGCGGCCTGCGCTCCGGGGTGCGAAATACACCCGCATCGGCTGCGGAGGACGGCGGGTGTGTCCGGTGCCGACGAATGACTTTCCCGCAACCGGAGGTTCAGGCCATGCGCGTACAAGAGCTCATGAGCACGCAGGTGAAAGCGTGTGCGCCCGAGGATTCCCTCGAGCGCGCAGCACAGCTGATGTGGGAAAACGATTGCGGAGCCCTGCCGGTCAGCGCCGGCGATGCGGCCGGCCGCATCGCCGGCATGATTACCGATCGCGACATCGCGATGAGCGCGCTGTTCCGGCACAAGGCGCTAGGCGAGCTCAAGGTCAGGGATGCGATGGCGAAATCGGTCGAGACCTGCCGCACCTCGGACCCGGTGGCGCAGGCGGAGAAGATCATGCGCGAGGCCCGCATCCGCCGCCTGCCCGTGCTCGACGGATCCGGCTCGCTCGTCGGCATGATCTCTCTCGCTGATCTGGCGAGAGAGGCGTACCGGGAGCGGATGCGCGAGCGCAAGGACATCACCGAGACGGAAGTCGGCAACACCTTGGCCGCCATCGTCAAATCGCCCAAGGAAGCGCTCTGCGCGCAGGCGTGAGCGGTACCCGAACAGCTTCGGCTCCGGCCCGCGCGAGCGCATCGGAGTCGGATCACTCCACCGGTACGGCTCCCTTCAGGTGCGGGGTGCCCACCTGTTGCTCGGCAGGGGGCCTCGGCTGCAAGCCGGCGGATGTGTAGATATTGCGCGGATTCCACAGCATCCACCCGTCCGTGCCGGCCGCGGTCGCCGCGTTGATCTGCGCTTGAATCTGCGCCGCGCCGAATGCGCGCCGATCGAATGCGTAGTCCTTGAACGCTTGCAGCCAGGGACGGAACCGATCGGGCGACACGCCGGTCCTGCCGAGCGCGCGCTGCAGCGATAGCAGCACGACGTGGTAGGGATGCGCGACCGGATCGCGGTAACCGGGGATCCCGTACTGGAAGGTCGAGGGGTAGAGCATGGGCGAGACATAGTCCACTTCCGGGAGAATGCCCTGCAGCGTCTGGCCGATGCCCGTGTCGCCGGCATTCCAGCAGACGTAGCCGAAAATGTCCGCGGCGGTGAATACGTTGTATGGGGCGAGCGCGCCGCGCGCCAGCGCCAGAAACCCGGAGATCGCCGCGATGCGGCTGCGCTGCGTGCTGGGTTGGGAGAAAACCAGGCCCGGCGCGTTGGGGAAGCGCACGTAGTCGAACTGAATCTCATCGAACCCGGCACGTGCCGCCTCGACCGCGATTGCGATGTTGTAATTCCACACCTTCCGGCTGAACGGATCCGTCCAGGCCATGCCCTCACCGTCACGGTAGAGGGCTCCGCGGTCCGTGCGCACGGCGAGGTCCGGCCGCGCCTCGGCCAGCAGGCTGTCCCTGAAGACGACGATGCGGGCGATGGCATACAGGCCGCGAGCATGCAGAAAGTCGACCAGACTCTTCAGGCTTGGAATGAGGCTCGGCTGCTCGGCGCCGATCGCGAGCGCCAGAGGCGCTCTGCT
This sequence comes from Pseudomonadota bacterium, assembly GCA_021845825.1. GTDB lineage: Bacteria > Pseudomonadota > Gammaproteobacteria > Steroidobacterales > Steroidobacteraceae > 13-2-20CM-66-19. Next base: position 8,460 of record JAJZVF010000071.1, on the reverse strand, counting down.
CGGAAAGGCCACGACGCCGCGCTCGCTCTTGAGGTCGATGACCAGGGCATTGACCTGGGTTGTGCGCGCCAGTTCAAGCGCCTCGGCGCGCAATTGCGGGCAGGCGATACCGTTGGAAGTCAAATACAACGCCTTGGGAATGAAGGCCGGCAACGCCACCTCGCCGCCGGCGCGTGCGAGCGCGGCGCGCGAGACCCACAGGCGCACGTGCCCGTACGCGCGTACGCCGATGCGTTCCCCTCGGCCCTCGATGGAGAAGTTGCCGGTTCCGCCGGTACGCACCGTGCTGTGCCCTAGCGTTACGATGGCATCGGCCAGCGGGCGATCCGTGCCCGCATCGATCACCCGTCCCTGGAACGTCTCGGGCGCAACTGCCGGCAGCTCCGGCGGGCCCGAGGGCAAGACAGCTGGCGGATCGGGTGCACCCGGATCGCGAGACACGGGCCGCGCAAGCCCTGAGGAGGCGAGCTTGCGGCAACCGCCCCCGCGGACCGCCGGCGGCTCGAGAGCGCCTGCAGCGCGGACCGTTCCGCTCCCGCCCGCACCGGCGCGCGCGATGCGCGCGCTCGACCTGCCCGACACTGCCAGCAGCATCAGCACAATACAAAGAGCGGACACTCCAGCCGTTCGAGCGGGCACGGCTTTGGAGTCTCCCCGATGTAGAGCGAAGTTCCCATAGGGGGTTTGCGTATTGTTGAAGCGCCGCACCGGGGTGTCGTGCCCCGCCGGGCGCGGCGGCAGGCAAGTCCGCGCGCCTCTGCCGCGCCTGCGTGTCATCCGGCGGCGGCGCCGCTAGCCGTGATACAGCAGATACCGGCGGCGCAGGGCGAGAAAATCCCGCAGCGGCCGCCGCCAGCCGCGCGCGATCGCGCGAGGGTTTTCCCCGGCTTCAATGGCCTCGAGCACGCGCCGTGAGCCGACCAGGGGAAGAGTCGCCCCCACATCGAACTGCTGCGGATACAGCCGATGCAGCGCGCTGATGAGCTCGATGCCGAGAAGGCCGGACCGAAGGGCGCGGCGGTCGGCGAGCAGGATGCGCACCCCCTGGCACGGCCGCCCCTTGTAGCGGCTGGCGTCCGGCACGAAACGCACGGGGGTGAATACCACGCCCGGAATGTCCCTCGCCGCCAGGTAGGCGGCGAGCCTCACCCCGTCGATCCAAGGGGCGCCGAGCAGCTGGAACGGCGTGTCAGTGCCTCGACCGACACTCACATCCGCGCCTTCGATCATCCCTACCCCCGGGTATAGAATCTCCTCATCGAGCGAGCGCAGGTTCGGGGACGGCCGCACCCACCGCAGGCCCGTCTGATTGAGCCAGTCCCCACGCCGGTAGCCGCGCATGCGAATCACAGTAAGCCGCGCGCCGATGTGGGCCTGGGCATTGAACAGCCGCGCAATCTCTCCGACTGTCATGCCCGGACGCAGAGGCAGAGGAAAAAATCCGGTGAAGGAGCGCAGCGAATCGCTCAACATCGGCCCCTGAACGATGCGGCTGTCGATCGGATCCGGCCGATCGAGCACGATGAATCTCAAGCCCTGGCGCGCCGCAGCCTGCATGGCGTAGGCCATGGTGGTGGCGTAGGTAAAAAAGCGCGTCCCGCTATCCTGGACATCAAACACCAACGCGTTCAGGCCCTGCAGCATTCGCGTCGAGGGTCGCAAATGGCGCCCATACAGGCTATAGACGGGCAGCCCCGTTGCAGGGTCGGTGGAATTGCCGACCGGCGCGTTCAAGCGGCCGTCGAGCCCGTGCTCGGGACTGAACAGCGCCTTCAGCCGCACCCCCGGTGCATGGGCCAGCAGATCCACCAGGCGCCGGCCCGTCTGGTTGGTGATCAGCCCGATGCGCAGACCCCTGAGCTCGGCGAAATGGTCCGCCACCAGCACGTCGGCACCGGTCTGCACCGGGGAGGCGGGTCCGGCGCTGACCGCCGGCGGGTCGCGATACGCGCGTGTCCATGCCGGAGCGGGCCTCGCATCGGGCAAGAGCCGGGCCGGCGCCGTGACAGACAGCAGGTCTGCAATCGCGTGGCGCAGCGGCTGCGCATCGCCCCGTCCATCGGGATACAGTCGGCTGGTCAACACGATGAGGAACAGGCCGCGGACCGGATCAACCCACAGCGAAGTGCCCGTATAGCCGAGATGACCGTAAGCGCCGAAAGGCGGCAGGCTGCTGCGGCCGGCGACAAAGGGCGCCGCCATGTCCCAGCCGAGCCCTCGGTACTGGTCGGTCGCCACCCGTTGCGGCTGCGTCATGAGGCGAATGGCGGCCGGCGTCAGGAAACGCCTCCTCCCGGAAGGGGAAGTCACCCCGCCGCGCATCAGCGCCTGCGCGTAGCGCGCGAGATCACCCGCGGTCGAAAAAAGCCCCGCGTGCCCGGCAACGCCGCCCATCCGCTCGGCAGTCGGGTCCTGCACCTCCCCGCGCAGCAGGTGTCCGTTGACGAGCAAGGTGGGAGCGATGCGCGCTCTGACCGTCGCGGGCGGCCTGAAGAACGTGTCGCGCATGCCAAGCGGCCGAAAGATGTGCCGCCGGCAGTACACATCGAGGGGCTCGCCGGTGACCCGTCTCACGAGCTCACCCAGGATGATGAAATTGATGTCGCTGTAGATGTAGCGAGTGCCCGGACGAGCGACCGGCCGTTGCTGCACGACGAGCCTCAGCGCTGCCGCGCGGCCGTGCCATGGCGTTACCAGCGGCAGATCCGGCGGCAGGCCCGAGGTGTGCGTCAACAGCTCCCGGATGGTGATCTGCGATTTACCGTGGGCCGCGAACGCCGGCCAATAGCGCGCCACCGGCGCATCGAGCGACAGTCGGCCCTGCGCGATGAGCCGCATGACCGCCGGGGTCGTCGCTACGATCTTGGTGAGCGAAGCGAGATCGAAGATCGTATCGATCGTCATGCGCTCTCGGGGCACGAGCGAGCGGTAGCCGAACGCCCGCTCGTAGAGGATTCGGTTGCGGTTGCCGATCAGGACCACCGCTCCCGGCACCTCGTGGCGCGCGATTTCCTGACGGACCACCCACCCGATCCCGGAGGCGGCGCCATCGAGCGCACCTGCGCGCGCCACCCCGATGAGACAGAGCATCCCGGCGAGAACGGCGGGCGCTGCCCATGGGAGCCGATACCGGGCCGAGCGGTTCACCGTACATTCTCGACAAAGCCACTGCAAGGAGCGAAGGCTGACTCCGAATGCGCAAATCCGCAAGCAGCCGGGTCGGTGACTTCAGAGCGCCGCCGAATCGGCAAGATCCGGGTTGTGCCAGCCCGAGTGCGGAGCGAGCCGTTCGGCTTCACGCGGTCCCCAAGTACCGGGCTCATAGGCATGCAGAGGAGTCGCCACCTGCAGAACCGGATCGACGATACGCCAAGCCTCTTCGACGTAGTCCTGACGGGCAAAGAGCGTACGGTCGCCCGCCATCGCGTCGCTGAGCACCCGCTCATAGGCGTCCATCTCGTTCGGGCCCGCATGACGGCTGGCCATCAGCTCCGCCGGCTGACCGACTGCCCGCTCGTCGTCGTCCATCACGTTCAGGCCGATCGCGAGCTCGTTCACCGGGCTGATTCGCAGGCGAAAGTAATTGTTGCGCGGTTCCCACGTCGGGAAGACGGTCGGCGGCCGCCGCAGCTCCGCGATGACCTCCGTACAGGTGACCGGCAGAGACTTGCCGGCGCGGATGAAAAACGGCACCCCCTGCCAGCGCCAGTTGACGATCTCCAGACGCAAGGCCGCGAAAGTCTCGGTCCTCGAGCCCGGCGCGACACCTTGTTCGTCGAGGTAGCCGCGGAATTGCCCGCGCACGAGATCGGCGGCGGCGAGCGGCTGGATCGCCTTCAGCACCTTGACCTTCTCATCGCGGATCGCCTCGCTGTCGGTGCGCACGGGCGGCTCCATTGCAAGATAGGTGAGCACCTGGAACAGGTGATTCTGGATGACGTCGCGTACCGTGCCGGTCTGATCGTAGAACGCGCCGCGGCCCTGGATGCCGAAGTCCTCGGCCATCGTGATCTGCACGTTGCTGATGTTGTATCGGTTCCAGAACGATTCGAGCATCGCGTTGGTGAAGCGGAAAAACGCCATGTTGTGGACAGGCCGTTTGCCGAGATAATGATCGATGCGAAAAACGCCGCTCTCGTCGAAGACGGTATGCAGGATCCGATTGAGCTCCCGGGCCGACTGCAGGTCGTGTCCGAAGGGCTTCTCGACCACGACGCGGGCGCCCGCCGTGGTGCATCCGGCCGCAGCGAGTTGCTCCACGACGACGGCGAACATCCCCGGGGGAATGGCCAGGTAGTGCACCGGCCGCTGGGCACCGCCGAGTGCCTTGCGAAGCGCGCGGAAAGTGGCGGCATCGCCGTAATCACCGTCGACATAGGCCAGGAGCGACGTCAGCTTAGCGAACGCTTCCGGGTCGACGCCGCCGCCGTGCTTCTCGAGGCTGTCGCGGGCCCGCTGCCGCAGCTGCTCCAGGGTCCAGCCGGACTTGGCGACACCGACGACCGGCACGCTCAACGTGCCGCGCTTCACCATCGCCTGCAGCGCGGGGAAGATCTTCTTGTAGGCCAGGTCCCCGGTCGCCCCGAAGAACACCAGTGCGTCATTGCTTACCTGCTGCATATTCCACCTCGCATGATCGGCGCATGGCTCGCCACGGCGATTATCCGCCCGGCGCCCGGCGCCCGCCCGGGCAATTCCCGCCCGGCGTCCTTGCGGCTCTCAGGAGAGCCATCTGCGCAGCAGCCCCGAGAGGCGACGCACCCGCGCGCCATAGGGCGGGAAGAAAATTCTCGCCAGCATCACTCGCGTCTCGAGCACCGCCCGCTCGTGCGAGAACGCGCGGATGCCCCACTCGCCGTGGTAGCTGCCGATGCCGGAGTGGTTGACGCCCCCGAACGGCAGGTTGTGGTGCAGGAACTGCACGGCCGCGTGGTTCACGCAGGTGCCTCCGGCGCTGGTACGCTCGATCACGCACCGCGCGGTGCGCCGGTTGCGCGTCCAGATGTACATCGCGAGCGGCTTCGGTGCCCCGTTGATCCGCTCGATCACCTCCTCGAGCGAGCGGTAGGGTATGAGCGGCAGCAGCGGACCGAAAATCTCCTCCTCCATGAGGCGGGCTTGCGGCGGGACGTGCGTCAGCAGCGTAGGAGCGACGAAGCGTCGCCCGGCATCGGACTCGCCCCCGTAGGGCACTTCGGCGCCGCGCGCAATGGCGTCCTGCAGAAGCGAGATCAGCCGCAGCGCATGCTGCTCATTGACGATGCGGCCGAAATCCCGGGACTCGAGCGCCTCCTGACCCGCATACCAAGCCCGCAGACGCTGCTTGAACAGCTCGAGCACCTGCTCGTAAACCGCCGCGTGCACGTAGAGGTGATCCGGCGCGATGCAAGTCTGGCCGGCGTTGAGAAACTTGGTCCAGGCGAGTGTCTTGACCGCAAGGGCGAGATCCGCGCTCTCATCGATGATCACCGGAGACTTGCCGCCGAGCTCGAGCGTGACGCTGGCGAGGTGCTTCGCGGCAGCCGCCATCACCACCTTGCCGATCGCCGGCGAGCCGGTGAAGAACATGTGATCGAACGGCAGCGCAAGCAGCGCCTCGGCCACGGAGGCGTCCCCCTCGAACAGCGCGACCTCGCTCTCGTCAAAGACCCGGCGCACCATTGCCGCAATCACCTTCGAGCACTGCGGCGCGAGTTCCGAGGTCTTGAGAATCGCGGTGTTGCCGCAGGCTACCGCCGGGATCAGCGGCCCCAAGGTGAGCACCAGCGGATAATTCCACGGCGCGATGATCAGGCAGCGCCCGCGAGGCTCGCGCCGCACCTCGGCACGCGTGCCGAGCAGCAGCGCCGTAGGGCGCACGCGCCGGGGGGCGAGCCAGGCTTTGAGGCGACGGCGGTGCTCGGCGAGGTCCGCCAGCAACGGCACCAGCTCCGCCAGATCCGTCTCGGCGGCGGGTCGCCCGAGATCGCGCGCGGCGGCCTGCAGGATGTCCTCCCGATGCGCGAGGAGACTCTCGCGCAGCCGCTGGAGCTTGCCGAGGCGCTCCTTCACCGTCGAGCGGCGCAGGCGCAGCGCGCTCGCGCGCTGTGCGTCGAACACCCGGCGGATGTCAGCGGCGAGCGCCGGCGTCAACGCACCGGGCCGCTCGGCCGCAGCGCGCTCAGGATCCGGCATGCATCGCCCCTTGTTCGGACGGTATATTTCACCCCAAAAGAACACCTTGGCGAAAGCGTTCCGGTCCACGGCTGCGGCGAGCCGATTCTTCTCGCGCCTGAATGATTTCGGCGCCAACCCGGAATGCCCGCGCGCCCCGGAGTTCGGCGACGCCGATCGGCGCTCCGCCAAAGCATACAGCGGACCGGCCGCTGCGCACAGACCTCACTCGCCGTGCGGCCGGATCCGCGCCGGCCGCAGGCTGCCGCCTCGCCGAGACCACACCCCCGGCAGGTTCAGCCCGCACCCCGTCCCGAGGCCGCCCGTGCTTGCGCAATGAAGCTGCACACCACGGTGGAGCGCTCATCCGCCCGGTAGGCGGCGCCGAGCAGGGCGTGCAGCGGCTCGCCCGAGAGCGGCACATAGACCACGTTCTGCGGCTGCAGCGAGCGCATGCTCGCCGGCACGATGGAGATGCCGAGCGAGGCGGCCACCAGATTGATGGTGGAGGACAGCTGCGGCGCATATTGGTCCACCCGCGGCGTGAAGCCCGCCGCCTCGCAGGCGCCCACCACCTCGTCCGCCAGCCCCGGACGCACGGCGCGAGGATAAAGGATGAAGATCTCGGCCGAGAGCTCCTGCAAAGCCACGCTGCGGCGCCTCGCCAGCCGATGGCCGGCGGGCATCGCCACGACCAGCGGCTCTTTCTCCAGCAGATCGAAAACCAGTCCGCGCTCCTCGCGCAGCGGCGGACGCACGAAACCCACATCGAGCCGCCCGTCGCGCAGCGCCGCGGCAAGCTCCGTCGTGGGGTGCTCCTCGAGCGATACCTCGACCTGCGGATACGCCGCGCGGAAACCACGCAGCGCCGAGGTCACCAGAGGATTGAACGAAGCGGACTCCGTAAAGCCCACTCTGACCCGGCCGGTGGAGCCCCGGGCCGCAGAGCGCGCGAGCCGGGCGGCGTTGCGCACCTCGTCGAGAATGCGCGCAGCCTCCGCCGCAAATATTTGCCCGGCGTCCGTGAGCGCGATGCGATAGGCCGAGCGGTCGATGAGCGCCACCCCGAGCTCTCCTTCGAGCGAGCGGATCTGCTGCGTGAGCGGCGGCTGGGAGATGTGCAGCCGGCGGGCGGCCCGCGTGAAATTGAGCTCCTCGGCGACGGCAAGAAAATACCTGAGGTGGCGAAGCTCCATATATTGATATTTTTTTCATATCGAGATGACATTTTCAATATATTTTCCTTTGTTCTCTCGCGGGATTAAAGTGGCCCGACGACAGTCATCGAGCGGCACCCTTCATGACAGCACTCGAGCAGCCGGCCGCGGGGCCGAGACCCAAAAAGTCCGTCGCCCTCTCGGGCGTGGTCGCAGGCAACACCGCGCTCTGCACCGTGGGGCGCAGCGGCAACGACCTGCATTACCGCGGCTACGACATCCTCGAGATCGCAAGAGCGTGCGAGTACGAGGAGATCGCCCATCTGCTCATCCACGGCAAGCTCCCCAACCGTGCCGAGCTCCGCGCGTACAAGCGCAAGCTCAAATCGCTGCGCGGCCTGCCGAAGACCGTACGGACGGTGTTGGAGGAGCTGCCGGCATCGAGCCACCCCATGGACGTGCTGCGCACCGGCGTCTCCGTCCTCGGCTGCACGCTGCCGGAGAAGGACGGCCACGACCCCGCCGGCACGCGCGACATCGCCGACCGGCTGATCGCCTCGCTCGGCTCCATGCTGGCGTACTGGTACCACGCCAGCCACAACGGCCACTCGCTGATCGTCGAGACGGAGGACGATTCCATCGGCGGGCACTTCCTGCACCTGCTGCATCGGCGGCCGCCGCCGGCCGCCTGGGTGCGCGCCATGCACACATCCCTCAACCTCTATGCCGAGCACGAATTCAACGCCTCGACATTCACGTCGCGCGTCATCGCCGGCACGGGCTCGGACATCTACTCGTGCATCGCCGGGGCCATCGGTGCGCTGCGCGGACCGAAGCACGGCGGGGCGAACGAAGCGGCGTTCGAGATCCAGAAGCGCTATGACACCGCCGACAGCGCCGAGGCGGACATCCGCGCGCGCCTCGCCCGCAAGGAGGTCATCATCGGCTTCGGCCACCCCGTCTACACCATCGCCGATCCGCGCAACCAGGTGATCAAAGCGCTCGCGCACGAGCTCGCCGAGCAGGCCGGCGACCTGACGATGTTCACGATCGCCGAGCGCATCGAGTCGGTGATGATGGACGTCAAAGAGATGTTCCCCAACCTCGACTGGTACTCGGCCGTGTCCTATCACCTGATGGGGGTGCCGAC
>JAJZVF010000070.1 GCA_021845825.1 Pseudomonadota bacterium | reverse complement strand
GGTTAGCCATACGGTGGCCGCGAACAGCAGCGCTTCCCGGCGGGCGAGCCGCATGCCGCAGATCGCGGCGAATGCGATCAGCGGCACTTCGCAGCCGAGACCGGGGGTGAAGAGCAGGCTGGCCCCGACGAAGGCCGCCAGCCAGGCGAGACGGATGCTCAAGGGGGCATGCGCGGGATCGGGTGTCTTCATATTGCTTCGCTCTTGCCTTGTCTGCCGGTTGCGGAAGATCGGCATCACATGCCGACCCGTCCCTCGATCGTTGGATCGGGCACGCGACGGTCATTCGGCGCAGGTCAAGTGGTGCGGGTCTATCAGACGCCCTATACCTATAAGACCTGTCTATTCCACACATCTTTTGAGCGCATGGGCGTGCCGAGGTGATGAGCCAGGACGTTGTCAATCTATTCGGCGCAAAGATGTCGACGAAAGTTGCTGACGAGCGGATAGACCCAGACACTCTTGATGGGCTCAGCGTTGCGATGCAGCCTATCGAGTTTGCCGCGACCCTGAGTGTCGCCGAGGCACAGCCAGTTGGCGGCCTTGTAGCAGGTGCCGGTGAAGCGCGGCTTCTCGACGAAGGTTTCCATCAAGACCGGGCGGTACGCGTAACGCGCTTGCCAGTCTTCGGCCAGACGACGGGCGGCCAGAGCCAGGACTCGCGAGGCGAGATTCTTGCACTGGATCCACGGCAGGATGAGAAAGCGGGCGTTGTTGATCACGAGGTGAAGATTGCGTTCTCGCTGCTCGCGCGTCCAACCGATGAACTCGTCGCGCGGCTGGATTTTCCAGGCGCTCGCGCCGAAAGACGGCAGAGCGACCACCTCGCCGGCGGCGCGCACGAAGTAACGCAGCTGGGCGCCGGGCATCAGTTGATGACCGAGATAGTGGTGACGCTGGATGTAGGCGTTCCACAGCAGAGACTCACGTTTGTGGCCGACCGGATCGATCGTGAGCCGAGTGAGATCCACGGGCGGTACGCTCGGCGGTGTGAGCACCGCCTGCTCGATCTCAGGGCGAGCGAGGTAGGGGGCGGCTTGGCATTCCTCGGCGGCGGCAGAGTGATCAGGCCGTCGGTCTGCATCCGCAGCAGCGCCACGCGACAGCTCATCTCCTTCAGCCGCCCGTCGGGCCGGCGCCAATCGAGCCGCTCGCAGGCCTCGCGCGAGAGCTGTGCGCGATTGAGCGGCGGGGTGGCGCCGATCAAGGCGCGGATCAGCTCGATCTCGGCATCGGTAAAGGTACGTCCGCAGTAACGCATCGTTCAGCTCGAGTCGGTGAGGCCAAAGGCCTGCTTGGCGGCGCGCAGCACGAGCACGTCCTCGTACAGGCGCATCCACCCACGCCACAGCATGGTCATCCCCGGCTCCCCATCGCACTTGCGCCCGAGGTGACCGCCGAGGCGACCGATCAGACGCACCACCTCGCGCAATGCGAGCGGCTTGACCGGCGGCAGTGCCTTGTACACCCGCACGTGCAGCGCCTCGATCTCCTCCTTCGAGAACACCTCCGTAGCGGGCAGGTCCGGTTGCGCACGGGCCAGATATGCCACGTGCATCAGGCGCGCCCCGATGATGCTGAAGACGGTCAGATATCGGGCCAGACGCTCGCCGGTCTCAAGCAGACAGTCCTCGACCTTGCAGCCGCTCTTCAAGACCTTGTGCCAGGTCTCGATGCCCCATCTCTTGCCGTACCACTGCACCTTCTCGCACGCCGCATCAAAGTCTGGCACTGGCAGGTTCGTCAGCAGCACCCAACTGACCGCCTCCTGGCCCCTCGGCGGGGCACTCTCGGTGGCCCCAATCACCTGCACAGTGATCGGGTCTGTCGAGCCGGAGTCCTTGGCCTGTCCGCGCCGCTGCGGCGGCCGAATCGTCGCCTGCGCCACCTTCACTTCGATCACGGCGGTGCGGGCCTTGCGCTTGCCGTTGCCGGGAATCGCCACCTCCAGGCTCCCCAAGCGCCGGCGCCGCGGCCAGCGCCTCGATCATCGTCTCCCACCCCGCACTCTCCTCGGCCACGAGCTTGCGGTCGCGGCAGGCACGAATCACATACCGCGCACCGAGCTCCTTCGCGGCGATGAAAAACTCAAAGAAATCCGACTCCCGATCCGCGATCGTGACGACCTGCACACCCTTCGGAGTCCGGGCAACCGTCTCCTTGAGCGCAAGCAGCCACTTCGAACTCTCCTTCTCGGCGATCGCCGTGCACTGAAGCGGCAGGAACTTCTCGACAAACTGCTCCTCGGGAACCTCCCGACGCGCCCAGATGCGCTGGCTCAAAAGCCCAAGCGGCACGCCGCTGGCCGTAAAGGCCAGCGCATTGTGCACGATCAAACCTCGGTCATGCGCCTCGTTGCTCTTGCCGATCGGCCCCAGGCCGCGGGTCTTGGGATGCTCCCCGAAGGAGAAAAACACCGTGTCCTGAGCCACCAACACCGCTCCGCCGCACGCCGCCATCCGCTTGGCCGTCGCAGCGACATGCGGCTCGCGAATCGCCTCCGGACTGGCCTTGTCGTTGCCGAACAGCCCATATGCCGCCTGCGTGCTCGCCCAGTCCCCACACGCCTCGTTGATCGGCGAGGCGGGAGACTTTCCCGGCGACTCGGCGGTTTTGATCAAGCGACGATCCAGGCGTTTGTCCCCGAGATCGACACCGGTGAACTCCTCGCGCAGCCACTCCGCCGAGCCGGTGCCGGCTTCCATGATAGCCTGCACCTCGGGGTCATCGCATCGCGATCTTTTCTGCGCCTCGCCCAAACATCCTCCGCCATATAGTGCACGGCGCAGGAAACTATCAAACAGATTTGTCTGTGTTCAGCCCCTCGCTCAGGAGAGGCCCGGAAGGCTCAGAGATGTGTGGAATAGACAGCACATGGAGGAGCAAGGTGACGTATGGCGTCGGCGCCACTTACCGGATAATCCCCGCTCTGGCGCTCTACACACACTACGGCACGAGCTTCACCCGGCCGACGCTCGATCAGCTGTACGATCCGCTCTACGGCAACAAGCGCCTTGCCCCGGAGAATGCCAGCACCATCGAGGCCGGTCTGCGCGGGCATGAGTTCGGCGGAGCGCTGACGGAGAATCACACGTATTGGCACTCATACGTCGATAATGTTGTTACATTCGACTACAACATTTATAATCCGCGCATCGTCAACGGCGACCTTTACGGGGAATACGCGAACTCCGAGGCCGAGCGTTCGCAAGGGGTCGAGCCCGAGATGGCGTGCCGGGTCGCTGCGCACTGGCTGTTCACCGGAAACTACACCCACACGGACGGCTATCTCGATAACGCCGGTATCTGGGAACTCATGATCGAGAACGCCCGCAACATGGGGAATCTGGGACTGACGTATACAACGGCGCGGTTCGATGTGGGCGCCAATCTGTTTGCGACCGGTCGGCGTCCTCAATCGTGACCGCCACGAAAGCCGTGACCGGATTCATCGAAGGCTTCGGGCTGCCGGCCGAGATACCGCCGGGCGATGTCGCGCCACATGGCGAGTCGCTCCCACTGCGGCTCGTCGTTGAGCTTGTCGCCCGCCGAGAGGAAGGGACTGGCGAAAAAGATGGAGATCATCGGCTCCCCGGCGCCGTTGTCCATGTCGAAGCCCCAGGAGATGGGCGCTCCCTCCCGGTCGAGGCGGCGGAAGATACGCGCCCTCGAGGGGCGGCGTCGCCCTTTGAGATCTTCCGGGGTGGGCTCGAGCGCCGTGCCCTTGTTCTCCCCGATGCACAGGTGAAAATGCGGGCCGCCGAAGCTGACGGTGAGGTAACCGTCGAACAGACGGATGTTCCGGGGAGCGCACGGACAGGTGAACTCGTAAGCGGCGCCTTGGATGAGCGGTCCAAAGACGATCTGATCCCAGTAAGTCTCGAAAATGTAGGTGAGAAACTCCTGCAAGAAGCCTGCATCGAGCGGTAGCGGCCAGGTCTGCAGCGCACGCTTGCCGCCCGGCAGCGGCTCGACGATCGGTTCGCGCGCACGGGGCGCTCGCTGAACGGTGCTCATGAGGTCTGCGCGGGCGCGGCCGGCCGGTCAGGATGAGGAGGCGAGCCGGCGGCGGCGCGCGATCCAGCACTCGTCGGCGAGGTTCATGGCGGAGATGACGCCGGCGGCGAGCATCACGCGGATCATGTCCGGGGAGAGCGCCGAATGCAGAACTACCCAGAGTGTGCCGATATTGTAGACGATGAGGAGTGTGGCCATCAGGCGGATCGACTGCGCGAACCCGCGGTATTCGCCGATCGCCGGGAAGAAAATCGCAAAGCTTGCCGGCGCCTTGCGGAAATGAAAGCGCAACGCCAGGGAGAGCGCGCCCACTGCGATGAGCAGCGCGCCTGCATTGACAAAAAACGCCGCGGGCCCGACCCGCACGGCGTATGCGCATACGGCGGCGAGCCAGGTGATCAGGGCGCCGGTGGGCAGGAAATGCTCGTTCGCTTGTCGGTTCATCGCGGCTCTCTTACCGGTTGAGCGGGCTCAATCCGCGTTCCGGCGCAGCACTTTGCCGGGATTGAGGATTGCGCGCGGGTCGAAGATCCGTTTGATTGCGTGCATAAGGGCCAGTTCCACCGGCGGCGCGTAGCGCTCCAGCTCGCCCACCTTCAACCGGCCGATACCGTGCTCGGCGCTGAAGCTGCCGCCGAAGTCGCGAACCAGGTCGTGGATGGCGCGCCGGATGGGTTCGCCGCGCGCGAGGAAGGCGGCGCGATCGGCGCCCGGCGCCTGGTTCAGGTTGAAATGCAGATTCCCGTCGCCGACGTGACCGTAGGCGACCAGCCTGCCGTCGGGCACGTTCTCGCGCAGCCAAGCACCGGCGCGCTCGATGAATTCCGGGATCGCGGCCACCGGCACCGAGATGTCGTGCTTGAGGCTTGCGCCATCCAGCCGTTGCGCTTCGGGGATGGTTTCCCGCAGCTTCCACAGGGCCGCGCGTTCGCGCTCACTTGCCGCGACTGCCGCATCCCGCACCAAGCCGGCCTCCAGAGCCCGGCCCAGGCATTCCGTCAGCATCGAATCGAGGGGATCATCGGCGCGGGACGAGGTGAGCTCACACAGGACATACCACGCATGGGGCGCCTGCAGAGGGTCGCGCACCCCCGGGATATGTCGTGTGGTGAGCTCGACGGCGAGGCGTGGTACGAGCTCAAAGGAGCTCACCCGGTCGCCGCTCGCCTCGCGCAGGCGGGCGAGCAGCCGTACCGCCGCGCGCGGATCCGCAACGGCCGCAAAGGCGGTGGCCGAGCAGCGGATCTTCGGAAACAGCTTGAGACTCGCGGCGGTGATGATACCGAGCGTACCCTCTGCGCCGAGAAAGAGGGATTTGACGTCGTAGCCGGTGTTGTCCTTGCGAAGGCTCGTGAGCGAGGACAGGAGCCGTCCGTCGGCGAGCGCCACTTCCAGTCCTAGCACCAGATCACGCATCATGCCGTAGCGCAGAACGTGCACTCCGCCCGCGTTGGTGGATAGATTGCCGCCGATCTGACAGCTGCCTTCGGACCCGAGGCTCAGCGGGAAGAATCGCTCGGCGTCGTCCGCCGCGCGTTGCACATCGGCCAGGACGCAGCCCGCCTCGGCGACCAACGAGTAGTTGAGCGGATCGACCTGCCGGATGCGGTTCAGTCGGGCGAGCGACACCACGAGCTGCGTGCCGGACTCGTCGGGCGTCGCGCCGCCGCAGTAGCCGGTATTGCCCCCTTGGGGCACGACGCCGATGCGGCGCTCGCTGCAGAAGGCGAGGAGCCGCGCAAGTTCCTCGGCAGTGCGTGGCTGAACAACAAGGCCACGGCCGCGGTACAGCTGGCGATGGTCGGTGAGAAAGGGTTCGGCCTCGCGGCCGCTCAGCACTCGACCCGGACCGAGTACATGCTCCAGGCTGCCGAGCGTTTGCGGCTCGAGCGGCCCCGGTGCGGATGCGGCGGTCTTGCTCATGTCTTGCCCACTATGCCTCATCGCGGCCCGCTCGCAAAACCGCCTCGACCGCATGGTCCGCCGCCGCGCTTGAGCCGGACACGGCCCCCGGCTTGAGCGCTGCTGCGTACCGGTCAGCGGATGGCCACGCCCAGCAGGTGCCCGACGAGAAAGCTCACCACGCCGGCGCCGCCGCCGATCAGGACCATCCGCAGGGCACCCCGCAGCGCGTCCCGGCCGGTAAACAGGCTGATCGCAAGACCCACGGCACACAGCGTCAGGACGGTGAGCAAGGCTGCGGCGATGATTTCCCGCGGCCGCGTGAGGCCGGCTAGAAAGGGCAGCACCGGCACGGCCGCCCCGAAGGCAAAGGACAAAAAAGACGCACTAGCCGCGCTCAAGGGAGAGCCCAGCATGCCCGGGCTCAAGCCCAGCTCTTCCCGGGCCAGCACATCGAGCGCATCGTCCGGCCGGGCGAGCAGGGCCAGACTGACCTCGCGGGCCTGCGCCAGCTCCATGCCGCGTGCCTCGTAAATCAGCGCCAGCTCTTCGGCTTCCTCTTCCGGGTACTCGGCGATTTCCGCGCGCTCGAGCGCGATCTGGTATTCGTACATCTCCCGCTGCGAACGCACCGAGACATACTCGCCTGCGCTCATGGAGAGCGCCCCGGCGAGAAGTCCCGCCAGGCCGGTGATCAGTACCAGGGCGGGCGATGCGCCTGCGCCGGCGATGCCCATCACCAGACTGGCATTGGAGATGAGTCCATCGTTGATGCCGAACACCGTCGCCCGCAGGTTCCCGCCCAGGCCGCCTCGATGGCGTACCCCGATGTCCGCGAGCGTCGTCGGCATCTCATGACCGGTGATGGCTGGGCCGCTGTAGACCGACAGCCCGCGCAGCTTCATGGCCGCAAGGACCGAGCGCATGGCCCTGGGTCCGAGCCATGCCACCAACCGGGCGACGAGACGTGCCCGCGTCGAAGGCCGAAAAGTCGGGACCGCCGTTGCGGACTCAGGCCGCCTCAGGGAGGCTTCCCACCGCCTCGCCTGCTCTTCCGCAGCGCCCGCGAGCTGATCGAACAATCGCCGTTTGCGTGGGTCGGGCTCCGCCTGAGCGACCCGCCGGTACAGCCACGCGGACTCCTTCTCGTGGAGCCAGCCGTCCAGGCCGTCGCTCATGCCGCGCTCGAGCGCCCCAGGCAGTTATGCAAGGGCCGTGGGGTACGTGGTGCCGTGCAGTAGGCCAGGCCTTTAAGCCTCAATAACCGTGCGCGTCTTCATCCTCGTCCCAATCCTCATCCTCATCCTCATCGTCGTCCTCTTCGTCCTCATCCTCGTCCCAATCGTCCTCTTCGTCCTCTTCGTCCTCATCCTCCTCGTCCTCCGTCCACCCTTCGGGTTCCTGGGTAGGTTCGAGGTCCATCTCGTGCCAGGTCTCGAGGTCGATTTCCTCTATCTCGCCGTCGAGATATTCAAGCTCGACCAGCTCGGCGTCCTCGTCCACTTTGAGCACGCGGAAGGATTCGTCGTCTTCAAGGTTCTCGTACCACTGGCCGGGAACCGGTTCGTAATCTCTGCTCACCGATGTTGTCCTCATCATCCACTTGGCGGCGGGGCAAGTTTAGGGGCTGCGGTGGCGGGGAGCAACGCGGGAATGAGCGGATTGACGCCAGGGCCGATCGGTAGCCGCCCATTACCTCGATGCGACCCCGAAGCACGCAGCCATCCGAGCGCATCATCACGCACGGCGAGTGCCCGCCGCGCCGTGCCGGGCACGATGTTCCGATCCCGCGTCTGCGCATAGCGCGATTTGTCGTGGAACCGTATAGTTTTCATCCTATGGCCCGTCACTCGAGCATCCGCTCCCCCCTCGGCAAGGCCCGGCGCGTGGTGGTCAAGGTCGGCTCGGCCCTTCTGGTCGATGCCCGTACCGGGCGCCTCAATCGCGCATGGCTCGAGACCCTGGTCGAGGACCTGCTGTGGCTGCGCGGGCGTGACCAGCAGGTGATCCTGGTGTCCTCCGGCGCCATCGCCCTTGGGCGGCGTCAGCTTGCTCTCTCCAAGGGGGCTCTGCGACTCGAGGAAAGCCAGGCTGCCGCTGCAGTCGGCCAGATCCGGCTGGCGCACGCCTACAAGGAACTCCTTGAGAGCCGTGGGGTGACCGTAGCCCAGGTGCTGCTTACCCTGGAAGACAGTGAGCGCCGGCGCAGGTACCTCAATGCCCGGGCAACGCTCGAGACATTGCTTTCCCTGGGGGCCCTGCCGGTCATCAATGAAAACGATACCGTGGCCACTGCGGAAATCCGCTATGGTGACAACGACCGCCTGGCGGCCCGGGTCGCACAGATGGCCGGAGCCGACTGCCTGATTCTGTTGTCAGATGTCGATGGCCTGTACAGCGCGGATCCGAACAAGGACCCGGCGGCACGGTTCATCGAAGAAGTACATGAAATCACACCGGAAATTGCGGCAATGGGCGGACGCTCCGCATCCGAGGTGGGCTCCGGAGGCATGACCACCAAACTCCTCGCCGCACGCATCGCCGTTTCCGCCGGCGCCCACATGTGTATCGCAGCGGGCCAGCACCGCCATCCCGTGAGGCGCATCGAGCAGGGCGCGCGCTGCACCTGGTTTCTGCCCGCGGCCACACCGGGCACCGCGCGCAAGCAGTGGATCGCCGGAACGTTGCGTCCAGCCGGCGCGGTGACCATAGACCGCGGGGCGCTCGCGGCGCTGCTCAACGGTAGAAGCCTGTTGCCTGCCGGCGTGACCGGGACCCGCGGTCCGTTCGAGCGCGGCGACACGGTGAGTGTGCTTGCGCCGGACGGCGCGGAGATTGCCCGCGGCATCACCGCGTATTCCGACGGCGATGCGGCCCGGATCATGGGACGCAAGTCCGTCGAGATCGAGAGCATTCTCGGTTTCAGGGGCCGCGATGAGCTGATCCATCGCGATGATCTGGTATTGTTGAAACACGCTACCCTATGAGCACCCATTCGGACCATCTTCTCGGCGAAACCATGGAACAGCTGGGGCGCAGCGCCGTCAGCGCCGCCTCGGTGCTGGCGCTGGCCTCCACGGAGGTGAAAAACTCCGCCCTCGCCGCGGCGGCCCGTGCGGTGCGCATTCATGCCGCTGAGATCCTCGAGGCCAACCAGCGCGACGTCGCAACGGCGCGCGCGGCCAAGCTGAGCGCGGCCTTGATCGACCGGTTGGCGCTTTCCGAGCAGCGTGTCGAGTCGATGGCGAGGAGCATTGAAGAGGTCATGGCGCTGCCGGACCCGATCGGCGTCATTGCAGCGCAGTGGCAACGGCCAAACGGCTTGCGGATCGAGCGGGTGCGGGTGCCGCTCGGAGTGATCGGCATCATCTACGAAAGCCGCCCGAACGTCACGGCTGACGCCGGCGCTCTGTGCCTTAAATCCGGCAACGCCGTCATCCTGCGCGGCGGGTCGGAAAGCCGCCATTCCAACGCCGTGATTCATTCCTGCCTCGTCGACGGCCTTGCCGCCGCCGGCCTTCCCCCCGAGTGCATTCAACTCGTGCCGACCACCGACCGCGCGGCGGTCGGCTACATGCTGGCCGGCATGACCGACTACCTGGATGTCATCGTGCCGCGCGGCGGCAAGAGCCTGGTCGCGCGCGTCCAGCAGGAGGCGCGCGTACCGGTGATCGGACATCTGGAAGGCAACTGTCATGTCTACGTCGATCGGGACGCGGACGTACGCATGGCTCAAGCCATCGCGCTCAACGCCAAGATGCGCCGCACAGGGATCTGCGGGGCCGCCGAGACTTTGCTCGTCGACAGTGCCTGCGCCGAGACGCACCTCGCGCCCGTGGTACGCACCCTGCTCGAGGCGGGTTGCGAGGTGCGCGGCGATGCCCGCGTACAGGAAGCCGATGTCCGTGTACGCCCGGCATCCGAGGAAGATTGGTATACGGAATACCTGGACGCGATTATTGCCGCCCGCACGGTCGACGGTGTGGACGGCGCGATCGCGCACATTGCCAAGTACGGCTCGGCGCACACCGAATCCATCGTCACCGAAAACCAGGCCACGGCGGAGCGGTTCCTGCAGCGAGTCGACAGCGCCATCGTGTTGCACAACGCCTCGACGCAATTTGCCGACGGCGGTGAGTTCGGCATGGGCGCCGAGATCGGTATTTCCACCGATCGGTTCCATGCCCGCGGGCCGGTCGGCGTCGAGCAGCTGACCAGCTACAAGTACGTGGTGCGCGGCGCCGGCCAGGTCAGACCATAGTGCCGCGAGCCAGCGCGGCGAGCCCGCCCCGGAGCGAGAACACCTCGGCGCGGCCGCGGGCGCGCAGTTCCTGAGCGGCCGCCAGGCTGCGAACACCGCCGGAACAGATGAGCAGACATCTGCCCGCAGGCGGCTCGGGCGCTGCGTAGAGCAGCTCTGCCATGGGGATGCATCGGATCCGGGAGCAACGGGTCGGCTGCGCGGCCACTTCCCACCCTTCACGGATGTCGATGACCTCGAAACCGGCATCGGCTGCCGCCTCCAGCGAGTCGAAATCGATCTCGATGCCCGAGTGCGCGGCGGCATCGGTCCTTTCCGCCTCGGCGCGGGCACGACCGTGGTCCGGGCAGTCGGGAGCGCGCTGCGCCCGTACACGCGTGATGGACAGCGTGAGCAGGTCCACCATGACGAGTTCCTCAGCGAGCTGACCCGGGAGGTCGAGCAGGAGCTTCAGCGCCTCGAGCGCCTGCAGAGTGCCGAGCGTGCCGGCCACCGGGCCGAGAACACCGGCCTCGCTGCAGTTGCCGACGAGGCCGTCCCGCACCGCTTCCGGCCAGATGCAGCGCAGGCAGGGCCCTCGATCCGGCCGCACCACCTGCAGCTGGCCCTCGTACCGGTAGACGCTTGCGAACACTATCGGCTTGCCCAGACGCAAGCACACGTCGTTCAGCACGAGCTTGCCGGCGATGTTGTCGGTGCAATCGATGACCAAGTCGTAGTCGGCGATGATCGGCGGCGCGGTCTGCGCATCGAGGCGCAGCGGATGGAGGTTGAGCTGCACTTCGGGGTTGAGCGCGCGCAGACGCAGGGCCGCCAGCTCGACTTTGGGCCGGCCCACATCGGCGAGGGCATACAGCGGCTGCCGGTGCAGGTTGGAAGCCTCCAGCCGGTCCGCATCCGCGAGGCCCAGCCGGCCGACCCCGGCGGCCGCGAGGTAGGTCATGGCCGGGACCCCGAGCCCGCCGCAGCCGACCACCAGCACCGAGGAGCGTGCAAGCTTTGCCTGTCCCCTCGCCCCAACCTCCTTCAATGCCACCTGGCGGGAGTAATCGGCAGCGACCGGGGCAAGATGGCGGTGATCATGGTGATGCTCGCTCGGCTCGAGGTCCGCTGCGGGCATGGGCGCGCTCGGGGGGGCCGCGCACCGCTCGCAGTTGACCCAGCCGGAATCGCCGCTTTCGTAGTGTTCCTTCTTCCAGATCGGGACACGGTGCTTGACTTCATCCATGATGTGGCGGCACGCGAGAAAGGCCTCGTGCCGATGCCGGGCGCTGACTCCGACCCAGACGGCGGTCTCGCCGATGCGCAGCGCTCCCAGACGATGCACGCAGGCGGCACGCTCCACGCCGAAGCGGGTGATGGCCTGCGCGAGGATCCGCTCGCCTTCCTTCACGGCGAGCGGCTCGAAGGCTTCATATTCCAGACCCACAACGCGCCTGCCTTCGTTGTGGTCGCGTACCCAGCCCTCGAAGCAGACAAGGCCGCCGCAGGCGGGATCCTCGAGCTCGACGCGCAAGGCGGCGGATTCGATGGGGTCGGTGGTGAAGCGAAACATCAGCCCCCCGCGACAGGCGGGATGAATACCACCGTGTCTCCCTCGGCAAGCGGCTGCGCCCAGTCGCCGAACTCGGCGTTGACGGCCACCCGAAGCAGCTCCGGGGGCAGGGTGAACGGGTGGCGGGTCTTGAGCTCCAGGTACAGCTCGCGCGGTGTGCCCGCAACGGTGAGCAGCGACTCGCTGGCGCATCCGGTCTGCTCGCGCAGCAGCGCGTAATACTGCACGTCAATGCGCCTGGGCCGAGCCGCAGGTCCCGAGGATCCCAGCCTGCCGGCGGCCTGCCGGAATTCCTCCGGGGTGTTGATGTTGTCGAGCGAGCCGGCGTCGGCTTGCTCGAGCAGCTCGACATCCGCCTGCATCAAAAACTTTCGCGGGCAGCTGCGGCCGGCTGCCGCCTGAGCGGCCAGGCTTGCGTGACTCACGGGCTCGTAGATGGCGCACAGCGGCTCGGGAAGGCCGTCGTGGCTCGAGCGGTAGGCGGTCGCTGCGCGATGCGTCGCGCGGGAGGCAATCAGCCGATCGAGCGTGCGCGCATCGAGGAAGGGTAGATCGCAGGCGAGCACGAGCCAGGCCGCATGCGCGTGCAGGGTTTGCGCGGCGAGTATGCCGGCCACGGGACCGAGACCGCGCTCCAGGTCCAGGATCTGCGCAAATCCGGCCCGCACCGGATCGTCGCGCTGGTCCTCGCGCACGGATATGAACGCGCGCTCCACGCGACCCTCGAGCAGGGACATCGTCCATTCGAGTTGGCTGCGGCCATGGTAGGCGAGCGCGGCTTTGTCACGCTGCATGCGGGTGCTGTGCCCGCCGGCGAGCACGAGACCGTAGAGAGGGGCTGCGGCGGAGGCGGTGGCTGCCATGGTGCGGAGTCTACCTTTCCTGCGCGGTCCGGCGGTAGACGTGCTTGCCCCCCGATTTCTCCAGCAGCCGAACGCCGGTGATCTCGATGTCGTGCGAAAGCGCCTTGCACATATCATAAATGGTCAGCGCGGCGACCGTCGCGCCCGTCAACGCTTCCATCTCGACGCCGGTACGGTGGCATACCGCGACGCGGCATCGCACCAGGACTTCCCCGCCGCGCCGCTGCACGATCTGCACCGAGCAATGCTCGAGGCCGAGTGGGTGGCAGAACGGAATGAGCTCGTGGGTGCGCTTGGCCGCCATGACGCCAGCGATGATCGCTGTGTCGAACACAGGGCCTTTTTTTGTCCGATGGCCGCTGCGGCGCAGCGCCGATGCCACTTCGCGGGGCAGCTGCACTCTCGCTTCAGCGAGAGCTTCGCGGCGGGTCACGTCCTTGGCGCCGACATCCACCATCGTCGGGCGGTTGCGGCTGTCCAGATGGGAAAGTCCCGTGTGTGCCCGTGAGGCCAATGAGAGGCTCCTAACCACCGATGTAGAACATCTCGACCTTGCGCTCGCCGACTGCAACGTGCGGCTGGCGCCGCTCGCTGTAGTTGTCGGAGCGCTCCAGCCATACCTTTCGCACTACATCCAGCAGGTCGTCATCGCTGGCGCCGCTGCGCAGCCTGTCGCGAAGAGGCGCTCCGTGCGTGGCGAACAGGCAGGTGTACAGCACGCCGTCGGAGGAAAGGCGCGCCCGGGTGCAGCCGCCGCAGAACGGCTGGGTGACCGATGAAATGAAGCCCACCTCACCCCCGCCGTCGGTGAAACGATAGCGTTCGGCCACCTCGCCGCGGTAGGCGGGCTCAAGGGGCGTAAGCGGCCAGCGCGCACCGATCCGGGCGACCAGTTCCTTCGAGGGGACCACCAATCCCGGCTGCCAGTGGTTGCGGTTGCCCACGTCCATGTACTCGATGAAGCGCACGATGACGCCCGTGCCGCGGAAGCGTTCCACCAGGTCGAGCGCGGTGTGGTCGTTCAGACCCCGCTGGATGACGGTATTGATCTTGATCGGCTCGAGCCCGGCGCGCTGGGCATGCTCGATGCCCGAGAGCACGTCCTCCAGGGCGCCGAATCCGCCGCTGAGGCGCGTGAAGACCTCTGGATCGAGGCTGTCGAGACTGACCGTAATGCGTTGCAGGCCTGCGGCCCGCAGCTCGAAGGCGTACTTGCCGAGCAGAGCGCCATTGGTGGTGAGAGCGATGTCCTCGATCCCTTCGATGGCCGTCAGATCGCCGATGAGGTCGGTGAGATTGGGCCGCAGCAGCGGCTCCCCGCCCGTCAGGCGGAGCTTGCGCACGCCCAGCCGCACGAACAGCCTGGCGAGGCGCACGATTTCATCGAACGACAGCCGCTCGCGGGAGCCGAGAAAGCGGTATTTGTCGTGAAAGGTCTCGCGCGGCATGCAGTACGGGCAGCGAAAGTTGCAGCGGTCCATGACCGAGATGCGCAGATCGCGCAGCGTCCGCCCGCGCAGGTCGTGCGGACCGGCGGCACCGAGGGGAGTCACGCTGTCACTGGTAG